>CAYRFK010000123.1:0-14486 GCA_964423465.1 uncultured Verrucomicrobiota bacterium | reverse complement strand
GAGTGGAGGCCGCCGGCGTTCGGCAAGCGGGCGAGTCTGCGAGCCCGCGCAGCCGGTAGGGTGAACGGCGGCAGAGCCGCCTTGTTCACTCGAAGCTCACCATCCCGGACTCGCGCAGGCTGAAGAAATCGCTCTGGCCCCGGCCCACGATGACGTGGTCGACGACCCGGATGTCCAGGATCTTCCCGGCCTCGACGAGCTTGCGAGTCAGCGACAGGTCCTCGCCGCTCGGGGACAGACGACGAAGGGTGGCTTCAAGAGAGCATGACTGCGCATCAGCACGCTTCCGCCGTCCTCGCGATAGAGCAGGCCTTTGATATCGCCACAGTCGTCGGCAATCCAGCGTTCCGTGAAGCGCGACCACCAAGGCGATCGTTGCCGTTCTCGGATGCAATGGAGGCGGCGGGCAGACCAGGACCCGCCCACCTGCCCGCGCCGGATTACTTTCGCAAATCCGGGCTCCTCCCAATCATGGAACGTGGCATCAAAGTCGCACTCCTTCCGCGCGGTTCGGGCTGGGTTCGCGCCGCATCCCGCTCCACTCCAGTTTTCGTCGTCATACTGCACCACCGTTCGATTCCTTCAGCCGGCCCGTTCGCTTGAGAAGGCGGACAATCCCGTACGCGATGACCAGCGGAAGGAACACCCAACTCCGTTGAAGAATATCGGTCCGTGCCGCATCCCAGCCCTGAATCCAGTACATCTTCCAGATCGTTACGCCGACAAGTCCCACGCAGGTGGCAAACAGCGTGCCATGTTCCTTGCTCAGGGCCTTCTTCCACTGAAAACGGTGCCCCCGCAACGTCGCATGCAGCCCTCGAAGATCGGGCAGGTAGCGGTTCACCTGCGACCGGTAGGCCTCATAGTCCGCTCCGAACTTCCCCAGCAGATACCGCTCCTCCGCCGCCACGATGGCCGCGTAGACGTAGGCGAAGAAGGGCACCACGAGGAAGTACAGCCACGGCGATCCAAAAACCATGCTCACCCCGCAAGCGATCATGAAATTCCCGACATACATCGGGTTCCGCGAATGCGCGTAGAGGCCGGCGACCACCAACTTCGATGCGTAAACCTGCCGGTTCCTGCCGCCCCGTTCGATGTAGGCATAGCCGATCACCAGCAAGCGGAACCCCTGCCCCAGCATGGCGACGAGCATGCCGGCAGCCATGACGATGCCGTCCAGTTCACGGCTGCCGAGAAACTGCTCCGGACGCACGAACAGCAGCACCAGGACAAAGACGGCCGGGAACAGCCCGTTGCGAACACGGAAGAAAAAGTTCCCGGAAGCCACCAGCCAGTTCGAAGGCGGATTCGATGCCACGGGAGGCGGTTCCGATGCTTCGGGCATTCCACTCATTTGATCGCCAGAATCCCGCAAAAATTGTACCAGCGGAAGAACACGTCGCAGGCCTTGAACCCATGGTCGAGGAGCAATTTGCGGTTCTCGTCGTACTGGTAGGGAATCAGGACATTTTCAAGGGCCTCGCGCTTCTGGGCGATCTCCAGTTCGCTGTACCCGTTGCGCTTCTTCATCTCGTAGTAGTGCTTGATGAAGAGCCGGTTGATGGTCGAGTTCTCCGTGAGGACCTTCTCCACCAGGAAGAGGCATCCGCCCTCGTTCAGGCCGTCGGCGATGCTCTGGATCAGCCGTGCACGGTACAACGGGCGGACAAACTGCAGCGTCAGGGTGAGGATGACCACCGATGCGTTCTCGATGTTCACCCCGCCGTTCAGGTCGGACTGCAGAAGCCGGAAGGGGCGCGAGAAGCCTCTCTGCTCCAGTTTCTCCCGCGCCTTCGCCAGCATCTCGGGGGATGAGTCGAGCCCGATGCATGTCACGTCGGGCGGAATGCAGTGCTCGATGGCCATGAATGTCGTGCATGTCGAGCAACCCAGATCGTAGAGGTTGGTGCCAGGAACGGCGAAATCCGTGCAGAGTTCGCCGGTCATCCTCTGGATCTCCTGGTAGAACGGCACCGACCGATCGAGCATGTCGTCAAACACGTTCGCGGTGGCCTTGCCGAAATCGAAATCCTGGATCAGATCCCTCTTGTCATCGAACAGCTTGTCTTGGCTCATAAGACGTATCCTGTGTCGGGATTCCGCGCCCGAATTCCAATTGTGTAACAGTGGACCAACCCATCTCGAAACATTTTGCGTTGCCGGCCGGCGGTTCGCGAGAGCAGCCGTCTGACGAGTCCGACAGATTGCCGGGGACAGCGGCTGCGCCGCACGCACGAACTCCAGGGCTTTTCATGAGTATCACGTTGTGGTCAGAAGTAGGCACCGAGCGAGAAATAGGTGCAGCTGAAACCGCCGTCTGCGCGGCCGTGAAGCAGATAGATCGGGCCGATGACCGTGTCGAGACAGACCCCGGCCGCGAACCCGTAGCGCAGGTCATCGGTATCGATCTCGTCATCCCACACATTTCCAACATCAAAACGCGTCACGGCGTAGACACCGCTTCCCACCGACGACGGCAATGCGGCGAAGCGATAGCTGTAGCCGACCGTGGCGGCGGCAAGATGGGAGCCTCGGAACTGGTCCTCCTTGAGCCCGGAGAAGCCCTGCGGCCCGCCGATTCTGTACTGGGCGTAGGCCGGCAAGTCCGTTCCGAGGCTGCTTCCGCCTTCGCCGCCCAGAACGAAGAAGTGGTCACCTCTGGAGAAGTACTGACGCGCGACGCCATACATCCTGTCATACGACCCGTCCGTGCCCATGTACTCCTCGGCGAACTCGCCTTGCAGTGAGAACAAATAGCCCGTGCGGGGGAACAGGGTCCGATCCCTGCGATCCGCCTGGATCTTGAACGCCCATCCGCCGAACGTCTCGTCAATCTCCGGCAGTTCGGAGGCTCCGGTTGAGGTCCGGCCCTTTCCGGATCCCCAGAAGGGGCCCACCCGAAGCTCGGCATACTGACGAAGTTGCACGCCCAGGTCGAAGCGCCCGATGAAGCGGTCGACATCATACTCCGCGATGCGTTCGTCTTCGCGATAGACGTCCTGTATGTCGGATACATACTCGGCATTGGGGGCCAGGAACATCCATCCTCTCGCGCTGAGCGGTTGATAGAACTCGGAGAAGACCCGCTGCGTGCTGCCGAACTCGATCTCGTTGCGCCATTCCGCCCCGAGCCGGTTGAGGCTCATCCGGGTCACATTGATCAGCATGCGCCAGTCAGCGTCCTTGTCGAAGTCCGAGCGGAGTTGGACGCCATACTTGAGATAGAGCGGCCCCCACGGCTTCTCCATCGCAGCGTACTCCAGCAGGCTCAGCCCATCGCCGACCGGCCTCACCTTCGCCAGCACCTGGGAGAACTCCCCGAGGCCGTACACGCGCTTCAGGTCCCGGCGCACGGTGGGCAAATCCAGCGGCGTTCCGGGTTCGCTGCGGATCCGCCCCCGGATCGCTTCCTCGGACACGCGCCGATTCCCGGAGATCTTAATCGCCTGAATCCGGACACCCTGCGGCTGAGGACGGCGTTGCCTCGCCAGGTGTTTCTGAAACTCCTCTTCGCTGACGCTGTAGCGCGACAGACGGGCCGCAAGATCGCGGGCCGCCTTCTCCCCCTTCGGAACCAGCTCACGAACGCGCTCGAACTGGGAGGCCGTGAAGCCGGCGAGGGCCGGCTGGATGCCGATGTCGGCCCGGCGGAACATCGCGACCTGCCCCGGCCGCTGCGCGATGGTATAGGTTCGCCCCAGAATTCCGCCAAGCGACCGGAGGCTCTCCTTGTCGACCACATCCGCATCCGAGCCGACGTCCACGGCGATGACGACATCCGCTCCCATCTCCTTGGCGACGTCGACGGGCAGGTTGTCGACCACCCCTCCGTCGATCAGAATCCGGCCATCCATCTCCACAGGAGTGAACACGCCCGGCACGGCCATGCTCGCGCGCATCGCCGTCGCAAGGCTGCCATGATCCATGACATATTTCTGTCCGCTGGCCAGGTCCGTCGCAACGGCGCGGTACGGAATCGGCAGTTCGTTGAAATTGGTCACCGCCGCCGAGCGCAGCGTTATGAATTGCATCTCGTTGTTGAATTTCTGCCCGGCCGCGACACCGGTGCCCATCCGGATGGAGCGCCCTTGGAGGCCCAACTCGATCATGTACCGCCGGTCGTCCTGCTTTCGGCGGAAGTAGAGATCACCTCGCGGGGTGTTGTCGCTCATCACGTCCACCCAATCGAGCTTTTCAAGGAATGCCTGGATCTCGTCGGGGGACATGCCGGAGGCATACAGTCCACCAATGATGGAGCCCATGCTGGTGCCGGCGATGTAGTCCACGGGAATGCGCATCTCCTCCAGCACGCGCAAGACCCCGACATGCGCGATCCCCAACGCCCCGCCGCCGCCAAGTGCAAGGCCGATCCTCGGCCTCCGGGATGCGCCCCCCCCCGAATCCTCGGGTGCCGGATCCGCGGGCGCGACCGAAGTCGACAGGAGGATCGCCAAGGCCACGAGCCTGGCTGCTTCAAAGCGATTCTTCATGGGAAACACGCTCCTCCACGTTCATCGGCCACACTCGGACTCCCGGATCAGCATCTGCCTCACCGTCATGCGGTACGCCAAGACAGGCAACTGCAACAGGTAGATCACAAGCAATGCGTACGTGTACGGCCCCGAAAGTAGGCATATCGCCGCAAGCACGACCGTCAACCCTCCCCATGCCCAGAGCACAGAACGGACGACGAAGGCTCGTTCGCGGGGGCTGCGGGTATTCCGTACGAGCGAGAATGTGATCGGAAGCCCACCCGCCAATATGACGCAAACCATCATAAGTCCCGTCCAAGCTGCCGGGCTCATCTCCACGATCCCCACTCTCAGCACGTCAGAGGTCATACTGAACGCGCCCCCCGATGATCTGGAGGTCCTCCTCGGCCCCGTCCCGCTCGACGGTCCCCGTGGCGAAGTCGAACCCGATGCGGAACCGTTCGCTCATGTAGCCGTTGAGTCCCACGGTCACGAGGCCCATCGTCCCGCCCTTCACGTCGTCGCTGTCGAGATCCAGACGGGAAATCCGGGTGACGCATTCCCATGCGCCGAATGACCGCGTGCCAAGGGAGAACTCCCTGCGCGGCTGCACACGGCCGAACACGCCCGACGCATTCTTGTAGGGTCGACTCTCGCCGGTCAGCAGCCAGCTTGCCGCAACGTAGCTGCCCTGAAACACTAGATCGGAATTGTCGATCCGGTCGACGATCGCTTGTAGGAATTCAGATTGGACCGACAGGGGGCCGCGCTGAACCGCGAGTTCAATACCCCACGTTGTGGCCTGTTCGGCATCCAGGGTTTCGGTGTCCACCACCCGGGGCGCGAAGTAGTTCTCGGGCCTCGACCGGAACTGCACCTCGTGGCGATCCGAATACAGGTACTGGCCGCTGAGTCCCACATGGATAAGGTTCACTCCGTCCGCACCTTCCTCGCGCCGTGGCAGCCACGTCAGGCGGCCGATGGCCCGACTCGGGCTGCGCGAAGCCTCGGAGACGTCATTCTGACCTCCGTTGGCAAACCATCCGATCGCCCAGGTCCTTCGCTTGTCCGAACTCATGCCCGCGGGCTGGATGCCGAACAGAATGCCGGGATTGAACGCCTCGACCGGCGCCGCCCGCTCGAGGAACAGGAGATCCGAGGAGGACGAGAGCCCTTCCAGAGTCATCGGCGCCTTGAAGTGGCCCACCTTCAGGTTCTGCACGTAGGGGATCTCCGCGAGCCACACATAGGCCTCCCGAACGTAGAAATCCTCGTCGGTGACCTCGGCCTCCAGCTTGTACGAGATGGGGACCATCAGGAAGAACAGGCCGCTGGTATACAGACGCGCCCGGCGGACTCCCTGATCCTGCGTGGTTCCCTCCCCGTCCGTTTCGAACGACGCCGCGTCCAACTGAAGTTTCAGTCCGATCTTCCCGGAGTGGGGCCGCACGTCGCGGTCGGGATGGAGCGACATCGCCCGGGCGACCCTCGCCGTGCTCCCGATCTCGTAGCGCAGGCCGTCGTCCCACCGTAATCCCCAGAACAAGCCGCCGGAACCGTGGGGTTTAGCCGACGTCCCGCCAACCGGGGCCTCCGCGGCGGCGCTTGGCGCATTGCTTTCCGCCGGCTGCGGAACGGCAACCTCCGCATCGGCGCAGACGCCTCCCCGCGCCAGATGGCACAACAGTGCGACCCCGCCGATGCCGCCAAGGAGGGTTGTTCTCATCAGAATGGCTGATCGATCGTCATCTGCACCGTACCGCCCTCGTCGGAAATACCGATGTCCGCACGAACGACCAGCGTGTTCACCATGAACCGCAGGCCCAGAATGCCGCCGACCTTCATCTCCGAATGCAGTTCCCCGAGGTCGAACTCGTCCGCCACCCGACCTGCCTCGACGCCCACCACGTACTGCATCCACTGGACGTGCGCGTTCCTGCGGTTGAGCCAGCCAACCCGCCCCAGTGGATTCCAGTCCGGAATGTGCCGGTATTCCGCCGCGTAATAGACCGCGGAGCGGTCATTGTACCGGCCCTCGGAATAGCCCCGCATCCGTTCCGTTCCGCCGAGGGTCGCTCCGGCATAGATGGGCGGGCGATGGAGCACCTCCGCCCCTTCCTCCATGTGCGATTGCTCCCACGATGGCGTGTCGATCCACCACAGGGAGAGCGCAAGCACGCGCTGGCGGCTGCGCGGTCCGGGGGCGAGGGGTATGTACTTGGATGCCAGGAAGTCCACGGTCTCCCAGGGAGCGGTGCTTCCCAACCCGCCCCAATCCTTTGCATAGCGCAACTGCTGGAAACTGCCGCGGCTCGGGTTCTCGTGGAAATCCGTATTCTCGTACCTCAGGATGAACTCGGATCCGGCCGTCACGCTCTCCTGCTCGCCGATCTCGTCGGTGTCTACCTGCTGACTCCGGTAGAAGGGCTTGACTCCGACGAGCGTGTATCCGTTCCACCATGGATTCCACACGGACGTGTCGCGCGCCCCCTCCACCACCAACCCTTCGCGCAGAACAAGCCGGGACTTCGGATCGTCCCTGCCGCTCCCGATCGGGAGCACGTAGCCGAACTGCGCCCAAGCTTTCACATCCGTCCCATCGCCCGTGATGAAGTCGTCCGGATCGGATTCATGGCTGCCGGCGCGCCCGTCGGGGAAATCCGGGTTGCCGTCCTGGTAGAGATTGATCGCGCTGAACCGACCGAGATTCAGCTGGCTGTTGATGAACAGCCTGTCGGTTTGAGGAACTTCGAGATCCCGGAGCATCAGGAATCCGTACAGCGATCCCTCGGTCGATCCGATCACCGTCGCGAAGGCGGACGCCTGCGGCTGCAGAAACCCGCGATTGCCAATGCTCGCGCCACCGCACACTCCAAGCAGATCGCTGTAGAAGGCAAATGGAACGGTGAATGTGCCGGGGAGAGAGTTTGTTTGCCCCTCGCGGAGAAGAACCTCCTGGGCGCCGGCATCCCCCCACCATAACAGTGCACAGATGGCGCCCGCCCGGCGAATGAACGATGGGCCCGATAGCCGATTCCGGACACGCCTGGATTGATCAGGGTTCGCTTGCATGCTGAAAGCTCGGTAAACGATATGGCCGCCGCAGCCGGTGAGTGGGGGTCACCTGCCGCGGCGGCCGCTAATCGCCAGAACTAGAACTTCAAGCCCAAGCCGACAGTCAGGCCGGCGAGCCGGATGTTGAGCTCGTTGTCCTCGTTCTCATCGCCCACGAACTTATACCCCACGGTACGATAGCCAGCCCTCGCGACGAAGCGGTCGGAGAACTGGTACGAGATCTGAGGGAACAACTCGAAGACCAGGTCCGAGTCTCCGCCTCCGCCGATGCCGAGCGTCGGGTTGAAGGTCAGCCCATCGATCTTCGATGGGAACATGGGGATGCTGGGCCGAATGACCAGCATCGGGTCCACCAGATCCACATCCGAGCTGTGCGTCCCGTGGCCGTCGACCGTCAGGTCGGCCTTCATGGATGTCATCCGTGCGCCGAGCAGGATGTCGAAGGTCTGCCCCTCGGCCCACCCGTCGACCTGGACACCGACCGCCAGCTCGCCGAGCAACAGATCCGTGTCGAGGCTCCCGCCCTGCGGCTGATCCTCGACGTCCATCTCGTCCGTGCTCAACGCGAATGAGTCCACCTGCCCCCACAGAAGAAGGCGGTTGTACTGCACGACGGTCAGCAGCGAGCCGCCGATCTCGACGGCGTCGACGATGTCGCTGAACCCCTTCTCGAACTCCGTCTCCTGGCCGTTGATCGTGGCATCGCCCTCGAGACCCGCAGCCCAGAGATAGGGCGTGATTTCGAAGCTCCACCCCTTCTTCTCGGCCGCATAACCGGAAACCGCTCCGGCCAACAAGGCCGCCACGACGATCCTACTTGTCTTCATTGCGCTCATGTCCATCTCTCCAGTTTGTTTGATTGCACCATCCGCATCGTCCCGCCTGCACTCTCTTCTTTCCTTCTCTCCACCTCCGCTATCGGGTCGGCTGACCCGGTTACGCCCGGCGCCGGCTGTTGCCGCTCGTCTCTCATCCCACGGTGAACCCGCTATTCCATCGTGATACTGATCTCTCCCGTAAAGTCGCTGTATCCAACGACGACCCGCCATTGCCCGGCCTGGCCGGCGTCGGTCCGCTGTTGGAAGAAGAGATCGTCGCCGGTGAAGTACGCGGAACTTCCCGTGTTCAACGCCCTCGTGAAGATGAGTTCCCCCCGGCCGTCGTACACACGCAGCGTCGTATCACCCTCCCGGAAGTCATCGATACGGACCGTCACCAGGGCCTCGGTCAGAGTCGTGTCCCAGGTGAACTCGTCCGTCGATGAGTAGTTCGTCAACTCGCGGTCCACAAAGAACCGAGTCGCGGTGATATCCGAATCGGTATCCTCGCTCTCGCAGCCACAGAGTGCCAGGGACGCCACCATCGCCGGCACCATCATCATTCTTCCGGCCCACGCACTCACGGTTCGCATATTCATCGCTGCACCTATCCTTTCTGGTTGTTTCGGCCTCTACTTCACCTTCCGATACCCGCTGTTCCTGACCGTGACCTCGATATCCTTGGCTTTCGCGACGAGCGTGCTGGCGGCCGCGTAGTGCGTCCCGTCGTCCAGCCGGTCCATGCGCACGTCCAGCGTGACGGCATCCTTGGGATCGTCGATGTAGGTGGAGACCGTCATGCCCAGGGGACGGTTGTTCGCGAGATCAATCTCCACGCCCAGGTTGTCCCCGGGCTTGTCGTAGTCCCGGAAGTTAAGGCGGACGCGCTTGCCCGGTTCCAGGATGTCGATGGAGACACGGCCGGCAGCCTTGATCGCATCGAGCTGCGCCGGCATCGGCGGCACATAGCTCTTCACCAGGCCCACCGCGCCCCTCATGTAGTCGGTCAGTTGATCCTGCTTCCTCTCGGCGATCAGTCCGCGCAGGCCGCGCTTCTTCTCCGGTTCGGGCGATCGATTGGCCTCCACCTTTTGCAACCCGCCATCGGCGCCGTAATAGCAGCGCTCCTGCTTGCGCGATTTCTCCTCGCCCTTGAGGCTGACCACGGTCGTCTCGATCCACTCATACTGCTTGAGGGCGGCCTGGCTGGTCTCCAGGACGGCCTTGAGCGCCGCGACCCGTTCCGCGACGGCGGCGGCCTGCTGGGCCGGCACGGCGCGGATGCCGCCGCAGGCAAGCAGGAGCGATGTGAGCACAAGGCATTTCGTCGATTGCATCGGTGTCCTCGATTACTGAATCCATCCCTGTTCCTGGAATCGCTTACGGATCACGTCGGCGATCTCCTTGGCCGTTGCCTCCGCGCGCCCTTCGACCTTGCTCTTGCCCGTCTTCTCCCCGTGGATCTTCATCCCGGTGCTGACGATCAGCCCCACCGGATTGGCGGTGGCAATCAAGGCCACCGCGCCCATCGCCGCGCCCGGCGTCTTGGACCCGCCCGCCTGCACCTCGCCGGAGCCGAGCTTGCGCAGGCCCTGCTTCGTCATCTGGAACACCTCGACCACGGCTTGCAGTTCGGACGCCCCGGCTCCGAAGCCGATGCCGACGCGCTTGGCGGCACTGCCCTCTTCGATGGAGACCAGGTAGCCCCGGTAGACGATGTCGTTGAGACCCGGCTGCGCCGCCGCCGTCGCCCGCACGGCGGGCATGCCCATGCCGCGGATCTGCGCCACCAGCATGGTTGCAATCTCGTCGCCCAGGTCGCGGCCGGCCTGGATCTGCTCCGCCGTCTTGGGCGTCTCGTAGACGGTGAACTCGCGCGCCATGGCCGAGTCGCGGGGAACCTCCGCAGCCGTGCTCACGAAATCATGCACCAGGATGCGGGTCGGACGCGGGATCCGTCCACTCACCAGCGGGGCCTGCCGGGTGACCTTGGCGGAGGCGCATCCGATGAACGCCGCGAGGCACCCCATGCATAAGCCCACGCGAAGGGTCGCCATCGCGAGCGCGGCGATCGACGGGGTCCCGGAGAACCATCCATGCCGCTTCTGACTCATACTTCCATTCATCCCTTGCCTCTTCTTTCTGTGTCGTCACATTTTTCTTCGAAGTCGTTCCCGCGCGGGCTCGCCGCGCCCGTCGCCCTACACGTTCATCACCAGGGAGGTCAGCGCGAAGCCCCCCAGCACGACCAGCACCACCGACACGACGAACTCGATGCTCAACTGGCGCGGCAGGCCCTGCCCGTGGAGTTCGTGGACGCGTCGGCTGTACTGCAGGGCTGCCGCCAGCAGCGCTAGCGTGCCGAGGATCACAAGCCCGCTGGCGATGCTGGAGACGCCGATCGTGCGCATCCTCATCAACCCCTTGACCTCGTGCACGGCCTGGCCGATCTTGCCGATCGTGAACCCGAAGCTGATCATGGAGATCGCCGTCCGGATCCAGGCCATCAGCGTGCGCTCCGCCGCCCAGTAGGTCCGTTCCAGGGCCAGATCCGTGCGTTCGTGAGCCAGGCGCGTGCCGGTGTCCATCGGGCCGAGTTCGGGCTTCGGCGGCGCGCCCCAGCTGATGCCGAGTCCGGACGCCAGGACGTCCAGCATCCTGCGCATCGGCGCCCTGCGGACCGACGCCCCCGTGGAATCAACGTGGCCCTTCGTGGTCATCGGTCCCCTCCGGTCGACTTGCGTCCAAGAATCCGGTTGATCGGGCCGCGGAGAAGGAGATAGGGAACGATCGCCATGATCACCCCTGCAACCAGCGCGCCGGGCACGCTCCTCAACTCCTTGAAGGCGACATACTGGAAGACAAGGTCAAGGATGATGGCGATGATGAACACCTTGCCGATCGACTTCCATCCCCCCATCAGCATCTCCCTTCGATGCTGCGGATCAGTGAAGATCGCCCAGAAGTAGGGTCCCCGCCCCTCCCGCGCGTCCTTCCTGCCGTCGCGGAACGCAAAGAACATCGCCATCAGCGGCTGCAGGATGAAGCGGAAGGACATCGGGCCGTGCACCCGTGCCAGCAACCCATCCAGAAAGCTCATTGGATCTGCCATATTCAGCTCCCTCTATTCTCTGCGGGGCCGGGCTCACCCCGCCGATCCGGTTTCTGCCACGGCCAACGGCCTTCGACCTCGACCGACAGCGTCCATCCGAGGAAGGTCCTCACCACGACCAGCGCACCGAGGGTTGCGATGTTGGTCAGCGTCGAATCCAAGGCCACGGTGCGGATGATGTCCGCCGCCACCAGGATCTCGAGACCGATCAGCATGGCCTTTCCGAGGGCCACCCGGTACCGCTCGTAGGTCTTCTCCAGCTTCCGGCCGGACTGCAGCAGCCACTTCGCCGTGCCCACGAGGATCGAGAGCAACATGATCGCGACGGCCAAAGCCTCGATCAGCGTGGCCGAGGCCTCGATCCCGTCATGCATGAGTTGCATGGGCGTGCTCCTTTCCCGGGATCATCCCCATGATCTCGTCGGCGAAACGGCCCTGACGAATCAGGCTGGCCATGGTCCGCATCGGCCATTCGACATGCTGGAAGAACATCTTGTAGCCGGCACACAGGTAGTTGAGCCCCTCTTCGCCATCGGGCGTCCGGATGAACCGGTTGCGGGGGCATTCGCCGTGGCAGGCAAAATGCACCGGGCACTCGCGGCAGTACGTGGGAAGGCTGTCCTGCTTCCCCTGCCCAAACCCGTGCTGCTGGTCGGAGACTGCCAGATCGAACAGCGGAACCGTCGTGATGTTTCCAAGCAGGTAGCCTGGCTCGACATAGTGGTCGCACGAGTACAGATCGCCGTTGTGCTCGAGGCAAAGGGCGTGGCCGCAGGTCGGCGAGAAAATGCACAGGCTGTGCTGTCCCAGGAAGCTTCCCAGCGTGGCATCGAAGGTTTGCACAAAGATCGTGCCGACATCGCGCTTCACCCATTCGTCGAAAATGGAAATCAGAAAGCGGCCGAACGCTTCCGCTCCGACGGAACGCGCAGTGACGAGCGATCCGGTTTGGGTATACAGGGGACGCGACGCGCCCCACCGGTCTCCCCCGCCCGCATGAGCCTGCGGCAGCGTTTCGGGCGTCGCCCGCTCCACGATCGGGATGAACTGGAGGAACGTCGCCTTCAATTCGTCGCGGAAGAAGCGGTACACTTCGAGCGGATGGTCCACATTGGCCGCATGGATCGAGCACAGAATGTTGACGTCCACGTCGTGCCGACGCAGCACCTCCCATCCGCGCAGGACCCGATCGAAGGTTCCGGACCCGCCCTTCGTGACCCGGTACGCATTGTGCATGCCGCGCGGGCCGTCGATGCTGAGACCGACCAGGAAGCCGTGCTCCTTGAAGAAGGCGCACCAAGCGTCGTCCAGAAGCACGCCGTTCGTCTGGATGGAGTGCGATATCTGCTGGCCCGGCTTGCGGTGATGGGCCACACGCTCGACGGCGCGGCGGAAGAAGTCGAGCCCCATGAGGGTGGGTTCCCCGCCCTGCCAGGCGAAGGTGACCTCGGTCGCGTCCTCGGGCTCCATCATCTGCCGCACATACGACTCCAGGGTCTCATCGGACATGCGGAAAGGCTCGCCGGGATAGAGGTTCTCCTTCGAAAGGAAGAAGCAGTACGCGCAATCAAGATTGCAGCGGGCCCCAGTGGGCTTGACGATCACATGAAAGCCGGAGGGGGAGAGCGCCATGTCTGCTGATTGTGCGGCACTCATGGGTTCAGTTTCCCAGAATGTTGATCGCGCGGGCCGCGACCACGAGAATCGTGGCGAGTGAGATCGAACTTTCGAGCATCATCAGCAGCTTGGCGCGGGACGTCAGCGGCGCCACCTCGGTGGTGCTGAACGCCGTGGCCGTCGAGTAGGCCAGATACAGATAGTCGACATAGGTGGCCCCCCATCCGGCCGGGACGTCCTCCGCGGGCGCGCTCTCTTGCGGGAAAAGCCAATCCGTCCTGTGCTGCACATGCTGCATTCTCGATTCCGGACCGCCGCGGTCCATCTGCCAGTACAGCAGCGAGAAGACGAGGATGTTGGCGACCCATGCCCCACTGCTCGAGGCCAGCAGCTGCACACCCGTGATCTCCGCCGATTTATGCACCATCATGTTCAGCAAGTTCGCCAGGTTCACCAGAATCAGTACCGCGGTCACGGCAAAGAAAAGAAGAACGACCATTCGCTCGGCGCGCAGCCATCCCGGGCGGGCGGACGTCAATCCGACGCCGGCGACCGGCACGAACACCGCAGCCCCGAGAAGGTAGGTGACCCACATCGGAAGCAACCGGATGGCTTGCGGCAGCAGAACCATCAGGAGGATCACCGCCAGGATCGCCAATGCGACCGGCCAGCGCGGCTCATGGCGGAGTGGATGAACGGTCTCTTTCAACTATTCTCCATCTTTCATCTTGGGAACAGGAACGTCAGTTGCGCCCGCAGGCCCCAGTCTTCCGGGCCGCCGTCGGGCGACTCGGCCCAGTAGCGCGCGCCCAGCGTCAACTGCATGATCTGCGGACCGATCTTGAACATCTGTGCGACCGTCAAGTTCACCGGAACAGCCCAGGCATCGCCTTCCCAGTCGTAGGTGGACTCGGTATTCAACCCGAAGGTCGATTTCGTCTTCTGGACGATGTAACTCAGGAACGGCTGGAGCAACGTCGTGCTGACGTCCGCCCGGTCGTCCTCGCCGGCCACGGACCAGATGTGGTTGACCAACGCACCGGCCGTCCAAGGTCCGCGCTGCGTCAGCGCCAGCGCCGTCGGCCCCGCACCCCACTGCTCGCCACCCAGCACGTCCTCGGACGCCGTCGGATAGAGCCCCACCGGTCCGGCGGCGAGAATCCACCCGCCCACCGGCGCCTTGGGCGAGAAGAAGAAACTCTGCACGACATCGCCCAGCCCGGATTCGTTCATCGCTGCAACCGGAAAATCCTTCTGGTCAACGAGCGGTACGATCGTACGGATGATCAGGTTCCAATCCTCGCCGATCGAGAGGGGCACGACCGGCTGGATGTTCAAGACGCTCTTGGAAGCGCCGTCGTTGGCGCCGCCGAACTCGTCGTAGTTGTA
>CAYRFK010000122.1:11280-14489 GCA_964423465.1 uncultured Verrucomicrobiota bacterium | reverse complement strand
CCGCTCGCGAATCTGGAGACTGTTCACCGCCGGTGCGGTGCCGTGGTGACCATGGCGCTCGCGCCGTTCTTCTGCCGATTCAGCGTGGTCGACCACGAGCCGGACGGCCGGATCTCGGGCTTCAAGTATGGCCGCCAGCTTCCCCAGGTCCCCGTGAGCATCGGCGTCTACCTCTTCAACCGCGCCATCCGGAAACTCCTGCCGCAGACCGGTTCGATCGAGGATGCGGTCTTCACGCGCCTCGCGGAGGAGGGAAAACTCGCCGGCTACATGCTCTCCGGTGGCGAGGAATGGGTGTCAGTCAACGATATGAAGAACATCCGCGAGGCCGAGGACGCCCTGCGGCGGTTCGGAGCGCTGCCGACGGGAGCGTAGCCGGCCCGCAAGTCCGTCCGGTGTTGGAGGGGCGAGCTACTGCGAGCCCGTACCCTGCGTCCCGATGACCGTTGGATCCGGCCTCGCATGGCTCGGCCCTCCATGAGTTGCGGTCCGGGAGAAGACAATCGTGCTTCAGAGCGTTCTGCGCCAGTAGTCGACCGTCCGCTGCAGGCCGTCGTCGAGGCCGACCTTCGCCTTCCATCCGAGCATCGTCCGGATCTTGGTCGCGTCGAGTTCGATGAACGGCTGGTCCGATGCTAGCGGCCGGCTCGGGTAGCCCGGGGGATACTCGCCCAGGACCAGCTTGCGCCGCGGGAACCCCGTCAGCTTTGCGATCTTCAGCGCAAGGTCGCGGTTCGATACCACGAACCCCGCCGCCGCGTTGAATGCCTCGCCGGCGACATCCGCGTGGCGGATCGCCGCACGGTAGGCGTCAACGTGGTCCGTTACGTACATGTAATCCCGCAGCGAATCCGGTGCTCCGATGTAGACCCGCTCGCCCTTCAGCATGGTCGTGACGAGGTACTCGACCACGAAGTTCGTCTCGATCTTGCGGCCGTAGGTGTTCACGCAGCGCATGACGGTCGTGTTGAGGCCGTAGACCGGCGTCATCATGCGGAGGTAGGTGTCCGTCATCGACTTTGTGTTCGCGTAGGGGCTCGACGGCTGCAGCACCGCATCCTCGGGGATCGGCGGCTTGGACTGGATGCCGTAGACCTCCGCCGTGGCCGCGTAAACGAGCTTGCGCTTCTTGAACCGTGGCAGGTCGAGCATGCCGTGGGCGAGATTGAGCGTGCCGGTGACGTTCGCCTGGACGTAGGCAAAGGGCATTTCAAACGAGTTGCGCACGGGACTCATGGCGGCGAGGTGAACGACGATGTCCGGATTGGTCTTCCGCAGCACGCCCTGGATGCCGAAGAGGTCGCACAGGTCGCTGGTGACGAGATTCACGCCCTCAAGGAACGGCGCGAGGCGCGCCATGTCGCGGCTGGTGGAATGGCGCACGAGACCGAAGACCTCGTGCTCGCGCCGCAGCGCCTGCGCGAGATGGCTGCCGATGAACCCGGTCACGCCGGTGATCAGGATGCGGCTCATGGCTGGGCCTCCAGGGCGGCCAGTTCGGCCGCGCCCACGACGCTCACCTCGGGCATCGCGAAGATCATCCGTCCGCCGCGGCGCAGGAAGTCCGCCTCCTGCAGCATGATCTCGCGCTTGAACTGGTAGGGCAGGACGAGAAGGACGTCGGGAGGATTCGCGCGGTAGTCGTCGAACGGGATCACCGGGATGCCGGTGCCGGCAATGTAGCGGCCCCACTTGTCCCGATTCTTGTCCACCGCGGCCGGGACCAAGTCCGCCGTGATGCCGGCGTATTGCAGCACGACGAGTCCGCGCGTCGAGGCGCCGTAGATGTAGGTCCGTCGTCCGGCGGCCTTCTCGGCGCGCAGAATGTCCGTGACGCGGTCCCGGATCCCGGCGATGCGCTGGGAAAAGGCGTCGTAGACTTCGCGCCGGTCGAACCCGCGCCGGGCCTCGTCGTCGCGTACCGCGGCCAGTCGCTGCGCCGCGCCGGGCGCGGGCCCGATGCGGGCGCCGGTGCGCCGGATGTAGAGGCGGTAACTGCCGCCGTTGACGTCGTTCAGCTCGACGTCCATGACCTGGAGGCCGTGCCGCTTCAGCAGGGCCTCGACGGAGAGGAGCGAGTAGTACTCGAGGTGCTCGTGGCTGATGTTGTCGAACGTGTTCTCGGTCAGCATCAGGCCGAGGTAGTTCATCTGGACGATCCAGAGCCCGTCCGGCTCCAGGCACTCCGTGATGTCATGCACGAAGGCGTTCGGATCCTCGAGGTCGTAGAACATGGCGATGCTCGTGATCGCGCGGGCGCGGCGGGCGCCCAGCTCGCGGCGGAACGTGGCGGCGTTGAAGTAATCGTTCAGGATCCGGGCGCCGCTGGACTGGGCGAGCTTCCAAAGGTTGGAAGGCTCAAACCCGACCCGGTCCAACCCCTGGACGGCATACTGCTTCAGCAGCGTGCCGTCGTTGCAGCCGATGTCGATGACCAGGTCTCCGGCCTTCAGCCCGGTGAGGCGCGTAGCCGCCGCGGCAAGGTCGGCGAGGGCGGCGACCATCGTCGTGCTGATGCCCGACTGGTACCAGTAGCGACGGTAGAGCAGTTCGTGGTCGAGCGTGTGGCGCAGTTGCAGCAGACCGCAGCCGCCGCGCGACGGCTCGCACAGCACGAGGTCCAGCGGCGCCTTCACGGTGGTCGCGTCCGCGGTGTCCAGGAACCCCACGGCATACTGGTCGCCCAAGGACAGGATCGGGACCATCCCGTCCTTTCCGCACACCCGGCATGTCGTCCGCTCGATTACACTCACAGGGGCCGAACCTTTCCCCGCGCCCGCGCGCGAATCCGCGACTTCATAGCGGTTTTGGGGCTTCCTTTCAACCCTTTCCGCTTGTCACGCGCCGGAGGATCGGCGACGGTGGGCGACCGGAGACGATGACATGGCTGCGTTCCTGACCGTCTGCATTCCGACCTACAACCGGGCGGCGTATCTCGGCGAGACGCTGGGGGCGCTGGCCGCGCAAGTCCGCGCGGGGGGCCACGGGCCGGAGCGCGTGGCGCTTGCGGTGTCGGACAACGGTTCGCCGGACGGCACGCCGGAGGTGGTGCGGCGATTCCAGGCGGAGGGGCTGTCGCTGGCGTCGTCCCGTAACGAGCGGAACCTCGGCATCAACCCGAACCTCTGCATCGCCTGCGAGATGGCCGAGGGACGCTTCTGCTGGCTGCTGGGCGACGACGAGGTCCTCGATCCGCACGCCCTCGACCG
>CAYRFK010000122.1:0-11180 GCA_964423465.1 uncultured Verrucomicrobiota bacterium | reverse complement strand
GCTTCTGCTGGCTGCTGGGCGACGACGAGGTCCTCGATCCGCACGCCCTCGACCGTGTCCTCGAACTGCTCGACGCGCACGACCCGGGCCTGCTGCTGGTCTACGACACGAAGTACCGTCTGGGTCTCGATGTGCCTGCCGTCTTCGCCGACTATCGCGCGTTCGCCCGCGCGTGTGCCGTCCGCAACCCTGGCGCCCTGACCGAGCATACGCTGCTTTCGAGCAATATCTTCCGGACGGACTGTTACGATGCCGCCTACGCCCGTGCGAGCCTCGCGACCGACTTCCCGCACATGTTCGGGATGATCCGGCCGCTGGCCGCCGCCGCCGCGAAGGTGGTCGTGGCCGGGGATCCGGTGATCAGCACGCGCGATGACCGACCACCGCCGCCGGACGGCCAGTGGGTCGCCATCGACCAGAAGTGGATCGCCTACCTGACCTGGCTGCGCGACGAGCTGAATCTGCCCGAACTGGATCCCTTCGCGCCGACAGAGATGGCCCGGAAGGCGATGCTCCGGAACATGCTGCTGCACCCGCTGGACTTCGCGCAGAAGAACTGGCGGTCCCTCTTCCGCGCCTCGGCGTGGCGGTTTCTCTACGACCGGCTCTTCCTGCGAAGGGAATAGCCCTACCGCCGGGCCCGATCGTGCAGTGTCTTGGTCAGGCGTTCGCGTGCGGCGCGGTCGGCTTGGCTTCTCGCGCGGAACATGCCGAGGGCATTGCCGGCGGTGGAAACGAGGCCGGCGACCGGGTGCAGCAACCAGTCGGGGTCGCGCGCGGCGACGGCACGGACCAGTCCCTCGACCGCCGGCCCGACCGCCGTACCGAAGTAGAGCAGGGCGCCCAGTTTCCGCCCGCCGCCCCCCGCATCCCACGTCGCCGGCGACTCCTCGCGCCGCAGGCCGCGGATGATCATCGCGCGCTGCCGCTTCCGATAATAGTCGCCCCACGTGGTTACGTAGTGGTGCAGCACGCCGCAGCCGCGGATCTTGAGCAGAGTGAGCACGCCCTCCCGCATCAGGGCGGGGAAGAAGACGGCCTCGTGGTAGGCGTCGCCCTTCGGCAGGCGCGCGGTAAGTTCGCGGCGGAACACGAAGCCGTTTGCGCCGGTGGGGTAGGAGCCGTCCGCGGGGAGTTCATAGACCTCCACGTCCCCGGCCTCGCGCGCGGTCAGGCGGAGCCGGCCGGCGAGGAACCGGGCGTACGGGTCACTGATCTGGAGGCAGGACGTCAGGTAGCGGTTGAGCGCCGTGTGCGACGGCGACTTCAGGTAGTAGGACTCGAACCCCAGCGCCTCCGGGTGACGGTTCAGGGCGGCCAGCGCCTGCGAGAGCCATGTCGTGCCCACAATCTCGTTGTCCGCGTCCAGCAGTGCGACATAGCGCGCGCGCGACACATCGAACGCCGTCCTCTTGGCAGCCTCGGCCATCATGCCGGTCGCATCGACCATCGTTGCGCCGTGCTGTGCCGCGATCGCCGCCGTCGCATCCCGCGACCCACCGTCGGCGACGAGGATCTCGACGGTGTCCGGAGCGACGTCCTGCGCCCGGATCGACGCGAGACACCCCGCCAGCAGGCGCTCCGCGTTGAGCGTCGGGATCACGAAGCTGACGACCGGTTCCTTCACGGCCGCGGAGCGTAGCGCGGAACCGCGCCCGGTCGCAAGGCGGACGCGACGGCGGACCAACACAAAGACGCAAAGGACGCAGAGGTGGCGAAACGGAGGGGGAGGGGTTATAGGTGCCAGCCCGACCATCGGTCCGGGACTCCTCGCGTCGGCATCCGGTCCGAACTTCGATGTTCGATGTTGGATGTTCGGCGTTCGATGTTCGTTTGGGTTGCTTCCCGGCCCGCTCCACCGTATCACGGGCGCATGAAGAGTCTCCTGCGGGCTGCGGCGGTTGTGATGCTGGCTTCGGCGGCGGCTTCGGCGGCGCCGTTTCCGGGGGCTCAGACGAACTGGTTCGGATGGCCGCGCTGGGATTTTCAGCATGACGGGCGCAGCTGCATCGTCGTGGCGCCGACCAACGAGGCGCCGGGCCGGCCGTGGATCTGGCGCGCCCGCTTCTGGGGTCACGAACCGCAGACGGATCTCGCCCTGCTCGGCCTCGGCTACCACGTCGCCTACATGGACGTCGCCGAGATGTTCGGCTCACCACGCGCGATCGGACACTGGAACCGATTCCACGAACTGCTCGTGAAGGGCCACGGGTTCGCGCCGAAGGCCGCGCTGGAAGGAATGAGCCGGGGCGGGCTCTATATCTACAACTGGGCGGCGGCGAATCCGGACAAGGTGACGTGCATCTACGCCGACGCGCCCGTGCTGGACGTCCGCAGTTGGCCCGGAGGCAAGGGACGCGGTCCGGGCAGCGCAGGCATCTGGGCCGCGTGTCTGAAGGAGTTTGGGCTGACCGAGGAGTCCGCGAAGGCCTTCCGCGGCAACCCGATCGACCATCTCGAACCGCTCGCGAAGGCCGGAATCCCGCTGCTGCACGTCTGCGGCGAGACCGACACCGTGGTGCCGATCGAGGAGAACACGCGCATCCTGGAGACGCGCTACCGCGAACTCGGCGGCACAATCACCGTCATCGCCAAGCCGAATTGCGAGCACCATCCGCACAGCCTGAAGGATCCGACGCGGATCGTGAACTTCGTCCTCGAGAACACGCCCGGCATGGCCGGCATGAAGCGGCCGGATCCGCCGGTGCCCTACGGGGCGGACTACTTCACGCTTCGCGGCGGCCTCTCGGGGTTCTCCAACGGCCCGGCGCGGGTCGTCTTCCTCGGCGGATCGATCACGGCCGGAGGCGGCTGGCGGGACCTCGTTTGCGAGTCGCTGCGGCGCCGGTTTCCGTCGGCGCAATTCGAGTTCGTGAACGCCGGCATCTCCTCGCTCGGCTCCACGCCGCACGCATTCCGGCTCGTGCGGGACGTGCTGTCGAAAGGCCGTGTCGACCTCCTGTTCGCCGAGGCGGCGGTGAACGATGAGACCAACGGCATGACACCGGAGGAGATGCTGCGCGGCATGGAGGGCGTCGTCCGTCACGCCCGTACGCATCAGCCGGACATGGACATCGTCCTGCTGCACTTCGCCGATCCTGACAAGACCGCGGCCTATACCGCCGGGAAGACGCCGGTCGTCATCGCGCAGCACGAGCGGGTGGCGGAGCGCTACGGTATGCCGTCGATCAACCTCGCCCGCGAGGTGTTTGAACGCATGCATGCCGGCGAGTTCACATGGGAGAAGGACTTCAAGAACCTGCATCCGTCGCCGTTCGGCCACAAGCTCTACGCGGCCTCAATCGACCGCCTGTTCGATGCGTCCGGTTTTGCGTCGCCGCGGCGGGCGCGTCCGCTGCCGCAGCCGCTCGATGCCCTGAGCTACGGCGGGGGGCGGTTGGTCGCTCCGGATGAGGCGGGATATTCCAAGGACTGGAACCTCGATCCGTCGTGGGTTCCAAGGGATGGAAAGGGAACGCGCGAGGGCTTTGTCCGGGTGCCGATGCGGGTGGCGGAGAATCCCGGCGCCGAAGTGGAGTTTGCGTTTGAGGGACGCGGGGTCGGACTGATGATCGTGTCCGGGCCGGACGCGGGCATCGTCGAGTGGTCGGTCGACGGCGCCTCCGCGCAGCGACGCGACCTCTTCACGCAGTGGAGTCCGCAGTTGCACCTGCCGTGGGCCGCGATGCTCGACCCCGGCCTCAAGCCAGGAGCACACGTCCTGAAACTGCGGATGCTCGTGGAGAAGAACGCGAAGTCCACCGGAACCGCCTGCCGGATCGTGCATTTCCTGGTGAACGAGTAGGCGGTGTGTCACGCGCCGAACTGAAGGTCAACGGGGCTATCGCTTCGTGATGCATTTTGGGCAGACAAGAGTGTCTGCCTCACGACCCGTTCATGGAGGCCATGGAGGGGCGCGCTATGCGAGCCCGGGGCCGCCGGACTCATGTCCGGCGTGCGCAAGGGCGAAGTCGTAGCGGACGGGGTCCTCGGGGCACAGCACGGCAAGCGAGGCGGTGGCTTCGGCGGCGGCGGCGAGGTCGGGGGAGTGTCTCGCCGTGAGCCGCAGCCGTCGCGCGGCGCGGAAGGTGTGGACGTCGAGCGGAAGGACCAACTCGTCCGGCTCAAGGCTCGTCCAACCGCCGCGGTCAATGCGGTCGCGGCGCACCATCCAGCGGAAGAACAGCAGCAGGCGTTTGCAGGCCGATCCGCGCGCCGGGTCGGGCAGAAACCCGCCGTCCGCAAGCCCCGGCGAGCTCTCGCACAGTTCGGCTGTGAAGGCCGCCGCAGCCTCGCAAAGCGTCGTTCGCCCGCGGCGGGCCGCGGCGAAGGCGGCATCGAGCGAGCCATGCCGCCGCCGCGCCTCGCGCACGGCCCAGAGCAGGTCGGCAAGGTGCGCGGTGCGAGTCCACCGGTGGCGGAACTCGGGCAGTGCCGCCGCAATGGTGCTGCGGGAGGGCTGTGCATCGAGCCAGGCGGCGGGGTGGGGGCCGAGCGGACGGAGGGCGGTCCCAACACTGGCGAGGATCACCTTGAGACCGCCGTAGGCCAGGAGAGCGGCGACGAGGCCCGCGACCTCGCGGTCCTCGACCTCATCGAACGGGCGGACGTACCGGATCGGGTCGATCTCGGCAAGGGCCGCGTCGTTGAAGCGCTCGTAGAGGGCATCGAGGGACGGCTTGAGCGGCGCGAGCCGCCGTGCACGGGCCGGCGACGGCGGTGGCGCACCGGTGAACGGAGGCATGCGACGCCTCACGGGATCGACGCGCGGATCAGCGTCACCGTGCCCGATTCCGGCACGAGTCGCATACCGCGCAGTGCGGCGGGCACCAGGATCGATGTGCCCGCGACGGCCAGCGATGCGCCGTCGGGCCATTCCATGCGAAGGGATCCCTCGGCGACAAAGAGGATGCGGAATCCTCCGGCGTCGTCCGGTTCCACGGCCGGGGCGCGGAGAATGCGCCGCTCGATCCTGAAGTACGGGCTCTTGACGAGCCGATCGGCGGCATTCGGGGCGTCGCAGGGAAGGGGGGCCGGGACGGTCTTGGGCGAGCCCGCATCGTTCCAGTCGATGACGCGCAGGGCCTGCTCGACATGGGTCTCGCGCGGCTTCCCGTCATGGCCGACGCGGCCCCAGTCGTAGAGCCGGTAGGTCGTGTTCGAGTTCTGCTGCACCTCGAGGATCAGGAGCCCGGCGTCCAGCGCGTGGACACGTCCGCCGGGGACGAAAATCGTATCGCCCGAAGCCACCTGCACCGTGGCGAGCACGTCCTCGAACCGGCTGTTGCGGATGGCGTCCTCCAGGTCGTGCCGCCCGGTGCCGGGCTTGAACCCCGCATAGACCTGCGCGTGAGGCGCCGCCTCCAGCACGTGCCACATCTCGGTCTTCGCCTCGCCGCCGTGCTGCGCCGCGGTCGCATCGTTCGGATGCACCTGGACGCTCAGCCGCTCGCGCGAATCAATGAGCTTCACGAGGAGCGGGAAGGGGCCTGCGCCGACGCGCGAGCCGAGCAGTGCGGCGCCATGGGCCTCGACGAGCGACTGCAGCGTGGCGCCTGCGAGGGGGCCGTCCGCCACGACGCTCATGCCCTCGGGGCGGGTCGAGATCTCCCACGATTCCGCGTAGATCCCCGGCGGCATGTCGCGGTGGAACTTGTGGACGATCCGGTCGCCGCCCCAGATGTAGTCCTTGTAGACGGGACGGAACGTCAGCGGATACCAGCGGATCGGTTGGTCGTTCATGGGTGGTCGGGCTCCAGGCGGAGGGTACGCGGGTCCGGGCGCGGGTTCAACCGAGGGAAGATCGCGCTCGTCGGAAGGCCATCCAAGGTGGGCGAGGGGACCGCGACCGTGGCCGATGCCGCCGCCGAGCCGCAGCCCCTGATTGACATACGCCTTGCCGAGTAGCACGGCGGCGTCGAGCGGCTTCCCGTGGGCCGTGAAGGCGGCGATGGCCGCGGAAAGCGTACAGCCGGTGCCGTGCGTGTGCCGGACATCCCAGCGCGGACTTGAGATCCAGCGGCGGTCGTCGGCGCGGGCAAGGAAGTCGCGGGCCAATGCGCCCGGAAGGTGGCCGCCCTTCAGGAGCACGGCGCGCGCGCCGAGCGCGAGCAGCCGTTGCGCGACGGCTGCGACATCGTCGGGACCGCGGACCTCATGGCCCGCGAGGATCCCCGCCTCGACGGCGTTGGGCGTCAGAAGATCGACGCGCGGCAGCAGGACCTCGATCAACGCGCGGCGTCCGTCCGCATCGAGAAAGCTGGCGCCGCTCGACGAGGCCAGCACCGGGTCGCAGATGACGAAGGCGTCGAGGTCGGCGAGGATGCGGGCCGTCTCGCGCACCGCGTGGGCTGTCACCAGCATGCCGATCTTCACCGCGCGCGGTATCAAATCCTCCCGCAGGGCCTCGAGTTGGGCCGTGAACATTGCCGGAGAGACGGGTTCGATCGCCCGGACGCCGAGAGTGTTCTGGGCGATGACCGCCGTGATGGCCGAGCCGCCGTAGACGCCGAGCGCGTGAAAGACCTTGAGATCCGCCTGGATCCCGGCCCCGCCCGAGGGGTCCGTCCCCGCAATCGTCCAAACAATCGGCCGTGCGCTCATCCAACGACTATCGCCGAGCCCCGCCCGTTCCGCAACCGCCCCGCCGCGCCCCGGTCTTTCACATTCCAGTGCACGATCAAACACCGGAACGTGACAGGCCAGTCCCGGGAATCAGCTCCTCTAGCCGGCCGGAGGCTTCGAGACATGTAACATCCAGCCGTACGATCGTACGGCTGGATGTTACATACGAATGCAGTCAGCGGCATGGGAAGGCCTGTGTGACGGTCCGCGGTGTGTAACATCCAGATGTACGATCGTACGTCCGGATGTTACACACCGGATCAGGGCACGGCGGCCCCGGGGCGCGGGACAGGCGGGTCAGGCGTTTGAGGTGTGCCGGCGACGCGGGGGATAGAACACCCGCCAGAGGAACAGCCCCTCCGGCGGGGCGGTGGGGACGCGGGCGGTGCGGATGGCTTGGGCGAGGATGTCGTCGGCGGATTCGGGCGCGAGCTCGCCGCGGCCCACGCGGATCAGGAAGCCGGCGAGGCTGCGGACCATGCGGTAGAGAAAGCCGTCCGCCTGCGCGACGATCGTGATCAGCGGTCCGCGCCGACTCACATCAAGCTTGCGGAGATCGCGCACCGTGCCGTCGATCTCGCGGTTCGGATTGGCGGAGAAGGGGGCAAAGTCGCGTCGTCCGACAAGCCTCCGGGCCGCCGCGCGCATGGCTTCCACGTCGAGCGGCCGGCGCTCCCACGTGCGGTGGCGCCGCTCGACCGGTGGAAGCACGGGGCCGTTCCAGATGAAGTAGCGGTACTCCTTGCCGGCGCAGCTGTAGCGGGCGTGGAAGTCCGGCGCGACCGCCTTGACGCTCATCGCGCGGATGTCCGCGGGCAGCAGCGCATTGAGGCCGAGTTGCACCTTCGCCGGATCGGCGCGGAACGGCAGGTCGAAGTGGGCGGGCTGGGCGCGGGCGTGGACGCCGGTGTCGGTGCGGCCGCTGGAGTGCACGCGCGGCCGGTGCCCGGTGATCTCGCCGATCGCGCGCTCGATCTCGCCTTGGACGGACGGTTGGTTCGGCTGCACCTGCCAGCCCGAGTAGGCGCCGCCGTCGTAGGCGACGATCACGAGATAGCGGTGGGGGCCGTCCTGCGCCGCGTCCGCGGGCACGCGGAACCGGCCGGCCGGGCGCGCGGGCTGGGCCGGATTCGTCACCGCGGATCCTCGTCCCCGAATGCGAACGGCTCCGGCGGCATGCGGCTGTCGAGGTAATGCTGGAGCACGATCTGCGCGGCGATCATGTCGATGACCTCGCGCCGCTTTTCCCGCCGCGCGCCGCCCTCGATCAGCGCGTTTTGAGCGGTGACGGTGGAGAGGCGTTCATCCCAGAACTCGACCGGAAGCCCGAGCGCGCCGCCCACCCAGGCGGCGAATGCGCGGGCCTTCTCGGCGGCGGGGCCCTCGTCGCCGTCCATGCGTAGCGGCAGGCCGACGACGATGCGATCGACCTCCTTCTCGCGGCAGATGGTCCGCAGGGCCTCGGTGAGTTTCGAGCGGGGTTCGGCGGCAAGCACCGTGTGGGGTGTGGCGAGCATGTGCGTGGGATCGGAAAGCGCGACACCGACGCGCTTGGTTCCCGGGTCCAGGCCGAGGATGCGGGGCATGCGATTATCCTCCTGCACCGTGGGCGGCGCGGGTCATGCGGGCGACCCAGGCGAAGACCGCCTTGCGCGCCTTCGCGTCGTCGCCGGCCTTGTGGAGACGGTCGACCAGTGCGCTGCCGACGACCACCGCATCGGCGACGGACGCGGCAGCCGCCGACTGGGCCGGTGTCGAGATGCCGAACCCGAGCGCCAGCGGCAGGCGCGTGGCGCGGCGCATGCGCGAGATGACGTCGCCCGCGTCGGACGAGATGTCCTTGCGGACCCCCGTCACGCCGGTGCGCGAGACGCAGTAGATGAAGCCGGCCGCCTCGGACGCGATGTGCTTCATGCGGTCCGGGGTGCTGGTCGGTGTGACGAGCAGGATGGGGGCGATGCCGCAGGCGCGTATCGCCGGCGCGAATGAGGGCGCCTCTTCGACCGCCATGTCGAGGATCAGCACGCCGTCGACGCCCGCCGCCGCGATCCGCCGGATCGTTGCCTCGAACCCGCGGGCGAGCAGGGGGTTGAGGTAGCTGTAGAGGACGATCGGGACTTGGCAGCGCTTCCGCACCTCCCGCACGGCGTTCAGGATGCGCGGCAGCGTCGCGCCGGCCTTGAGTGCGCGTCCGGCCGATTCCGCATTCACGCGGCCGTCGGCGAGGGGGTCGGAGAAGGGCACGCCAAGTTCGACGATGTCCGTGCCGGCGGCGGCGAGGGCCAGCACGTTGTCCACCGTGCGATCCAGCGTCGGGTCGCCGGCCGTGATATAGGCGATGAATCCCCGTTGGTGTCGCTCCGCCAATCCGCGGAAGACCGTGTCGATACGTTCGCTCATGGGTGCAGTATGGCCCGCCTCCGCCGCCCGGGCAAGCGGGGGCGCGGGGCTGACCGAAGATCGGTATGCCATCATCCGGCCGGGTCTGTCATACTGAGGCCCATGAGCAACTGTATCCCGAATGCCTTTCATCTCGGACCCGATGCGCCGCCGGTGCCGATCGTGTTCCTGGACGACGCCGTGGTCGCCGTCGACAAACCGTCCGGGCTTCTGGCCATTCCAGATCGCTGGGACAAGGGGCTCCCGTCGCTGATGTCGCGCCTGAATGCCGGCATCCTGGTCGGCGCCGGCTGGGCGGTGGCGGGCGGCTTCACCTATCTGGCCAACGCCCACCGGCTCGACCGCGACACGACGGGCGTAATGATCCTGGGGCGCTCGCCGGCGGCGCTGCGCAATCTCGTCCGCCAGTTCGAGGACCGCGGCGTGGCCAAGGTCTATCTCGCGCTGATTCGCGGCACCTTGCCGGAAGCGGAGATCACGGTCGACCGTCCAGTGGGCCCCGATCCTGCGCGACCCGGCTTCGCGCATGCCGGCGGCCGCGGCTCGAAACAGGCGGTCACGGTGTTCAAGAGGATCGAGGCGTTCCGCGGCTACGAGCTCGTCGAATGCCGCCCTCAGACCGGCCGCATGCACCAGATCCGTGTGCACCTGCAGACGCTGCGATGTCCGTTGGTGGCCGATACGCGGTATGGCGACGGCAAGGGGCTTTTCCTGTCGAAGATCAAGCGCGGTTACAAGGGCGACCGCGAGGCCGAGCGCCCGATGGTCGGCCGGCAGGCCCTTCACGCGTTCTCGGTCGATCTCCTGCATCCCGTCACCGGCGCCCCCCTGCATATCGAGGCGCCGTGGCCGAAGGACATGCGGATCGCCCTGAAGTACCTGCGGCAGTTCGCGGGGATGTAGAACTTCGTTTCGTGTTCCCGGATTGCACCATGCACCGCGGCGGTGTAGCGTCTCCACGGCGTCCGCAAACCGGATGCCGCGGAGGATCCTCATGAAACGGATGGTTGCGGCGGGATTTGCGGCGCTCGCGATGCTGGGCGCGGGATGCATTGAGAGCAAGATGGTGGTGACGGTCAACAAGGACGGCACCGGCACGATTGTCTCGGAAGACTATATGTCCCCGCAGATGACCGGCATGATGGAGCAGTTCAGCCAGATGGGCGCCGTATCCAACGCGACCGGGGGCAAGGCCGATCCGCTGGGAATGTTCGCCGACCAGATCGAGAAGAAGGGGAAGGAACTGGGCGGCAAGGCGAAGCTCGTCAAGAAGGAGGCGAAGACCAACGCCGCCGGATGGAAGGGCTTCGGGCTGACCTATTCGTTCGAGGACGTCTCCCAGGTATTCCTGCCGATCGGCGGCGGCGACCAAGGCGATGATGCCGAGTCGAAGAAGGAGCAGTTCAAGGTCGAGTTCAAGCCGGGCAGCCGGGCCGTGCTGAAGCTCGTGCCCCCGCCGCCTGCCGCCGCCAAGCCCGCCGCCGCCGAGGAGGCCGCGCCCGCGGGCATGGACGCCCAGATGGGCGCCATGATGGGCCCGATGCTGGCCGGTATGCGCGTCTCCATGGAGATTCGCGTCAACGGAACCATCGTCAAGAGCGATGCGCAGAACATCACCGCCGACAAGAAGGGCGTCACGATCTTCGACATCCCGATGGACAAGCTCGTCGGCAATCCCGCCGCCATGAAGCTCCTCATGGACAAGGCCGCGCCCGAGAGCGAGAAGATGGGCAAGCTCAACGCCCTTAAGGTCGACGGCGTCAAGGTCACCGACACCTCCAAGCCGATCACGATCGAGTTCGAGTAGGTCCGTCGCGATCGCTGCAAAGCCCCGGCCGCCACGTACGGCCGGGGCTTTGCGTTCATTCTACGGCTCGATACGGATCGCGCCGGTGGTGGCGGGGTCGACCGTGACGGGGGTGGAGAAGCCCTCGAAGGTGTTGCCGCGGACAACCACCTCGCGGGCGTTGCGGATGTCGACGGCGGAGGCGTTGGGGAGGGCGTGCGGGTTGCTGAAGATGTTGCCCGTGATCTCGACCGGGCCGTTGAACGTGGGATTCTTGAAATAGCGGCTGATCGAGTGGATGAGCAGGGCGGCCGGCCGGCCGCGTCGGGCGATGTCGATCCAGGGTACGTCCTCGCGGAGGTAGTCGCGG
>CAYRFK010000121.1:0-14685 GCA_964423465.1 uncultured Verrucomicrobiota bacterium | reverse complement strand
CGCCCCTACTCCGCGATCGGCGCGATCTGGTCCACCACGACCACCGGGTAGCGGTTGCCCTGAACCCAGTACTGGCGTCCACGCACACGCAATTTGCGGTCCAGGAAGGACCGCATCTGGGCATCATTGCCGCGCAGGTAGCAGATGGTGTCGCCACTGCCTGCCTCGTCGACAAGGTGATACCGCGATGGCCGCCCCAGCACGAGCACGGTGGCACGCACGCGGCCTTCGCGCATGACGACGGCCCCCTGGTTGTCCACCGGCGCCAACCGCAGATCGTCCGGCGTGTAGCCTGAAGGCGCCGACACGACCGAAATCGCCGGAGCGACGGCGGACGGAGGCGCCACGGGCGACGGCACCGCGGGACGGGACGCGGAAGGCTGAACGGCGGACGGGATGACGGCGGCAGGCTTCGTCGCCGCGGCCACCATCACGGTCGCCGTCGCCACGGCCACCACCGGCGCCTTCACCGGTGTCGCAGCGATCTTCGGCTCCGGGAGTTTCACCATCGACCGCGTGATCCACAGGGAGCTGCCCGGCGGCGGGCTGATCTTCATCCACTCGCCGAACTCGCCCAGCACCTTGACCGCATCGCCCTTCACCATCTGACCGACCTTGCTGTAGTTGATTCCGGGCCCGGCGCGAATCTGGAGCTTGGTGGCATGAACCTTGCCGTCCTTGATGAAGTCGCGATGCACATAGACGTCCATGCCCGCCGGCGGCACCACTTCCGCCCAGTCGTTGGTGAAGGACCGCACGACGACCTTGTCTCCGTCGTTCATCTGCCCGACCACCTCGGCCTGCAGCGACGGCCGCGCGCGCACGTTCACGCGATCGCCGGCAACCGTTGCCGGAACGTCGGCCGCAAAGGCCATTCCCGCAACCATGGTAAGAACCGCTCCGATCGCGATGAACGTCTTCATGATGCCTCTCGGGCCCGCGAGAGCCCTGTTTGCAGCCAGTATAGACCGCTCCCGCCCGGATTCAATGCGCGTCCGCCTTCCGAATCGTGATTTGAAGGCTCCGCAACCCGCGGCCGCAGACCTGCCAGCCCTCGGCAACACGATGGCCCGGGAGCCAGACGATGGCGCGACCGCAAACCACCACAGGAAGGCCGGCGCGGCGTTCGCGCGGAACCTTCCGGTCCACCAGAATGTCGTGGATCTTCGCCGTTCCCGGGCTGCCCAGCGGCCGGTAGCCATCGCCGGGGCGCCACGGACGTATCGTAAGCCGCCGTGAGCCCAGCCTCTCCGCATCGAGCCAGGCCACGGTCGGGCCGGCGCCGGGGCCGGGCTCGGGCCGGCATTCATACCCCGCGGCGCACATGGCCACCACCCGAAGCCCGGCGCCCGGAACGTCCGTCGCACCCGGAACCGCAAGCGTCACAGGGCTCCACGTGCCGCCCGGCTTGCGAATCCGCCGGCCTGTGAAAAGACGGCCCCCCGACACGGTCGCCGTCCAGCCTGCCCCCAAGGGTGCGAGGGCACCCGCGCCGGCGGCAAGGGAACGGACCCGCTCCACGGCCGCAAGCCCGGTGGTGGCCACCGGAAGTCCCGCCGCGCGCACCCAAAGCAGGACGACGCGCCGCTGAAGGGCCACAGGCAGACGCACCAGGCGCCGGGCATCCAGAGAGCCGTCGTCCGCCGCCAGCCGCGCAAAGGCCTTCCGCGCCGCAGACTCCATCCACTCATCCTCCGCACCCAGCAGACCGGCCGCCGTTCGGAGCGCTTCGCGAACGGATGGATTGAGTTCGCGCTCAAGCATCGGAAGAACCCGGCGGCGGACACGGTTGCGCAGATGCCGGTCGTCCGCATTCGTCGGATCGGTCCTCCACCGGATGCCGTGCGAGCGCAGATATGCCTCCACCGCGCCGCGCCCCACGCAGAGCATCGGCCGCACGATGCGCAGGCCGCCGATCCTCGTGTCGGGCTTCATCGCCGAAAGCCCCGTCGAACCCGCGCCGCGGCACAGCCGCAGCAGCACCGTCTCCGCCTGGTCGTCGGCGGTATGCGCCAGCATCACGCGATCCGCACCCGCATCCGCCGCCGCACGCCGGAAGAACTCGTGCCGCGCGACGCGCGCCGCCATCTCGAGCGATTCCCCGCGTGCCCGCGCAAACGCCGGGACATCCGCCCTGCCTGAAACGGCATCCAGCCCAAGATCCGCCGCCAGCCGCAGCACGAACGCCGCGTCCCGGTCCGCCGTCGCACCGCGGATCCCGTGATGAAGATGCGCGATCACCAGCCGCGGACCGCGGGCGGGAACGATCGTGCGGAGGAGATGCGCCATCGCAACGGAATCGGCCCCGCCCGAGACGCCGAGCAGAAGACATCGGCAGCCGTCGAGCAAACCGCCTTCGCGGAGGGCGCGGCGGACGGAGGTGGCAAGGGAGGCGGTGCGCTTCATGAATGGAGTCAACGCATGGAATCCGTGGATGAAGTTGGGAAACTCCAAACTCCAAGGAAGTGGAAAGTGCCAAGGAAGCAAGGATCGAAGTCGGAGGGGGTTCGGGTGCGGCTCAGGGGGCGTCCCGAAATGTATCCGCATTCCACGGATCGTTCCGGCCCCTCAGGCCGTCCGGCCTTGCTCCCTTCTTCTCCGTTCCACTTGTCACTTCCTTGGAGTTTGGAGTTTCTTACTTTCCTCTTCCTGAACGATTCACCCCCATGACGTCCTTACCCTGGGATCCAACTGAATCGTTCCGGCCTAGGCGGTTGCCGGCGGCTCGAAGCGCCGGATACCGTCCATGAAGGGCCACAGGGCCTCGGGAAGGTCGACGGAACCATCCGCCTGCTGGCCGTTCTCCAGCAGAGCGACGACGAGGCGCGGCAACGCAACGCCGGAACCGTTGAGTGTGTGGACGAACGCCGGACGGCCGTCCGCCCCACGGTATCGTATGCCGGCGCGGCGGGCCTGGAAGTCCTCGAAGTTGCTGCATGACGAGACCTCGAGCCAACCGTTCTGACCCGGCGCCCAGAGTTCGAGGTCGTAGCACTTCGCTGCCGCGAAGCTCAGGTCGCCCGAGCACAGCGCAAGCACGCGGTAGTGCAGGCCGAGGCGGCGCAGCACGTCCTCCGCATGGCCGACCAGGATCTCGAGCTGGTCGTACGACGTGGCCGGCTCCACAAAGCGCACCATCTCCACTTTGTCGAACTGGTGGACGCGGATGAGCCCGCGCGTGTCGCGGCCCGCCGCGCCGGCCTCGCGCCGGAAGCACGGCGAGTAGGCGGTCAGTCCCACCGGCAGCGGCCCGGGCATGATCTCCTCGCGGTAGATGTTCGTCACCGGCACCTCGGCGGTGGGGACCAGGTACAGATCGTCGGAGGCGATGTGATACATGTCCTCCGCCAGCCGCGGGAGCTGCCCCGTACCCGTCATTGCGGCCGCGTTGCAGAGGAACGGCGGCGCGACCTCGGTATAGCCGTGCTCCTTGACGTGGAGATCGAGCATGAAGTGGATCAGCGCACGCTGCAGCCGCGCCCCCGCTCCGCGGAAAAGAGGGAATCCGGCGCCTGACATCCGCGCCGCGCGCGGCAGATCGAACAGTCCCAACCGCTCCCCGAGATCCCAATGCGGCTTCGGCTCGAACGCGAACTCGCGGCGCGTCCCCCACGTGCGGGCGACCACGTTGCCGGAGGCGTCGGGGCCGACGGGCGTCGTTGAATGCGGGACGTTCGGCAGCAGCAGCAGGCGGTGGTCGCGGTCGACCTCGACCTCGCGCACCTCGCGGTCAATTGCCTCGATACGCTCGCCGATCTCGCGAACGGCAGTCTGCATGGCCGCGGTGTCCTGACCTTCCTTGCGCAGGCGGCCGATGTCCTTCGACTTGTTGTTTCGCTCGCTCTTGAGCGCCTCCACCTCGGTAAGCAGTGTCCGACGCCGCTGGTCCAGCGCAATCAGCCCGTCGAGGTCGTAGTCCGACCCGCGGTCTTTCAACGCCTCGCGAACCCGCGCCTCGTTCTCCCGGATGTACTTCATGTCGAGCATGGCCGTGAATCCCCTTCGCCCGCGTCAGCATGGGCGGCGGGTCATAGTAGCGGCCCGCGCGCCCGCAAACCAGCCTGGAGTGACCTGCCCTGTTCGTCAGCGGGCCGCCGTGAAATGCCCCACGAAAGCGCTTGCCGTCCCCAGCCTCCAGGCGCAGCATTCCCGCCAAGTTGAAGCAGAACCACAGGGACTGAAGCATGGAACTGACCGAAATGGGATTTGACGGTTGGACGGAGGCGCATTCCGCCCCCCTTCTGCAACCGGATCACAGCCTCGCGCGCGTCACGGCCGTCGACCGGGGCGCCTTCGTTATCCGGAATCGGGAGGGCGAGATCCATGCGGGTCTCGCGGGCCGGATGCGCTTCGCATCGGAATCCGCACTGGATCTGCCCTGCGTGGGCGACTGGGTGTGCGTGCAGTGCCACGCATCGGGCGGCCCGGCCATCATCCATCGCGTGGTGCCGAGGCGGACGTTCCTGCGCCGGAAGCGCGCCGGCAGGTCCGTAGAGTTCCAGATGATCGCCGCCAATATCGATGTCGCCTTCATCGTCCAGGCCTGCGCCCATGATTTCAACCCGGCGAGGCTCGACCGGTACCTCGTGATGGTCCAGGAGGGCGGGATCGAGCCGTGGATCGTGCTGACCAAGACGGACCTGGTGTCGCCGGAGCAACTCGCGCAGACCCTCGGCCACGTGACGCAGACCTGCGCCTCTGTCCGCATTCTGGCTCTCAGCAACGAAACGGGCATGGGCCTGCCCGAGATCCGCGCGCTGCTTGTACCGGGTCGCACCTACTGCCTTCTTGGATCCTCGGGGGTCGGGAAAACCACCCTGATCAACCGGATGATCGGATGCGATGCGCTGGACACGCAGGAGGTCAGCGCGACGGGGGAAGGCATGCACACCACGTCCCGCCGCCAGTTGCTCCTTCTCGACAGCGGAGCCATGTTGATCGACACGCCTGGGATGCGCGAACTGGGTCTTCTCGAGACGGGCGACGGGTTGGACGACACATTCGCCGATATCGGAGAAACCTCAGCGAAATGCCGTTTCACAAACTGCACACACACCGAGGAGCCGGGCTGCGCAGTCCGCCAGGCCGTGGCGGACGGCAGCCTGGGCGAGGCCCGGTATCGGAGTTTCCTCAAGCTCAGGAAGGAAACCGAGTTCCACGACCTCCCGTACTCCGAGAAGAGGCCGGAGGCTAAGACCTTCGGCCGGTGCATCCAGTCCGCCAGGAAGACCACCCGGGACTGAACTCCCGGCGCGCCGGTCATCGCGCGGCGGTCGTGGGCGCCGGCGGCGCGTCGCAGACGACGCGGAAGCCCACGGTCCGGTAGCGGCCCCAGGGCTCAAGGGAGAGCCGCGCGGAACTGCGCGCGAGGAACGGACGATCCCAGTAGGAGCCGCCGCGCACAACACGCGGGCCGGCGGCGGCCACATCGTTGCGGCCGTCGTCATCGCGCCAGGGCAGCGGGCGGTACAGCGAGCGCGTCCACTCGGCCGCGTTGCCGTGCATGTCCTGCATGCCCCAGGCATTCGGCGGATAGCGGCCGGGGCTCTCCGTCACGACCGCGCCATCATCCACCGACTCGATCCGCGGGATCCATTTCGGGGAATCCCGGAACGTCAACTCGGAGATGCTGCGGTCGGCGAGATTGGCGAGCTTCGAGAAATCGGCCTCGACCAACCCGTAGTGCAACGGTGTCTCCGTGCCTGCCCGGCAGGCGTATTCCCACTGCGCCTCGGTCGGCAGGGAAAAGACACGACCCGTTCGGGCGGAAAGCCACCGGCAGAAGTCGTTTGCACGCGTCCACGTGACGAAGATCGCGGGCTGCGCAGGCTTGTCAGCCGGCTGGCCGGGCGTGCTGTGATCCTTGTTGAACTGGCTGATCGCGCCGGAATCGTGGGCGGCGTCGAACAGGGCGTACGCCGAGTTCGGAATCTCCACGCGCGACATCCAGAAGTCCCGCTCGATCTTCACGGCCGACCGTGGCCGCTCGTCGGCGAAGCCGTCGTCCGATCCCATGACGAACGAACCCGCGGGAATGCGCAGCATTTCGATCCGAACGCCGGGGGCGAGATCGATCGCGAATGACTTCGTTCCGCCGGTCTCCTGGCGTCGCACGGCCTCGACCGCATCGAACGGCCAGCCGTCGGCGCGCGCGGCGGACGCCGTCCGCTCCGCGGCCTTTGCCGGCGGGATGAAGGCTGGCTTCGCGGGCGGCTCGGATGGATAGGCCTCGTAGTCCTCCGTCCGGTTCGCGAAGGCGGTCCCCATTTCCACCCGCTGTGCGGCGAACCTCGGATTCAGCCTCCCCTGCTCCGCCCACGTGCCATGATCGGGCACGTTGAGATCGATCCAGGTGATGAGGCGGTCCCAGTCCTCCGCATCGAGTTCAACCCCGTGGTGTCCTTTGCGCAGGCGCTGCACCAGTTCGCTGGTCTCGGCGTGGTACTCCATGGGCGGACGAACGCGGTAGTCGCTCTCAGGCCCCGGCCGGTTCACGTAGGGGTGCAGGGCGACGTAGGATGGCGTGAAGTTGCGGAACGTCTGTCCGCCGTCGGCGCGGAGGTCGGGCAGCCCGGGCTTGGATCCGTCGTGACAGCCGACGCAACGGCGGTCGAGCACCGGCTGGACCTCGCGCTTGAACGAGAACGGGCGGGCGGCACCGTGCCACGGCTCGATCGCCGAGGGCGCGCGGCGGAAGGCGGCGGCGGTAGCCGACGGGGGCGCCTCGTAGTTCTTCTCGTGACAGCCGACGCAGCTCAGCTTCTCGCCGGGCATTGCGGTGAACCAGGAGCGCATCACCTGAACCGCGCGGCCCTGCGCGTCGAGCGGCTGCACCGCGATCGGCGTGTTCGCCGGCGCGAAGAACGAGGCGGATCCGTCGGGCTCGACCGGAACCGTGCCGAGGATCCGTCGCGCGTCCCACGGCCCGTCGATGCCGATGTGGATGTGCCCGCCGGTGCCCGGGTAGGCATAGTGATAGGCGTAGACACGCAGCGACTTCACGGCCCCGCGCGGGACGCCGCGCATGGCGTCGCCCGTGTAGACGTCCGACAGGTACACCATCGCGTCTCGCTTTGAAAGATCCACACGGTCCGGAATGGCCGGAGCCGGCCGCGTCGCAACCAGCGGAACGGGCTCGAACAGGGCGGCCGCGGGGTCCTCGCGCACGAGGACCATATTGTCGAACACGTCAACGAGGTAGATGCCCCACGGGCGAACCGGGTCGGGCTTCATCGACACGAGGAAATAGCGCCCTGCACCCGCATGGGTCCCCTCCTCGGCCAGCGGAAAGGGGTGCACAAACTTCGGCCACGACGCGTTCACGAGCCCGTCGACGATCACGGGCTCCACCGGGCGTCCGCGACCCGGAATGCGCTGTATGACCCCTTCGGCCTCGTACTGGCCGCGGTTGAGGTCGAACAGCAGCAACTCTCCCATGCGCGCCACGCCGTGGTGGCCCGAAATGACCGCCACGACACGGTTCGGCTGGCCGGGGATTGGCCGCGCGTAGAACGTCGAGTTGGGCCACCAGGAGTTGCTGCCATACACGGCGCGTTGCGCGGTGCCGTCGGGGTTCATCGCGAAGAGCAGGCGCGTGAAGTAGTGCGGCGTGTCGGTATATTCCCAGCGCGAGTAGAGGATGCGGCCGTCCTCCATCACCGTCGGGCACCAATTGTGCTCCTGGTCGAACGTGAGCTGCCGCACCGCAGACCCGTCCGCTGCGCTGCGGAACATGTTGGCAACGCGCGAGCCGCCGCCCACGCACGGCACCCCGGCGATGCAGGCGGTGGAGGCGAAAAGAATGTCGCCGTGCGGCAGGTAACACGGATCGTAGTTGTCGACATCCGGAGGGAATCCCTGTGTCACCTGGCGGAGCGAGGTGCCATCGGCGCGCATTTCATAGACCTGCCACGAACTGTTCGAACCGGCCGGCATGCAGAAGAGCATGCGCTCGCCGTCCGTGTGCAGGTCGATGTCCGCCAGAACGACCGGCTTCGCGGGGCGGTAGATCGTCGTCAGCGCGCCGTCGGGCCGCAACGGCGACAGCGTTGCAATCTCGTTGATCGCGCCCTGCCGCGGCAGCGCACAGTTGCCCTGCCAGTTCTGCGGAAGCCCCATCCGACCGCCGTTGAGCCCCTCCGACGGCGGCGCCTCGCGCCGGATCAGAAGAATCTTCCCGAAGGCCAGCAACGGATTGGCCAGCAAAGCCTCCGACTGCAGGGCCCGGAACTCCGGCTCCATCGCCTTGCGCGCCGCCGCATCGGCCGCCTCGTACTTCGCCTCCATCTCGGCGATGCGCTTCAGCCAGCCGGGCGCGCCGGGATAGCGGGCGCCGAACGTGGCGGAAAGATCCTCCACGGCCAGGCCAAGCGCCTCGAAATCGGGCTCGCCGGGGACGATTCCCTTCGCCCATTCGGCAAGTTGCCGCGCCTTCTTATCGGCCTTCGCGGCAGCCTTCTTCGAGGCCTCTTCCTGCGAGGATTTCCGCTTGGCGGCCTTCGCCGTGTCATCGGCGGCGCGCTGTGCGGCCGCGGCATCCGCCGCCTTCCGTCGCTCCGCCTTCTCGGCATCGGCGGCTGCGCGCTCGGCAGCCCTGTCCGCGGCGGCGGCCGGGGCCGGCGACGAACCCGCAGCGACGGCGAGGCACAACACGGCGAGAAGGGGGCGGCATGTCATGGCGTAGTCTCCGGCATCAACACAAGGCCTTCAAAATTGAGCGACGGCGCCTTCGGGACCGCCGGCTTCAGGGTCACATCGTACAGGCCCGCGGCCGGGAAGCGAAGCCTTCCCGCGTCGGTCGATCCGAAATCATCCCACCCGGACGTCCGCGCCGGCGTGAACTCCGGTTCCCCGACCGCCGCGCCCGCCGCATCGCCCGCCCGCCGCACCGTGAGCCGCATCGGAACGCCGCCGCCGCCCGCATGTGTGGCGCGCATCCTCCACTCGCCCGCACGGGAAACGGACACCCGCCAGCCGACGGCGTCCGCCGGGTCGAGCCAGTGCCCGATGTTCCCAGCCTTCGACTTGAACTCCCGCAGCAACCCCGGTCCGTGCAGGACCGCGTTCGTCGCCATCAGGTGCAGCGCGCCGTCCGATCCCGGCCGCACGACCACCGGCTTCGGCGATCCGAACCAGTTCACCCGGTCGGGTTCCGCCGCGACCGGGGCCAGGACCAAGTCCGCGTCGCCCGGCTCGGCGCCGGCGGGCCTCAGCAGCACGGTCTCGCCCTTTCGGAGGTCCACCGTCGTTACGCGCCGCCCGTTCGGGTCGGGCGCGGTCGTCACCACGAACGTGCGAGCGCCGTGGGCGCTCGCCTCCCCCTCAAAGCCCGTCTGCACGCGGCACGGATTGCCCGCGAGGCTGCGGATGCGGATCCATCGCGTCGCCCCGCCGCGCCGCACCGCCGACACCTCGAAGCCGCCGGACGCGAGCAAGTCGCGGAACGATGCATCAGCCCAGGCGTCCGGAACCGCGGGGAACACGCGGATGTGCGTACCGAACGGCTCGGGGCACCACGACTGCAGCAGCAGCTCGTGGATTGTCGCCGCGCCGGCCAGCGGCGTCTCGATCACGGGGCCCGCCTCCAGGTACATCGTGTTCGCCTTCACGAAGCGGTCGAGGAACTGGTTCATGAGCGACACCGCAGTGTCGCATCGCCCGAGCCACGCGGACATCGCGCCGGCGCCGGTGAACGAATAACCCTGCAACGCTCCTTCGAAGTGGATCCAGTGGTCGAGGGACTTCTCGATCAGGGGGCGGTCCGCCGCCGACTCAGCGTCGACCAGGCCGAGCGGATAGACCATCAGCAGATGCGAGAAGTGGCGGTGCGACACGGCGAGCGGAACGCCCGCGCCGATCATATAGCCGGTCTTCGGGTCGACGGGATACGGCGTCAGCTTCTCCAGGGTCGCCCGCCATTCCGCCGCCTTCGGATCCTTCAACGCGAACCGCTCGTCCGCCGCGATCAGCGCCTGCAACGCCCACCGCAGCAGCGCAACGTTGTAGTTCGTGTCCGGCGCGCGATCGGGATACTCCGGCGACGTATCGACGGGGAAATGCAGGCGGCCGTCGTCGCCCGGCTTGAGCTGGTGGACCATGTAGGCCGCCGCGCGCCGCAGCAACGGCACGAGCGTATCGCGCAGCATCGCGTCATCGCCGCCGTGCCGTGCCTGCATCCACACGTTGTGCAGCGTCCACGTCAGGTTGCCGAACTCCGAGCCCGCGCCGCCGCGGCAGTCGTAGCTCGACGTGCGCCCGATTCCCGCCGAGTCGCCGCGCAAGGCCTCGGGAACGTTGGCGATGAGATTCGTCTCGCCCGCCTTGAGCATTCGTACGAGCGACTCGCCGAGGTCAAGCCGGTTGGCGGTGGTGACGGGCCAGTAGGTGAGCTGGATGTTGAGGTTCCACCAGATCTTCGGCCAAGGGGTGGACCGGAACCACGGCCCCATCAGGTCGATCGCCGGACGGTCCGCGCGCGTCGCCGACGCGAGCTTGTACATCTGGATCCAGTAAAAGCCCTCCATCCTCGTGTCGGGGATGCTGAGAAAGCTCTTCGGCCACCAGGCATGCCACCACGCACGGTGGGACGTTTCCAGCGCGGACGCGCCGCGCGCAAGAGCATCACGGACCCGCGCCACGGCCGGCGCGGCATCGGGGGCCGCCTCGACCGACCAGACCAGCATGCGGCGGCCCGTGCCGGTCCCGCCCTTCTCCGACCATGCGACCGAGTAGCCACCGCCGGCCTTGAACGGCTGGACGCAGTGGCGGATGCCGCCCGTCTCGCCGAACGCCGGCTCCGGGTTGCGCTCCGCCTCCGGGATCGGTTCCTTCTTGTGGGCCTTGCGCGCGTCGAGGGCCGGCTCGTGGCGGAACTCGAAGCGCGACGACGCCTCGCCGCCGGAGGGCGTCCATTCGACGATCTGCACGAGGTCCGACGCGTGCGTGAAGGTGCGGAACGCGACGGTGCCGCGGTCGGTGCCCAGTTCCCCCCGCGCCTCGGCGTTCCAGAGATCGAGCCGCATCGTGCCGGCCTTCGGCGAGCCGGCGGGGACGAGTTCAAAGAAGCCGATCGCAAGGCGGTTTCCGCGGTCCGTCACGTCCGAGCGGCCGACGTCGAGGCAGACTGTGCCATTCGTGCGGGCGTACACCATCGCGCCCAGCAGGCCGTTACCCGTGAACGCCCCCTCGTGCCACCGAGCCGGGAACGTCTCCCACGCCAGATCGTGGCGCCCGAGGAAGGCGGGCCAGTCGACGCGGTCCTCGATCGCCGGCCCCGCCGACGCGCACGCGGTCGCCATCCCGAGTACCGCCGCCATATACCGCCGAATCCCGATCATGCACGCCCCCGCGATTAGGGCGCGGATTATCCCGACGTTCCTCCCGCCTGTCGATCATGAACGGGCATCATGAACGGGCGCGGCGGAATCCCGCAGCCGCACTCATCACTCATCGCTCATCGCTCATCACTATCCTCTCGCCCCCAGCATCTCGAGGACGGCGGCGAGGACCTCGCTGGGAAAGAGGCGGCGCATACACGCGAGATCGTTGCGGTCGCATGTCGCCGAGAAGCAGGGCTGGCATGGCATGCGCGGGGTGCTCAACACGCGGGCCTTCGGGCCGTAGGGGCCGGTGCGAACGGGATCTGTCGGGCCGAAGAGGGCGAGAACGGGCACGCCGAGGGCCGCGGCCATGTGCATCGGACCGGAGTCGACCGTGATCGCGAGTTGCGCGTGCTGAAGGACTCCGCCGAGTTCGAGCAGCGTGGTCTTGCCGGCCAGGTTCCGCAGGTTCGGGCGCGGGCCGAGTTTCTCCGCGATCGCGTCGCAGACCGGCTGCTCCGCCTTCCCGCCAACGAGCACCACGGTCGCCCCGCGCTTCAGGAGGTCCTCCGCGACCTCGACGAACCCCTCGACCGTCCAGTTCTTCGTCTCCCATCGCGAGGCGGGCACGACGACCACGCGCGGGGACACGCCCGGCGCCGGCTGGTGCGGGAAGCGAACGGGGAACTCGATGGGCAATTCAGGCCAGCCGAGGCGGCGGACCACATCGACGTTCTCCTCCACCGCGTGCCGTTCCTTGTCCGGCGGACCGGCGACGGTGTCGTAGAGCAGCCGCGACCCCTCGCGGTGAAACGACGGGCCGATCCGCAGGGCGCCGCGCGCCAGCCGCGACGGCACCGCGCTCTTGAGGAGCCCCTGCAAATCTACGACCAGGTCGTAGCTCTCCCGCCGCAGTTCGTCCACGAAGGCACGGCCGCCCGAGAGCAGCCCGCGGCGCGGGAACATGATGACGCGATCGACATCGGTGAAACATCGCACCATGTCGGCGTACTCCGGCTGCACAAGCCAGTCGATCGAGGCGCCCGACACCGCCTTGAGGTTGTGCACCGCCGGCAACGCATGAAACAGGTCGCCGAGCGAACTGAGCTTCACGATCAGGATGCGGCGGACCGACTCGGGCGCCACAAGAGCCGCCCCGCTCACGACGCCCCGCCCTTCGCAGCACGGAAGGGGTTCTCCACCCGAACGCCCCGGATCGTCTGTCCGCTGATGCGCACCCACGGAAATTCGGCGGACGCCGCCGGCGGCGCTGGGACCGCCGGAATCGGCGACAGGGTCAGACCGGCGATCTTCCAGACCTTGGAAGTCGCTGCGGCACGCATATCCAGACCTTGGAACATCCGGAGCCCGGGCCTACAGCCGACGCGCCTGCTCCTCGAGCAGGTGCAGCATGATGGCCTTGTGGATGTGCAGGCGGTTCTCGGCCTCGTCGAACACGACCGACTGCGGGCCGTCCATGACCTCGTCTGTCACCTCGCACCCGCGGACCGCCGGAAGGCAGTGCATGAAGATAGCGCCCTTGCGCGCACGCTTCATAAGTTCGACGTTCACCTGGAACGGGGCGAACCGCGCCTTGCGGACGGCCATCTGCTCGTCCGGGATGTGGTACGACATCCACGAGTCCGTGTAGACGACATCGGCGCCCTTCACCGCGGCGAACGGACCGGCCGTGATCTCGACCGCCGATCCCGTCTTGCCCGCGCACAGCGCGGTACGGCGCACCACCGCCGGGTCCGGGCGGTAGGCGGGGTCGTCGGGGCATCCGACGCGCACGTTCATACCGACCTTCGCGGCGGCCAGCATCAGGGAATGCGTGACGTTGTTGAGACCGTCGCCAACGTAGGCCAGCGAGATTCCCTCCAGCCGGCCCTTCTTCTCCAGGATGGTCATGAGGTCGGCGAGGATCTGCGTCGGGTGCTCGTCGTTCGTGAGCCCGTTGATCACCGGCACGGTGGCGCTCTTCGCGAGGGCCACGATGGTCTTGTGCTCGAACAGGCGCGCCATGATGACGTCCGCATAGCGGCTCAGGACGCGGGCGGTGTCCTCCGGGCTCTCCTTCCCCTTTCCGAGCGGGGACGTGCCGAGGTCATAGTAGATCGCGTGGCCGCCCATCTGCGTTGTGCCGGCCTCGAAGGAGACGCGCGTCCGGAGGCTCGGCTTCTCGAAGAGCATGACGAGGGTCATGTCGCGCATCGCGTCGCGGTACTTCGCGGGATCGCGCTTCAGGTCGAGACCGAGCGCGAGCACAGTCTGGATGCGGGCGGCGGTCCAATCGGAAATGGATAGCAGGTCTTTCATGGCGTCTTCTCTCCCCGCGACGGCGCGGGCTGGGTTCAGCGGATGAGGTCCGCGTAGTACTGGTGGATCTCGGACTCCTTCGCGAAGATGTTCAGGATCAGCGCCACGCGGATCCACATGCCGTTGCGGGCCTGCCGCCAGTACATGGCCCGGGGATCGTTGTCGACCTCGACGGCGATCTCGTTGCGACGCGGAAGCGGGTGCATGAGGATCGCATCGGGGCGCAGAACGGCGAGGTGCGCGGGCGTGAAACAGTAACGGCTGATGTCGACGGGACGGCTCTCGCCCGGCTTGTCCCATTCGTCCTGAATGCGGGTCATGTAGATGGCGTCCACCTGCCCCACGACGGCGTTAAAGTCGTCCGTCAAGTCGAACTCCACCCCCGCCGCGGTCAACTGCGCAAGGATGTCCGCCCCGATCTGAAGGCTGGGCGGCGCGACGAACCGCATGCGCACGCCCGGATAGAGCGTCAGCACCTGGGCCAGCGACCGGACCGTGCGCCCGCGCAGGAGGTCGCCGACAAACGCGATCGTCTTGCCCTCGATGCCGCCGCGCGCTTCGAAGCTCCGCTGGAGGGTGTAGACGTCGAGAAGCGCCTGCGTCGGATGCTGATCCTTGCCGGACCCCGCGTTGATGACGGGCACGGCCCGCTCGGTGTTCGAGAGCAGCCATGCGATCTTCTCGGCGAACCCGCCCTCGTGATGGCGCATGATGATCAGGTCGAAGTACGAACTGAACGTGCGGACGGAATCCTCGGGCGACTCCCCCTTCAACTCGCTTGACGTGCTGGTGTCGCGGACCTCGGCCGGGTGCAGGCCGACGATCTGGCACGCCGCGTAGAACGACAGGAACGTCCGCGTCGACGGCTGGGCGAAGTAGAGCATCGCACGACGGTCCTGGAGGAGGCTCTTGAGGAACATCCGGCCGCCCTTGGTTTTCGCGATGCGCCGCGTCCGGGTGGCGGTCTCGCAGAGGGCGTCAAGAAACGGACGGTCGAACTGCTGCGCGAACAGGGCGTGATACACCCGTCCGTCCCCGGACTGGAACA
>CAYRFK010000120.1:0-14979 GCA_964423465.1 uncultured Verrucomicrobiota bacterium | reverse complement strand
GGGATCATCCGGTCGTCGCGCAGGCTGCGCTTGAACCGGCGGCGCGGACAGGAAATCACCGCATTCTTGGTCATCTCCGCGCCCGTGCCCGCCGTCGTCGGCACGGCCACGCACAACGCGGGCGAGCATTCGAACCGCCGCTCGCGGCCCAGTCCCTCGAGGTAGTCCTCGACCGGCCCGTCGTTCGTCAGCAGCGCGGCGACGGCCTTCGCGGAATCCATGGAACTTCCGCCGCCGACGCCGAGCACGAGCTGCGGACGAAGCCGCCGCGCCAGCGCGACGTGCGCATTGATCGCCGTGCAAGTCGGCTCGCCGATGACCTGGGCGTAATGGACCGAGCGGACCTGGTGGCCGCAGAACTGATCCTCGATGAAGGCGCGAAGCGCGGGATCCTGTGCGTGCCGACCCGCGACAACCAGGATCGGCCCCGCTGGAGAGATGGGCGTGATGTAGCGGCCCAGATGCCCGTAGGAACCGCTTTCAAACACCACGGAGCACGGCGTGCGCAGCCCTCCGGCATGCGCAAGATCCAGCGCCCGTTCCGCCGCCTGCAGCACCGTGTGGAGTTCCAGCGCCATGGCCCCGTCCTCCTCCGCGCCCTCGCGCTGACGCCATCCTACCCCCGCGCGCGTGCCCGGCGCAATCCCGGCCGAAGGGGCGGGCAGGAGGGTGGAGGGTTGAAGGTTGGGGGTGGAGGGGGCGAGGGGCGAGGGCCGAGATCCGAGGGCCGAGGGCGGGCGGATACGCTCTTCATCGCAGCTTTCCTCGCGGCCTTCCTCGTTCCACTTGTCGTACTCCCTTGTCGTACACCTTGTCGTCCGCGGCCCGGCAGAAGGTGGCCGCTGTCGAGCGGCGGCCTCTTCCCGTTGGATGTTGGTTGTTGGGTATTGGCTGTTGGCTGTTGTCGGTGTTGGATGTTCGATGTTCGGTGTTCGATGCTCGCCCCCCCCACTCGCCACTCGACACCGCCCCCGTTCCCGGTATCGTCGGGCTGCATGACACGGCTTCCCATTCACGATATCCGGGGCGAACTTCTCGACGCGGCCCGCGAATGCCCGCGGCTGGTGGTTCGCGCACCGACGGGCTCGGGCAAGTCGACACAGATCCCGCAGATGCTGCTGGACAGCGGGCTGCTGGGCGACGGCCAGGTCGTCGTCCTGCAGCCGCGCCGTCTCGCCGCGCGCCTGCTGGCCACCCGCGTCGCACGCGAGCGCGCATGCCGGCTCGGGGCGGAGGTCGGCTTCCAGATCCGCTTCGAGAACGTCTGCGGGCGCGACACGCGCATCCGCTACGTGACCGAGGGCGTGCTGATGCGGCAGATGCTCGACGACCCGTCCCTCCGCGGCGTCTCGGCCGTCATCTTCGACGAGTTCCACGAGCGCCACCTCTACGGCGATGTCTCCCTCGGCCGCGCGCTGGACCTGCAGGCGAAGGAGCGCCCGGACCTGCGCATCCTCGTCATGTCCGCCACGCTGCGGGCCGAGGCGCTGGAGAAGTACCTCTCGCCCTGCCGCGTGCTGACCTCCGAGGGGCGGACCTATCCCGTCGACATCGAGTACATCCCCCGCCCCGTCGAGGAACGCGAGGGCGTCTGGACCGCCGCCGCCGCCGCGTTCGAACGGCTCGTCGCCGACGGCCTCGACGGCGACGTGCTCGTCTTCATGCCCGGCGCCTACGAGATCCAGCGCACGATCAACGCGATCCGCGACAGCGGCGCCTCGCGCGGTTACGCCGTGCTTCCGCTCCACGGCGACCTCCCGCCCGAGGCGCAGGACGAGGCCGTCGCGCCCTCCAGCGGCCGCCCGAAGGTCATCGTCTCAACCAACGTCGCCGAGACCTCCATCACCATCGACGGCGTGCGCGCCATCATCGACAGCGGCCTCGCCCGCATCCCGCGATTCGACGCCGGCCGCGGCATCAACATGCTGCTGATCGAGCGCATCAGCCACGCCTCCGCCGACCAGCGCGCCGGGCGCGCCGGCCGCACCGCACCGGGCCGCTGCATCCGCCTGTGGACCGACCGCGACCATGCCGGCCGGGCCGTGGAGGAGCTTCCCGAGATCCGCCGCGTCGATCTCGCCGAGATCGCGTTGACGCTCAAGGCCTCGGGCACGAACGATCTCCGCACCTTCCGCTGGCTCGATCCGCCCGAGCCCCGTTCGCTCGACCGCGCCGAGACCCTGCTGCGCGACCTGGGCGCGGCGGACGACACCGGCGCCATCACGGACATCGGCCGCCGGATGCTGGCCTTTCCCCTCCACCCGCGCTACGCCCGCATGCTGATCGAGGCCGGCACGCGCGACGCCGTCGCACCGGTCGCCCTGATCGCCGCGCTCGTGCAGGGGCGCGACATCCTCTTCCCGCGCGCCGACAAGGACACCGACGAGCGGCGCGACGACCTCTTCGGCGACCGGGCGGAGTCCGACTTCTTCCGGCGCATGCGCGCCTTCACCTATGCCGGCCGCTGCGGTGGCGACATCGGCCGCTGCTCGAAGGCGGGGATCCGCGTGCAGGGCGTCCGCGAAGTCGCCGCGCTCCGCGACCAGTTCCTCCGCATCGCCCGCGCCGAGGGCCTGCCGGTCAACGAGACGGCGCCGGACGACGATGCGATCCAGAAGTGCATCCTCGCCGGCTTCGTCGACCACCTCGCCACCCGCGTCGACGGCGGCACGCTGCGCTGCCGCCTCGTCCACGGCCGCGCGGGGGTGCTCGCGCGGGAAAGCGCGGTCCGACACGCCCGGCTCCTCGTCGCCGCCGAGGTCCGCGAGATCGAGGGCCGCGACCTGGAGGTGATCCTCTCGCTGGCCACCGAGGTGAAGCCGGAGTGGCTCCGCGAAATGTTCCCGGCGGACTTCAACGACCGCGTCGAAACCCGCTACGACAAGGGCGCAAAGCGCATCACCGCCGAGCGCCAGGTGCGGTTCCGCGACCTGCCGCTGGAGACGAAGCCCTGCGATCCCGATCCGGAGGCTGCGGCGGACCTGCTCGCCGCCGAGGTGCTGCGCGGCGACATCGCGCTGCCGCTGTGGAACGAGACGGTCGACCAGTGGCTCTGGCGCGTCGCCGCGGTGGCGCGCCATCTGCCCGAACTCGGCATCCCGGCCTTCACCGACGACGAGCGGCGCGCCGCGATTCGCGCGGTCTGTGCCGGCGCGATGTCGGCGCGCGATCTCAAGGACCGGCCCGTGCTGGCCGCGGTGAAATCGCGCCTCGAGCCGCGCCTCCTGGGGCTCGTCGAGAAGCACGCCCCCGAGCGCGTCGAACTGCGCAACGGCAAGCGCGCGCGGATCACCTACGCCGCACAGGGCGCGCCGTCGATCGCCATGAAGATCCAGGACCTCTACGGCGTCACCGAATCGCCCCGCATCTTCGGCGGCCGCGTCGCGCTGGCGGTGCAGATCCTCGGCCCCAACCAGCGCCCCGTCCAAGTCACCCAGGATCTCGCCGGCTTCTGGAAGACCACCTACCCGAAGGTGAAGCAGGAACTCGCCCGCAAGTACCCGAAGCACGAGTGGCGGTAGGCGGGAGGCGGGGCGAACATCGAACCCTCCTCCGCCAAGGCTACGGAGGGCGGGCATCGAAATTCGGACTCAACAGCCAACAGCCAATACCCAACAATCAACATCCAATGGGAAGAGGCCGACACTCGACACCGTCGCCCCCCACCTCTCTCCGGCGATGGAGGGCCGAGCTATGCGAGGCTGCGGGGGTGACCGCGGATCCACCGTTCGGGCTCGCGTAGCTCGCCCCTCCAATCGCAATCGCAATCCTGATCGTAATCGTGACAGTCCGTCCTGCGCGCATGCCGGACGACAAGGGAGTAGGACAAGTGGAACGAGGAAGGCCGCGAGGATGGCTGCGATGAAGAACGTATCTGCCCGACCTCGGCCCTCGGACTTCGGACTTCGGCCCTCGCCCCCTCGGGCCCGGATCAGGAGATCACGGCCAGCGCGAGACCGTGCGTGGTCAGCGGCTGGAAATCGGCGAGGTTGAGCGTTGCCAGCCGGGAGCGACAGCGGATGGCTGTGGCGGCGATCATGCAGTCGACCATGCTCCCGCGACGCCGGCCGCTGCGGTTGAAGAGACGTGCGGCTAGTTCGGCGTCCGCCGGCTGATAGGCCTCGACCGACGCCAGAAGCGCCTCCGCGGCACGAAGCTTGGATGCCGCCAGGGGCCCGCAGCAGAACTCCGTCCACGCCAGTGCGCTCATGGCGAGCGACTCCCCGGATTCCAGCCATGCTCGGCAGGCCGCAGCGGCCTTGGAGCCCGGGTCGCCCATCGCGATCAGGACGTTCGTGTCGAGATGGATCACGGCGTCCCCGCCGTCGACGGATCCCGCGCGGAGCGCTCACGCCGGATCGCCGCCATCCAGGACCTGGCCGTCGCGGGCGCAAGCCCCGGCTCCCGCTGATAGGCTGCGAGGGCCTGCAGGGGCGTGAGGCGGGACGGCCCCACCTCATCCATTCGCGTGGCCGCCGCCCGCACGGACCGCCGGATCACCTCCGACTTCGCCACGCCCCAGGCCCTCGACATCATGTCGATGTCCGCCACGGTCCCCACGTCGAGTGTGTAGGTGTTCTTGATCGTTGCCGTCTTCATGCCATATCAATATGGCCATACTCGATGGCGGAGTCAATCATCCGATGCCGTCCGGCACGGCTCCGGGCGATGCGAGGCCGCGGGGCAACCGCCAATCCACCGTTCGGGCTCGCGTAGCTCGCCCCTCCAATCGTGATCGTCCGTCCTGCGCCATACGCCGGATGACAAGGGAACATGACAAGTGGAACGAGGAAGGCCGCGAGGATGGCTGCAGGATTCGCCCGACCTCCGACCTCGGACTTCGCCCCCTCCACCTTCCACCTTCCACCTTCAACCGCTCCCCTCCCGCCCGCCCCTCGCCACCGTCTTCCCTGCGATCCGTCACTTTCGGTCCAGGGCCGCTGGATCGCCTGACGGTTCGCAAGCCGGGTGCGATGCGCGGCGGCGGCGGTGGATCCACCAGCCGGTGATCGCAATGGCGAACGGCAGGAGGACCAGCGCACGCCGGCCCCAGAGCACCGGCCAGGGAGGCAGCACGCGGAACCGGACCGGCGGCGCCGGGATGACGCCGTCGAATACGTCGCGCCGTGAACGTTGCTTGAACGACGTGCCCGGATAGGTGGCATGGATCTCGTAAATGCCGGGCTACGTGACATCCCATGTGTCGTTGAGCGGAAGGATGTGCACCAGCGCCGCGTGCGGCGGGATAAGGCTGTCTGGAGGGGAGCCGTCGACCAAGCTGCCATCGGGCTTGGGCTCGATCAAGGTCCAGGTTCCCTGATGGTCCCGATACAATCCGAAATCGCGCTCATCGCCTCCATCCGGCCCCTTCGACGCAGCGATCGTCTCGTCCCCACCCTTTTCAATCACGCTTCCCCAGTAGTCAACCTTGACGGGGGAATCCCCGCGGTTCTGCAAGACGAGGTAGACCCGAACCGACTCCCCACGCCTGAACGACTTACGGGGAAGCCATGCGTCGTACTGAAGCAACCCTGCGTCTTTTCGGAAGAACGCGCCGATCGGCGGGAATTCCGGCTCGTCCTGTCGGCGAACGGGAAGTCCGTTTCCCTCCGCGGCGGCATCGAACTGTGCCCTGTCGATTCCGGTCACAAGGGCGCTCGACCCATCGCCTTGGATCTGCTGAATGGACACGCTGCACCCACATACGCGATTGGTCTCGGTCTCCATGACGCACCAGAGCGGATGATCATCGAGCACATGGATTTCATGGCCCAGGTGCTTCCACATGCCGCGCCCGACTAGCGCACGGTTCATGCCGGATGCGAAGTTCTCGATCCTAAAGCCGCCTCGATCCGTCTCCGCCCAATAGGGATCCTCCGGCATTCCCTCGATGCTTGTCCGGATCTCCCGGCAGTAGGCGGCGAGGACCTCGTTGTAGGCGGGGTCGTTGGTGGAGGTCAGCGAGAAGCGGAGGGCCGCGGCGCTCAGGGGGGAATCGTCGGGCGGCAGCGGGTCGGGCGCGGCAGCCGGAGCCAAGCCGGCCGCCACGGCGGCGGCCAGAACCGGAATGATGATCGCGCGCATGGCGTTGTCTCCCTGGCGGCGATTCTATCGCTACACAGTCCCCGTGGCCACCGGGGACTTCGCCCTGGCCGGGCATGCCGCTGCCGATCCGTCCAAGGGTTGGAAGCCGACGGCGGGGCGGCTTCCAAGCCCTGGACACCGCACCTGAACGCCGAACCATCCTTCGGCAAGGCTACGGAGGGCGGGCATCGAAGTTCGGACTCAACAACCAACACCCAATACCCAACAACCAACATCCAACGGGAAGAGGCCGACACTCGACACCGGCCACTCGACCCCGTCTTCCCCTCGCCCCTTGTCCCTCGTCCCTCAGCAGCTCACCGCTGCGCCGAGCGGTCCTCGCCGAGCCAGAGGCCGGCGAGGACGCGGAGGGGCCAGTGCCAGAGGACGCGGGCGATCAGACGCCCGGCGGGCTCGGAATGGGGCTCGTGGACGCCGCCGAGGACGTTCTGACTGGCGGCCATGACGATGAGGCCGGTGGCGAAGAAGACGGCGAAGGCGATGCCGGGCATTCCGGCGAGGGCGGGCGCGGCGCGCATCCACTCGATCAGCGCGCCCCACAGGAAGGCGCCGAGGCCGGCGGTGACGCAGGTCAGCACCTGGTTCACGGCCATGGCGCGCGTGTAGCTGTCGCGCGGACAAAAGGCGAGCGTGAGACGGGTGACCGCCAGACCGTGGGAGGTTCCCAGGACGCCCATGACAAAGGCGGCGGCGCACGCGGCGGGGAACGAGATCCGCACCGGGCCGGCGGCGACGATCGTCCAGAAGGCCAGCAGCGCGATCTGCCCCAGCCCGGCAATGCGCAGAACAGGCCGGCTGCCAAAGAGGTCGAGCCCGCGGCCGATCAGCGCGGCGGTCACGAGCGAGCCCAGCGTCGAGGCCGCCATCACGTAGACCACGGAGCCAGCGCCCATCCGGGCCAGATCGCGCAGAAAGACGACAAGGAATCCTGCGACGGCCGACATGGCGAGCCCTTGGAGAATCGTGTAGCGGGTGATGCGACGGAACGGGGCCGCGCGCCACGCGTGGCGGAACATCGCCGCCGCGCCGCCGCCGGTCGCAGGCGCGCCGGTGCGGGGCGGCGGACACGGTACGCGCTCGAAGAACCACACACTGCACCAGCCGGCGGCGAAGGACACGACGAACAGGACCGTGTAATGCCAGGCTGGCGGATCGCGCCCCAGAAACCACCCGCACACCACCTGCGCGACGAGGGTGCCGGAGTTCACGGCGAAGTTCTCCCGGCCGAGATAGCGTCCGCGCTGCGCCTCCGGCACGATGTGCGCGAGCCACGGATACCACGCGCCGGAGGCGAAACCGCGGATCACGTTAAAGCCGAGCAGAAGGCCCACCATCGCGGCCAGCAGCCAACCTGTCGGAACATGTCCGACGAGCAGCGGCAGCGGCGCCATGCCGAGCATCATGTAGGACCGCGTGCGCCATCCGGCCATCATGAGCCGGCGGTAGCCCCACGCCTCGGCCAGACGGGCGGACGGAATCTGCAGGAAGACAAAGAGCGGCGTCAGGGCCAGCAGCAGCCCGATCGTCGTCTCGCCCGCACCGAGCAGCTTCGCGGCCAGCACCATCGGCGAGCCGAGCGCGATGGTGAAGTTGACGGCATTGAGCACCTGGAAACCGATCAGGCGGCGCGTGAACGAGGGCAGCGGGGCGAAGCCAGAGGCGGCACCGGCCGGGGGCTGACCGGCGGCGCTCACGGCACGGCACCGGGCGCGGCGGCATAGGTCGCGGCGCAGTAGTCCTTCCAGTCCGCCGTGAGGCGCGCCCCATCGATGCCGAACACGGGGCCGAGCTGCCGCCCGAGGTCGAAGGAGTTGGCATCTCGGACGGCGGTGAACAGCGCCGGAAGGCGCGAGGCGTACGGCTCGCGCTCCTGCATCATTCGGAAGAGCGTCAAGAGCTGCCAGTAGTCGGCGGTGCGCACGGGGCGGTCGGTGCAGAGGTCCTCGAACGGCTTCGCGGCGCCGGAGGCGATCGACCGGGCGACGAGCGCCGCGAAGTTGTCCTGCGGGACCATCCTGAGCTGGCCATGATTTGCGACGCCCTCGTGGAGCCACCCGCCCTCGCAGGCGAGCCCGCCCGCCTGCGCGAGCCATGCATGGATGAACTCGTGGAGGAACACGGGGCGGCGCGAGCCCTTCGCAGGATCCCAGAAAGAGGATGCGACGCCGGCGACGGTGTAGCCGTCCGACCCCGGCGGGCCAGCCTGCGAGCCAAGGCGCTCCGCGATGCGTGAGGGGAAGGCCCGGTAGTCCGCCTCGTTCGCGAACACGAGCAGCACCGGCGGGCGCGGCGGCGGCGGAAGGAACTGGAGCTGGCGGCGCAGGTCGGCGGCCAGGCCCCCGAGCGCCTCACCAAGGTCCTTCAAGTCCAGGTCGGCACCGTCGGTCAGCACGGCATATTCGGCCGAGCGGATCGCGCGGACCGCCCCCGTCGCGGCCTCGGGAAACGCAATCGCTCGCAATTCGTTCAGTTCGATCTCCGTCCCCAGACCGGGCTCGCGGACGAAGGCGACGTCGTCGATCCGCACATCCATCGCGGTACGGCCGTAGATCGCGAAATGCCGCACGGAGGTCCACCGCGGCAGCCGCACACCGCCGGTGCGGAAGAACCGCAGAGGGAGTTCCACGCGCGTCCATCCCTGCGTCGCGACCGTGACCTTGCGCCAGAACTTGGACTTGCCGTCGGGCTCGAGGAACTGGACCTCCAACTCCATCGGAAGCGGGGCATCCTCCGCAGGACGGATTCGGAAGGCGACGGCGCACTCGTTGGTCAGCACCTCCGGCAGCACGGACTTCCGCGTGAACAGGAATGCCTCCGGCCCGCCGTGGAGCCGAAGCGCATGGCCGGAGGTCCCGCCGTCCGCCGGGGCCGGCACGATCTCGAATGCAAGGCCGCCCTGCGGCGTGTTCCAGTCGGACGGAGTCCCGCGCGTCTCGAAGTCCAACCAGGCCGTCTCGGCGGCCCCCGCCGCGGCGACCGCCCACCCGATCAGGCCCGCCACGAACCGCATCGTGCGGCGCCCGTTCACTGCTGATTTCCCTTTCGTCCCGGTTCCATTAGCCTAAGATACCGCTTTCCGGCCGCCGCGTCAGGGTGGCGACGGCGGCCGGCCCGGGGAGAGCGATGCCATGAGTTAGCTCCGAACGTCGCGCCGGGATTTCCTTCGCTCCGCCACGCTCGGCGCCGCCGTCCTCGCGGCCCCGTTTGCCGCCCGTGCCGCGGCGGCGAGGCCGAACATCGTGTTCATCTTCTCCGACGACCACGCCTATCAGGCGATCAGCGCGTACGGCGACAAGCGAAAACTCATCGAGACGCCGAACATCGACCGAATCGGCCGCGAGGGCATCCGCTTCGACCGCTGCGTCGTCCCCAACTCGATCTGCGGCCCGAGCCGCGCGACGATCCTGACCGGGAAATACAACCATCTGAACGGATTCTACAACAACTCCAACTGCCGCTTCGACGGCTCACAGACCACGTTCCCGAAGCTGATGCAGGCCGCCGGCTACCAGACCGCGATCGTCGGCAAATGGCACCTGATCAGCGACCCGACCGGCTTCGACCACTGGCACATCCTCCCCGGCCAGGGCATCTACTACAACCCGCCGATGATCCGCAACGGGGAGAACGTCAAGCACGAGGGCTACGTCACCGACATCATCACGGATCTCTCCATCGAGTGGCTCAAGGGCCGCGACAAGACGAAGCCGTTCGTCCTGATGGCGCAGCACAAGGCCCCGCACCGGGAATGGGACCCCGCCCTGCGGCATCTCGGCCACGACAACGACCGGAAGTATCCCGAGCCCGAGACGCTCTTCGACGACTACGGCGGCGACCGCGGCCTCGCCTGGCGCGACCAGGACATGACGATCGAGAAGACGTTCACGGAGACCGACGCGAAGCTCAAGGCGCCCGGCAGCCTGACGCCGGAGCAGCGGAAGGCGTGGGACGCCTACTACGAGCCGCGCAACGAAGCGTTCCGCAAGGCCAACCCGACGGGGAAGGACCTCGTGCGGTGGCGCTACAACCGCTACATGCACGACTACCTCGGCTGCATCAAGTCGGTCGACGAGAGCGTCGGCCGCATCCTCGACACCCTCGAGAAGGAGGGGCTCGCCGAGAACACGATCGTCATCTACTCGGCGGACCAGGGCTTCTATCTCGGGGAGCACGGCTGGTTCGACAAGCGGTGGATCGTCGAGGAGTCGCTCCGCGCGCCGCTGCTCGTGCGGTGGCCCGGCGTGACGAAACCCGGCGGCGCGACCTCGCGCATCGTCTCGAACCTCGACTTCGCCGAGACCTTCCTCGACGCCGCGGGCCTCCCGGTGCCGCAGGAGATGCAGGGCCGCAGTCTCGTGCCGCTGCTGAAGGGTGAGACGCCTGCCGACTGGCGGAAGAGCTTCTACTATCACTACTACGAGTACCCCGTGCCGCACCGCGTCCGCCCGCACTACGGCGTCGTCACGGAGCGCTACAAGCTCGTGCATTACTACAAGCCGGACGTGGACGACTGGGAGCTGTACGACCGCGAGAAAGATCCGCTGGAGACGCGAAACTTCTTCAAGGACCCATCCTACGCCGCCACGGTCGCGGAGCTGAAGACGGAGATGGAGCGTCTGCGCCGCGAGGTAAAGGAAACTGAGCCGCCGCCTCGCGACGCGTACGGGAACAAGGCCTTCGACGGTGAAACGCTGCCGCCCAAGCCCGGTGGCCCCGCCGCCGGAGGCGGAGGCGGACAGGGCCGGAAGAAAAAACCGGCCGGAAACTGATCGTACAGGGCGACCGTGGGGCAGACACTCTTGTCTGCCCTTCGGCTCCTTCTGCTTGGCCTCCCGGCGCATTTCGGACTGTCCAATCCGGGCCTTCGCGTGGAAGATGGATCGCATGGACGGCCGAGTTATCATACCCGACGCATCCCGCACCCCGGTCTTCCGGGTTGCGCGGCGCCGGCCGCTCCGGATCCGTCTCCCCGATCCGATCTCCTCGGCCAACCCTGCTCCGCGCGGCTGGTTCGCCCTGTCGCGTCTTTCCATGGCAGCATCGGTGGTGTTCCACACGGCCGCCGTTGCGGCTCTGCTGCAGGTCCCGGGCGTCGCGGATCGGGCGACACGCGCCGCGGGTGAGATTCTGCATGTCGTCTACCTTGGCCGGATGGAGGCGCCCCGAGCGCCGCCGCCCCCGCCGCCTCCCCCGGCGCCCGATCCGACTCCGGAACCAATCGTGATGGCAGTCGTGGAACCGATGCCTCCTCCGCCCGTGGCGATGGATCCGATCCCGGTCGCTGTGACCAATACGCCGCCCGTCGAGGTCGTGCCCGAGCCAGAGCCGCCGCCTTCCGCACCGGCGATGGTCGCCGTCCACGAGGAACCGGCCGCCCCATCCGTCGAAGTTGCGGCACCTGCGCCGCCTGTCGCGGACCCGGCCACCGCCATCGACAGCGGTCCCGCATGGGATGCCATCCGCACGGCCATCCACCGGCATCTTGCCTATCCCGACTCCGCCCGCCGCCGCGGCGAGGAGGGCCGCGTTCTTCTCGCGCTGACCGTCGGCGCGGACGGAGCGCTCGTCGAAGCCGAGGCCCTGGCGGAAGGCGCTTCGTCCCGCCTCATGACGGCTGCACTCACCGCCGTCCGCCGCGCCGCACCTTTCGCGCCATCCGCCCGTGGGGAGTTCAATATCCCGGTCGTCTTCCGCCTGACTCCCGCTCGCGGCACGGGCATCTGACCACCCCCGGCGCCCGACCGACCGGCGGCAACCCGGATATGCCCCGCGACCTCTTGTGTCGGCACGGTCGCCGGTGTAGGTTCGCGGCTCGCGGGCCGGCGGGGCGCCGGGCGCGGGAGGATGCAATCATGGGACTCATGGACTTCATTCGCGGCGAGTTGCTTGAGATCGTGGAGTGGACGGACGACTCGCGGGACACGCTCAGCTTCCGGTTTCCGGACGACGACAAGGAGATCAAGCGCGGCGCGCAACTGATCGTGCGCGAATCGCAGACCGTCCAGTTCGTCTACCTCGGCGAGTTCGGCGACACCTTCGGCCCCGGCAAACACACGCTGACCACCGACAACATCCCGCTCCTCACGACTCTCAAGTCCTGGAAGTACGGCTTCGAGTCGCCGTTCAAGGCCGACATCTATTTCCTGAACACCCGCCTCTTCACCGGAAACAAGTGGGGCACCCAGAACCCGGTGATGATGCGCGACACGGACTTCGGCATCGTGCGCGTCCGCGCGTTCGGCACCTACGATTTTCGCATCATCAACCCGCGCCTTTTCCTGAAGGAGGTCGCCGGGTCGGATCACAACTTCCGGATCGACGAGTTCGCCGAGACGATGCGGTCGCGACTTGTGAGCGTCTTCAGCGAGGCACTGGCCTCATCGAAGATCCCGGTGCTCGACGTCGCCACGCGGTACAGCGAGGTCGGCGCCGCCCTGCTACCGCTGATCAACCCGGCGCTGCAATCAAAATACGGCATCGAGATCGCCTCGTTCATCGTCGAGAACGTCAGCGTTCCGCCGGAGGTCGAGCAGGCGATCGATAAGCGCTCCAGCATGGCCGCGGTCGGGAACCTCAACGACTACGTGAAGTTCCAGATGGCCCAGGGCATGGAGAAGGGCGGGGGGGCGGGCGGCGTCGCCGCCGAGATGGCCGTCGGCATCGCGATGGCGCAGCAGATGATGCAGCAACAGGCGGCGGGCGGCTCGGCCCTTCCGCCCCCGCTGCCCGGCGCACCCGCTCCGGCCCCGGCCCCCGCGGCCGGCGGCGCGATCCCGGAGCTTCTGACACCCGCCGACGTGGCCAAGGCGCTCGGGGTGACCGAGGCCGACGTGCTTCAGACGATCGAGGCGGGCGATCTGAAGGCCCGGAAAATCGGATCCGCCTACCGTGTCACGCGCGCCGCGCTGGACGCCTTCCTGAACGCGTGAGGCCGGCCAAGCCACTTCGGACATGAGTTCCCCTCCCCCGATCCCGGCCGACGGCACCCTCTCGGCGCGTGCCAAGTACGCCTGCGCGGCCTGCGGCGCGGAGGCGGTGTGGACGCCTGCAAAGAAGGCCCTGGTCTGCGCGTTCTGCGGCACCGTCTCCCCGGCGGAACTTGCGGTCGACGGCAGCGGCATCCGCGAGCACGATCTTGCGGCGGCGCTGCGTGCAACGGGCGACGCGCAGCGCGGCTGGGCCGCGGAGAAGGTGTCGGTCCGCTGCCAGAGCTGCCAGGCCATCTCCGTGCTCGATCCCGGCCGGGCGGCCCAACGGTGCGACTTCTGTGGGTCGGCCCAAGTCGTGGCCTACGAGCAGATGAAGGCCCCGATCCGACCCGAGAGCGTGCTACCCTGCGCGATCGCGGAACCGCAGGTCCGCGAGAGCATCCGGAAATGGTACGGCTCGCGCTGGTTCGCTCCGAACCGCCTTGCCCGCAGCGCGATGACCGACACGCTGCACGGTGTCTATCTTCCCTACTGGACGTTCGACGCCCAGGTCGAGGCCGACTGGACCGCCGAGGCGGGGCACTACTACTACACGACGGAGACGTTCCGCAACGCACAGGGCAAGACCGAGACCCGGCAGGTCCGACATGTGCGCTGGGTTCCGGCGTCGGGACACGTGAGCCGTTTCTTCGACGACGAACTCGTGCCGGCCTCGAAGGGTGTCGATCCCGGCCTCCTGCGCTCGGTCGAGCCGTTCCCCACCGCGGACCTGAAGCCGTACGATGCCGGGTACGTCTCCGGGTGGGTGGTGGAGCAGTACCAGATCGACCTCATCGCCGCCGCCGGTCACGCACGCACCGCCATGCAGCAGAAGACAGAGGCCGCCTGCGCCGCCGAGATCCCGGGCGACACGCACCGGAATCTGCACGTGGACGCGGACTACTCGCGCCAGACCTTTAAGCACATCCTCGCACCCGCCTGGCTGCTGACCTACACCTACGGCGCCAAGGTCTTTCCGGTGGTGGTGAACGGCGTCACCGGCGCCATCGCCGGGAAGCACCCGTTGAGCTGGGTGAAGATCCTCTTCGCGGCTCTGGGCGCGATCGTCGGCGCGATCATCGTGCTCGCCCTCCTGCACTCGTAACGTCCCCCGCCCGGGCCGCGGCGGCCCGCAGCGGCCGGATCATGCTCGCGACCGGCGGCGGTCACGCTCGATTTCCTCCAGCGTGCGGCCCTTGGTTTCGGGGATCCAGCGCCGGATGAAAAGGAATGCCGCCACGCAAAGCGCGCCATAGACCCAGAACGGAAAGGCCCGGTGGAACCGCTCCACGAGCCACGGATGGTCGTTCAGCACGGGAAACGTCTGCGAGACGACGTAGTTCGAGGTCCACAGGAAGAACGTCGCCACCGACATTGCCCGGCCGCGAACGCGATTGGGGAACATCTCGGAGAGCACGACCCACACGACCGGTCCCATGGCGATCGAGAAACTGGCGATGTAGCCGATGATGAAGAGCAGCGCCCACGGACCGGTTCGTTGCGTGTACGCGATCGCGCTGAAGCCGAAGAGGCAGACCGCCATGCCCGCGGAGGCCAGCAGCAGGAGCGGGCGGCGCCCCCAGCGGTCGACCATTGCGATGGCGACGAACGTGAAGACAACCATCGATGCACCGACGGCGATGGTGTTGAGCATCGCGACGTCCGCGTCGGCACCCAGGGTCGCGAAGATCTTGGGTGCGTAGTAGAGAATCACGTTGATGCCGGTGACCTGCTGGAGAACGGCCAGCACGACGCCCGTCGCCAGCAGGCCAACCGTGCCGGGGCGGAGCAGTTCGAAGAACCCCGCGGGCTCCTCCTTCAACGCGGCCTCGATCTCGGCCATCTCCCGATCCGCGTGCGCCGCCCCGCCGACGCGGGCGAGGATCGCCAGCGCCTCCGCCCGGCG
>CAYRFK010000119.1:0-15183 GCA_964423465.1 uncultured Verrucomicrobiota bacterium | reverse complement strand
TGTAGTCACGTTCCTGCGCCCCCTCCGTCGCCGTGGCTACGTTCTCGCGACGCGGGTCAAAGCAGGGACCCACGAATTCGTCCGCAAACGGGTTTCGGCGATCCATCCGGTTGAAGATGGAGAGGGTATGACGAGCGCGCGTCATGCCGACATAGAGAGTCCTCCGCTCCTCCTCGGTGGGCCGGCAGTGCACGCCGGACCAGTCGCCGCAGAGGAGAACGTGATCGTGCTCGGTTCCCTTGGCTGCATGGACCGTGTTCAGGATGACCCCTTGTCCGATCTGCTCGTCGCGGCGACGTTGCGCGAGCGCCTCATAGACGTACTCAATGCAGTCCGCGACCGGCGCCGGCTCGTCTCCCGTCTCGATACGCCACGCATTCAGGACTTCGGCCAGGATGTGGATCCACTGATTCCCGTCAGCGGCGGCCGACACACCCCCGACCCGCGCGGCCAACTCGGAGGCCGTCGCCGTACCCGCCCGGTCTTGCGCAAGCACATCCAACGCCCTCGCAAGCTCCCTCACCCGGTGCAACGGCGGAACCTTGGACCGGTCGAGCGGCCAGGAAACCGGTATCCCCGCCGCTTCCGCCTCGGCGCGGATCACGGCGAGATCGCGCTTCGTGCGGGAGAGAACGGCGATCCGAGTCCAGTCCGTCACGCCCAGTCCGCGAAGCCGTTTGATCTCCTGGACCACGGACGCCGCCTGCCCGCCTGCATCGGCAACCTCGACGACCGCGACCCGCCCTTTGGTCTTCGAATCGCCCTGTCCGAACACACCGCCCGCTGGCAGAAGCCCGCGGCCCTGATCGATCCGGATCGGCTTATCCGTCTTCATCCGGTCGCGGTTCCGGGCAATGACTCGATTGGAGGCTTCGATGATGTGACGCGTCGACCGGTAGTTCTCGACGAGATACGCCACTTCCGCCTCGTAGTCCTGTTGAAATCGGCGGATGAACTCCACGTTGGCCCCGCGGAAGCCGTAGATGCTCTGGTCATCGTCACCCACGGCGAGGATCGTCAGCTTGCGATCCGCATCCTGAAGGGTCCGACCGGCAATGGCGCTGATCATCTCGTACTGCGGCGCGTCAATGTCCTGATACTCGTCCACCAGGATGTGCTCAAAGCCGGCCAGCAGCCGGTCCCGCACGTCGTCGGGCTCGACCCCGGGCTGGAGCTTCTCCGCCCGCAGGACTGCAATGGCATCCGTGATCAGCCTCTCGAAGTCAATGGCGGCCCGGTCCTGCTCGGCCATCCCGGAAACGGACCGCCCGAGGATCCGCAGCGCCAGCCCGTGGTAGGTCTGGATGGTCACGCCCCGGGCATCCTTGCCGACCAGAGCCGTGAGCCGTTGGCGGAGTTCAAGCGCGGCCTTGTGATTGAAGCAGCACACGAGGATAGCGCGGGGCCGGACCCGCTTGACCCGCAGGAGGAAAGCGCAGCGGTGGACCACGGTCCGCGTCTTCCCCGATCCCGGGCCCGCCAGGATGAGCACGTTCTTCTTCACCGGCGCGGTGACGATCCGGATCTGGTCGCGGTTCCCCAGTGACTCCACGATGGCCTTGTAAGATCTCGCCGTGGTGGCGCGCTCCAGCAACTCGCGGCGTTCGCCGAAGAAGCGTGCGATGAAGGCTTCCTTCTCCATCGTGAAATAGGCCACTACAAGGTCCAACGCCTCCTTGATCCTCGCCAAGCCGTACCGCGCGTATTCGTTCATCACGTGGACCTGGAAGGTCCGCTCGCGGTAGTGGTGCTGGAGCGCCTCGTAACGCTCCGCCGTGTACTTCTGCCCCGCCGCTTCGGGCAGGACCTTGATCGTCATCGCAGAACGGAAGACCGCCAGGCCCTTCTGGAGGATGATGACCTCCTGCTCATGGAGGAACATCAGGCCCCGCTCGATGGCAGCCTGAACGTCGCGAAGATCCGACCGCAGCAAGAGATCCCGCTCGATGGCTTGCTCCAGGCCCTCGAAGCCGAACTCAACAAGTAGGTCCGACCGCGGCGGCGTGTCGGCCGGAACCAACCGCATCAGCTCATCAAGGATAACGCCGGCCACCCGGCGGCGCCGCTCGGCCAGCTCGGAGATCTGCTTCCAGTCCCGCCCCACCCGCACACGGTAGGCATCGCGACCGACGAACCTCAGGTCGATGCTTCCGCGCTGCCCCGAGAATCCGCGCCCGTCCTCGCTGAGACTCCGCAGAAGGCGGCGGACGATCTCGGTTGAGGACTCCACGCCGCGGTCGAGAAGCGCCTGGTTGATCTGGCGGGCATCCAGCGGCAACCAGCCCTCTGGATCCGGTTCGAGTTCGGACAGCAGGTTCAACAACTGGCGGTCGGCCTTCAAAACCCGTTCCAACCGCACCCCGGAATGGTCGGCCACCTTGTAGCGAAGGAACGCCGTGAGGAGCGTGTCCTTCTTGAGCAGCCCTACCCCCACCATGGAGTTGAGAATCTTGAGCACCTTGGCGCTCAGGTACTCCTCGCTTCGGCCCTCCCTCACAACATGGCCGGGGGCGTCTGCCCTTGCCGCATCAAGGTAGTCCCGAAACTCCTGCAGCATCGTGATCTCGTCCACAGAAAGAGCATCGGTCTGGCTGGCCGACATGAGTTGCCGGATGATCGCCATCCAAAGGCCCACCTCACGCTCCGACAGGTTGAGCTTGCCGAGCCGCTCGCGGGCCTCGTCGAGGGACTTCACGAGCATGCGCGCCTGGAAGACGCGCGTGTCATTCTCGTTGCGCTCGATGAATCCGGCACGCTCCAGCCAGGCGACCGCAGCGCGGACCTTGGTGTCCGCAGCCCGGTCCTGGGCATCGAAGTCCGTATCCACATCCTCATCCCGGAGGATCTCGCCGGTCGTGATGACCACCTCGTCGCTGTTCCGCAGCCTGGACGCCTTGCGAAGCCCTCGCAGGATCTGGGCGATGTCGTTTCGAGTCAGTTGCGAGTAGGCGCCGAGCCGGAACTGCTGCTCGCAATCCTCCTCGTCGTAGAGAAGCACGCACTCCGCCGGACGTCGGTCCCGGCCGGCCCGCCCGGCCTCCTGAAGGTAATTCTCGATCGAGCTGGGCGTGTCTCCATGGATGACCAGCCGCACGTCGTCCTTGTCGATCCCCATCCCGAAGGCATTGGTCGCACAGATGACCTTCAGCTTGTTGTCGAGGAATTCGTCCTGAATGCGCTTCTTCTCCGGCACCGGCATGCCGGCATGGAAGTGAGCGACCGCCCATCCCCTCTGGGCGAGAAAGGCAGCGGTATCCTCGGCGTCCTGCCGCGTGGCCCGGAAGACGACAGCGGTGCCCGGTCCCTCGGGTGGCAGTCCGCCCCGCAGCAGATCCTCGATCCGCGGCAGCTTGGCGTAGCTTCCCACGGTCAGGACCTTGAACGTCAGGTTGTCCCGCTCGACACCACCCTCGTAGCGGGTCAACTCCAGTCCGGCTTCCCGGCGGAAGAACTCCACGATCTCCTCGATGACATCCCGCTTGGCTGTCGCCGTGAAGCAGGCGACCGGCGGCAGGCATCCCCCCTGCTCCTTCGCGAAATCCCGGATGAAGCGACCGACGTAGAGGTAGTCCGGGCGAAAATCGTGTCCCCATTTCGAGAGACAGTGCGCCTCGTCCAGCACCCAGCACCCGATCTCCCGGTTCTTGACCGCGTTTCGGAAGGCGCGGCTTCGCAGTTGCTCGGGGGAGACGTAGAGGATCGCCACCCCGCCCATCCTGACGCCGCGCAGGACCGCCCCGCGCTCCGGCGACGTGAGCAGCCCGTTCAACGCCGCCACGTTGTGGTGCCCGGTGCGGCGGACCAGACCATCGACCTGGTCCTTCATGAGCGCCTGGAGGGGCGAGACGACGATGGTGATCTGTCCCCTTCGAACGTTGCGGACGAGCGCCGGAAGCTGGAAGCACAGCGACTTGCCACCGCCCGTGGGCATGATCGCCAGCAGTGACTCGCCGCGCATGCCCGCATGGACGATCGCCCGCTGCAGGCTCCGGCCGTCCGCATCAGGCGGGGTGTGACGGAAGCCTTCGAATCCGAAAAACTGCTTGAGCTGGGCCTCGGGATTGTGGACGGAGCGGCAATAGGCGCATGCCGGATCGTCGCACGGCACGTCGCGATACCGCTCCAGCAGCCGCCCGACGTTGGCGTTGTGGAGCCGCACCCAGGGCGGCAGCACGGAATCCGTACCGGCCACGCGGAGCCAGGTCAGCACGTAGGCCATCGCCCAGCGCTTCTCCCCCGTGTCCAGGTCGGCCGGTCCCATGGACGCCGCTGCGGTGCTGCACGAAAGCGTGGACAGGAGCCTGCGGAGGATCACGATGGTCTCGGCTCTGGAGGGCCTCTCGGATGCTCCGACCTCGCGGAACACGCGCGCTGTGCCCGCCGACAGGATGGGATCGCCCTCCACGGGATCGCACAGGAGGTCATGCAGGCAACGGAACACATCGGGCGCGGCCTTCGCGACCCCCCGCAGGGAGGCAACCTCCTCGGATAGCAGCGTTCCCGCCAAGCGGGCATCGGCCACGGGATCGTTCAGCGATTCCGACACCAGCTTGTAGTCCTTCACGAGCCGGTGATACGGGTTCTCCGGGAAGCAGATCGGCGACAGCCACAGGGTGTCGATCACAGGAAGCCGAAGCATCGCCAGGGCCGGGTCAAGCTTCTCCAAGACCGCCCGGTCGTGCAGCAGCAGGTTGTGACCGACAATGCACTCTGCCCCGGCGGCGAAGCGATCCAGGTCCCGCAACGCCGCCGCGTGATCAAACCGACCGGCGCGAACGAATTCCCTGTCGCCGAACCCGGCACCGATCTTCAGAATCTCGCCCGCCTGGCTGGTCTCCAAGTCGAGCAGCAGGCATTCCGACGGCATCGTCCCCGTGTCTCCACCCATGACTCGCTCTCCCCTTCTAATCCCATCCGCATCTGAGTCAGACCACCCTGGCCACTTGTCGTGACCCGTCGCTCTGTCCGCCGATCTACGGCCGGTACCAAGCCCCCTCGCCCCGGCCCTCCCGGGACAGTTGGCGGAGGCGGACGAGACGCTTCAGGTGGGACTTGATCGTATGGATATCTCCGGATGTGCTTCCGGATATCGTCTTCATCTCTGTGTCTCAATGTCAGCGCGCCCGCCGAAGGCCCCGTCCGCGGGGCCGAAGGTGGCGGTGCCGCGCATTGATCCCTGGCCGACCGACCGCGCTGAGGGTGCGAGACCCGCCGCGGGTCGTCACGAGCGGTTCCCGAGTACGGTCGGTGCGCATGTCCCACGCCTCTCCTGAAGCCCAGGCTTACGGGGCGGACAGGGCCCGGGCGCGCTTGGCGAGATCGTTGTCCGCGGTCGTGGCGATGACCCGGTCCATGGCGGCGGCGACTTCGGGGGGGCGCGGGGGGCGCAGCTTCTCCGCGATGGATACGGCGGCCAGGGCGGCCTCTTCCTTGAGACCGGGGCTGGCGAGATGCGGGACGACCAGCGCAAGCGCCTCGGCGGAAGCGAAGCCGCCGAGGGCGGAGAGCGCGAGCTTGCGATCCTCGTCGCCCGCAGCCCGCGCCATGGCCTGCGTGAGGGCGGCGAGGCGTCCGGCGGCGGGGATCTCGGGGCGCTGCGCGAGGCGAATCGATCCGCGCAGCGCAAGGGTCCGGATCGTGGCATCGCCGGAGTCCCGCGCGAGCCGGACGAGATCGTCCAGCGCATCGGCCGTCGGCCAGTCGCAGAGCATGCGCAGGCTGGTCTCGCGGATGCCGGCATCCGAATCGGCCGACGCCGCCCGGACCGCCTCCAGCGCACGGGCGCCGCCGAGCGCGCGCAGGATGCGCAGCAGCGACAGCCGCGTACGGACCGGGGATCCCGTCAGCGCCGCACAGAGGGGATTGATCACCTCGGGAGGCGCCACGCTGGCGGTCAACACAAGGGTCTGGTTCTCTTCAACTGTCTGCAGGCAGGGCACCCCGTTCACGGTGTAGTCGACGCTCAGCCTCTTCACGGTCCCGCCGGCGGGATCGCCGAAGTTCCCGTTGGACGCATCCACGGTCATCGCCCCGGACTTCACCATCTTGGCGACCTTGGCCGTGACGTCGGCGGAAGGACCGCCGGGCAGGTTGCCGTACAGCGCCTTCCGGATGACGACCTGTCCGGACACGACGCGGGCGGAGCGCGCGCCGATCGCACGCACGGCGCTTTCGACAGCGGCGGGCTCGCCGGCCTTTATCAAGAGGCCGATCAGCGCAGGGATCTCCGCGGGACCCGCGAGGTCGCCGAGAATCTTGAGGGCCGCGACGCGGACCGCCGCATCGCCCTCCCCTGCAACCCGGAGCAGGGCGGGAATGGCGCCGACGACCTGGCGCTGGCCCATGAGGTCGATGGCGGCGCGTCGGACGGCTTCCTCCGGCGCCTGCAAGGAGGCCAGGAGGGCGGAATCCACGTCGGCGCCGGGCCACAGAGCCAACACGGTCCGCGCGGCATCCGCCACGCCCGCGTCGGCATCCGCGACGGCGGCCAGCAGCACGGGCAGGCTGGCGGGGTTGCGGAGGCGTTCCAGGACGGCGATGGCGGCGATGCGCACCGGCACGGCGCCCTCGCGCGCGGACTGCAGCGCGACCGGCTGGGCGGCGGCATCGCCGCGGTCGGCCAGAGCGTACAGCAGATGGGGCTTCCGCTCCGGCGCGGCGCGGGCCAGTTCGTCCAGCAGCATCCGGGCCACGCCGTCGCCGGCGACTTCGCGCGCTGTGCGCAGTCCGATCTGGAAGGAGGCCTTGTCGGCCGACCGCAGTTGGTCAACGAGCAGCGGGAGGCCCGCATCGCGGCGCGCCAGGATCAGGCCGCGGGTTGCCTCAAGGGTCAGCGGTGCGCTGATGTTCGCGCCGCGCACCGTCTCGTACAGACGTGCGGCGTCATCGAACGCGCCGGCATCCAGGAACCGGGCCGCGCAGAGGAGGCAGCCTTCGGCGATCGATGGTTTCACCGCCGCGGGGGCACCGGCGAGGCTCGACGAAAGAACCGCGACGGCTGCCGGGCCGCCGATTCGGCCCAGCGCGACGGCGGCGGCCGAGGCTGCATCCGGGTCGGCATCCGCGAGCCGCTCCGTCAGGGCGCCGACGGACGCCGCATCGCGACGCACGCCCAGCGAGTTGATGGCGCCGACCCGCAACTTCCCTTTCAGCGTGCCCAGCGCGGCGCGAAGTGCTTCCGAGGCCTCGGCGTCGGGAATGGCCTCCAGCGCGATACGCGCCCACGAAGCCAGTTCGGGATCCGCGAGAAGCGGCGCGAGGGCCGGCACGGCCGCCTTGTCGCCGAGCAGGGCCAGCCGCTTGCAGGCGGCCGCCTTTTCGGCGGGCGGGGCGCCGGAGGTGAGCACGGCGATGAAAGGTTGCTGGCGGTCCGCATCGGCCGCGGAGACCGGAAGCTCGATCGACAGGCCGATGGCGGCCGCGAGGGCGGCGAGAGAGAAGTAAGTGGTTCGCATGGGAATCATCCGGTGGGTGTGGGCGGGCTCAGGTTCGCCAGGGTTCGCGCAGCGCCTCGGAACGGAGGCGGTTGGCCTCGGCATCGCCGACGAACTCATTCTTCACCGGGTCGTAGTCGAGCTTCCGGTCGAGGAACAGCGCGATGTTTCCGGCGTGGCAGGCGATATGTGTCTGGCAGGCCACCTCCGCGTTGGCACGGGGCTGACCGCGTGTTTTAACGCAATCGAGGAAATTCCGGACGTGGAGGTTGGCGGGATAGCCGGCGATTTTCGGCCGCTTGCCGTGCACGAGATCGGGGGAACTGGAGGCCAGGTCGCCGTTGTCGCCGGTCTCGATCCAACCGGTCTCGCCCTCGAACCGGACCGGGCAGGACCCGAGCGGGAGCCAGCCTTCGTTTCGCACGACGAGATTCACGCCGTTGGCATAGCGGGCGTGGAGCTGTCCGCCCTCGGGCCAGTAGGACACCGGAGCCGTGCGGTCGGCGTCGTTGGCCCACTGGCACAGATCAATGCAGTGCGAGCCCCATTCCAGGCAGCCGCCGCCGACCATGCCCCCGCCCTTTTCGAAGCCGAACGCGCTGGCGAAGACGCCGCGGTTGAACGGCCGCCAGGCCGCGGGGCCGAGATACGTGTCCCAATCCCCCTCCTCGCGGTCCGGCATCGGTTCCGGCTGCGGCCAGCCGCTGCTGCTCGTGCGCAATCCGCCCGGGTGCGCGTGGACGGTCTGCAGTTTCCCCAGACCGCCGCGGCGTGCCAGTTCGACCGCGAAGCCGAAGTTGGGCAGGCTGCGCCGCTGCATGCCGCCCTGGAAGACGCGCCCGGTGCGGTGGAAGGTGTCGGCCAGGGCCAGACTGTCGGCGATGGTCTTGGTGCAGGGCTTCTCGCAGTAGACATCCTTGCCGGCCTTGGCGGCGAGGATGGAGGCCAGGGCGTGCCAGTTGGGGCCGGTGGCGATCAGCACGGCGTCGATGTCCGGGCGGGCGAGGAGTTCGCGCAGGTCGCGGTAGGTGGCGCAGTCCTGGTTCCCGTAGCGGGTGTCGGCCAGCTTCTTGACCGCATCGCGGCGCGCGGCCTTGACGTCGCATATGGCGACGAACTGGACGTCCTCCTCCTCCAGAAAGCAGCCCAGCACATACGAGCCGCGGTTGCCGATTCCGATCGCGCCGAGCACGATCCGCTCGCTCGGCGCGATGGCGCCGCCGCGGCCGAGGACGGAGGCCGGGAGAATCATCGGCGAGGCCAGCAGCGCTCCGGCGCGCACGGCCCGGCCGCAGAACTTCCGCCGCGTCAGGCGGGTCGAAGGCGATGTGTTCGACGCACGTGGGGATCCGGTCATGGTCGAGCCCTCCGCAAGCGATATCCGCAACGTCCCGCCGATCTTCGCGCACGGTCGCGGCACGCACACCCTGCGGCCCACGGCAACCTCGCAGACATCGACAGGTCCAAGGCCGCGACGCTAGACGCTGACCCCGCCCCGGTCAACCTCCATTCCACGCATCGGCCCCGCCCCTTGACCGGCGCGCCGGGACGACACAGACTGTGCAGGTCATCTTGAGCGGCCGGTGCGCCCGACGCAGGAAATCCGAACGAGCGAGGAATCATCATGGCAGCCGCAACTTCCGGGGGCCGGACACAGGCCCTGCCCCGGCTTCAGGAGATCACCCTCTGCGTCGTACTCGGGTGCTCCCTCGTCCGGGCGGCGGGTGCGGACGAAAACTGGCCCCGGTTCCGCGGGCCGGCGGGCACGGGGCACCACACCGGCGCGGCGCTGCCGACAGAATGGGGGCCGACGAACGTTCTCTGGCGCGTCGAGTTGAAGGGCGAAGGACACTCGTCTCCGGTCCACTGGGGACACCGGATCTTCCTCACATCCGCCCTCGACAAGGGAGCCACGCGACTCGTGGTCGCCATCGACGCGCGCGACGGACGGATCCTCTGGGAGAAGGCCATTCCGTGCGACTCGCCCGGCCGCGTTCATACCATGAACAACCACGCCACGCCGTCGTGCGCAACGGACGGCGAGCGCGTCGTAGCCTTCTTCGACAAGGCAGGCGTCCACTGCTTCTCGTACGACGGCGCGTCGCTGTGGTCGAAGTCGGTCGGCGATTTCCCCGGACCGTGGGGCGTCGCGGCCTCGCCGGTCTTCTCCGGCGACCGGGTCATCGTCAACTGCGACGCGCAGGGCACGTCGTTTCTCCTCGCGCTCGACAAGCGGACGGGCGACGTCGTCTGGCGCACATCACGCGGCGAAAAGCCGATGGGCGGATGGGGCACGCCGATCGAGATCCGCGCCGGGGAGCGATCCGAACTGGTCCTCAGCGGCGAGACGGGGCTGGACGCCTACGACCCGGCCACCGGCAAGCCCCTGTGGTCCTGCCTCGGCTTCAACGGGCGCGGCGAGCCGGTGCCCGACTACGCCCATGGAATGCTCTTCGTCCTCAACGGCAAGGCGGGCGACAGCTACGCGGTGCGCCCCGGCGGAACCGGCGACGTGAGCGCGACTCACCGCGTCTGGCGCACCCCGCGGCCCAGGGTGCGCGACCTCTCCTCGCCCGTCGTTGTCGGCGACTTCATGCTGGCCGTGGACATGAAGGGCAGCGCGACCGCCTACGAGGCGTGCTCCGGGAAGGTCCTCTGGACGGAGAAGCTGCCCGGGGCCTTCAGCGCCTCGCCCCTCGAGTCGGGCGGCCTCATTTTCATCCCCAACGAAGCCGGCGAGACATTCGTGATCCGGCCCGGCGCCGGGCTGGACCTCGTCGCACGGAACCCGATCGGCAGCCGGCCCGGAGAGCTGTTCCGCGCCTCGCCGGCGCCGATCGGCAGTCGCATCCTTCTCCGTTCCGACCGCGCGCTCTACTGCGTGGGGTCACGGTAGAGCGGTTCCGAGAATCCCTGCATGACGGCGGAGCCAGCGTTTGTGGAGGGGGTAGGACGGGCAGTGCCGATGCACGAGCATCCAGAAATCGGTCGAGTGGTTCGGATGCACGATGTGGGCGAGTTCGTGGAGGACGACGTAATCGAGCACCTCGGCCGGCACCATGACGAGGCGCCAGTTGAACGACAGACCGCCGCGGCGCGAGCAACTGCCCCACCGCGTGCGCTGGCCGCGGATGCGGATCGCCGACGGCTTCACGCCCATGCGGGCGGCGTGGAGGGCGACCGAGGCCTCAAGGCACAGCCTTGCGCGGGCGCGGAGCCAGGCCTCAAGAAGCCCGCGCGTGCGGACCGGTGACGGCCCGCGGATGAAGAGCGTGCCCTCCCGAAGTTCGACGCGGCCGGATTCGGGCGATCCCTCCGGCACGTGACACACGCGCACCGGTTGGCCCTGAAGGAGAATGACGTCCTCCGGGGGACCGGCAGCCTGCGCAGCGGCGAGCCGGTCCATGTGGGCCAGGGCCCACGCGCCGTGCTCCTGCAGCATCTGCATCGCGAATCGCTCTGGGATGCGCCGCGGACGGACCAGCACGATCCCGCCCGGACCGACCTGGATGCGGCACCGGCGGGCGCGGTCGGAGACGCGCAGGCGGAAGGCGATTTCGCGTCCCGACAGACGGACGGTCCGGAGGTCATTTGCGCCGACGTCCACGGGGCGCAGGGCGGCTACTCCAGGATATCCATGGCCTCCGATGCCGAGCGGCACCGGTTGACCTGAAGTTCGTATTCCTGGACGTTGGCGGCGGGGAGGCCCGTGGCCTTCGAGATGCGCAGGGCCTCCTCGGCTGCCTTCCGGGCCTTGGCGTACTCGCCCGAGATGTAGTAGCCCTCGGCGAGCGTGCTCCACACGTGATAGTCCATCGGCGCGATCATCAGCGCCTCGCGGGCCAGCGCGACGGACTTGCGGCCGTCGCGGAACCGGATGTCGCGCGCGGTCGCGTGCAGCCACGCCAGGTTGTTCAGGGCGAAATAGTCGGTGCGGTCGGTCTCGACCGCGCGCCGGAGCACGCCGACGGCCTCGGCGTATTGCTCGAGCGCAATGTGCGCGGTGCCGAGGCCGAACATGGCCCGGCGGTTCTTCGGGTCGATGCCGAGCGCCTGCCTGAACGACTCGATGGCCCGCGCATGGTTGCCCACGCGCGACTGGAAAAAGCCCTCGTCGAGATGCGGCTGGGCGCGACGCGCCTCCTCGGTCATCTCCGCCGGCGGCGCCGCGGGAGCCGCGCCGTCGGAGGCGGAAGGGGCATTCGTCTGCGCGAACGCGGCGGCGGCGGAGAGTCCGCAGACCGCGACCAACACGGCGGCCCACAACCCGCCGCCGATGGCGGCCCGTCGAACGATATCGTTTCGCATCACTTCTGCACCGTTGCCTTGACGGACGAGGGCTCCACGGAAAGCAGCCTCACCCCGGGTGGAACATACACTTGGACCGGAAGCTCGTAGACGGCCCCGCGATCGAGCGAGGTCGCCTCGACAAACGCCTGCACCGTGGCTGGATCCATCGCCTCCAGACTGGCGGCGCGTCCGTGTAGCTCGATATGGACGGTAGCCGGGTGCAAGTCAATCCCGCAGCCAGCCCCGACCCGCACGAGGGCGCGGATCGGCACGGCGGGCAGGCGGCGGACGGCGGCGTGTTCGACGATGCCTACCTCGACCATGACGCGATCCGGATCCACCCGCGCCCCCGTGAAGGCCGCGGGGGGAACGACCGAGCCGCGGACGCGGAAGGACTGGACGCGGCCCTGCAGGTCGATCGGCATCGTACGCAGGACGTCGACCTCCTGTAGTTTTGACAGAGGTCCCTTCAGCAGGACGGCGGCGGGGGCGCAGGTGATGCTGCCGATCTCGTAGCCCTCGGGCGGCACGTCCTGGAACTCGGCCTTCACAGGAACGAGCCGCTCGCCCTCACGGTCGACGCTGAACGAAATCTCGTCCGGCTCGATCCGGACCGCGCGCGCGCCCGAGGGGCTTCGCACATGGGACGGCCGCAGGGTCAACGTGATGCGGGCGCCTTTCTCCGACGGCGCGGCGGCGGGGACATCGACCTGGACCCGGGTACGCTCGGCATCGAGCTGCGCGAGGTCGGACCGCGCACCGCGGAACCGGATGTCCGCCGTGTCGTGCGACTGTTCGAGGACGGTCAGCCCGTCGCCGGGGCGAACCAGGACCGGTACGTCGCGAAGGACGGTCTCGAAGCTGATCGCCTCGCGGATCGCGTACCAGGCGATCGAGGCCAGCACCATGGACAGGACGGCGAGCCAGCGGTTGGTGCGGCGGTCGCGGAGTTCCGGCGTGACGGGACGGTCAGCCATGGGTGCCATCCCCCTCCCCGGCCTCGTCGGTGGCGGCGATGGCCGAGGGATTGAGATTCAGTCGATCGCGCACACGGTCGAGGCGGGACTTCTTCTGCTTGGCGCGATGCAGAACGGACATGAGGGTCCGGCGGAGGCGGTCCTCATCGATGCCGCGGCTCAGCCGGCCGTTGTAGGCGATGGAGATCGTGCCGGTCTCCTCCGACACGACAACGACGATCGCATCGGACTCCTCCGTCAACCCGATCGCGGCGCGGTGCCGGGTGCCGAGGGTCCGCGTGGCCTCGTCCTGCTGCGACAATGGAAAGACGCAGCCCGCGGCGACGATGCGGTTGTCGCGAATGATGACACCGCCGTCGTGCAGGGGCGTGTGGGGGTGGAAGATGGTGGCCAGCAACTCGGGCGTGACGCGCCCGTCGATCGGCTTCCCCGTTTCCTGGATGGGCCGGGTTCCGGTCTGCCGCTCCACGGCGATCAGCGCGCCGACCTTCCTCTCGGACAGCATGATGCTGGCCTGCACGACGGCGTCGACGAGGCTCCGCTCGCCCGCCGTGATGCCGAAGACATGCTGCTTGCCGAGTTCCGCCAGCGCGCGCCGGATCTCCGGCTGAAAGATGATGACGAGGGCGACGGCAAGGTAGACGGAGAAGCGCTGAAGGAGCCAGTAGAGCGCCTCCATGTGGAAGAGCCGGGTCAGGATCGTCAGCAGCAGCAGGACCACGACGAGGCCCGTCAGCACCTGGGCGCCGCGCGTGCCGCGGAAAAACTGGATGGTGTAGTAGAACCCCGCGGCAAGGACGAGGATCTCCAGCATGCCGGAGAACCCGGGCCACTGCACCCTCTCAAGCCAGCTCCAGCCCATGTGCCCTTTCCTCGGTCCGCATCCTATCCGCAACGCGCATGGCGTCGCAAGTTTCCTTCACATCGTGTACACGAACCACGGCGGCGCCCCGCAGGGCGGCATACACGGCCAGCGCAAGACTTCCCGCCCGGCGGTCGCCGACCTCGCAGCCCGTGATCCGGCCCACCACGGCCTTTCTCGAAACGCCCACCAGCAGGGGCCGTTCCGCCGCGGCAAGGCGCGGCAGGGCCGCCAGCAACCGCAGGTTATGCTCGAGGGTCTTTCCAAACCCGATGCCGGGATCCAGCACGACCGATTCGGCGGCAATCCCCTGCCCGACCGCCGTGGCGAGACGGGCGCGCAGGAACGCATCCACCTCGGCCACGACATCGGCGTAGGCGGGCGCCTCCTGCATGGTCGCCGGCTCACCGCGCATGTGCATGAGGACGAGTCCGGCGCCGGCCTCGCGAACGACGCCGGGCATCCGCGGATCCGCCAGGGCACTGACATCGTTGACGATGTCGGCCCCGGCTTCGAGCGCCGCGCCCGCCACCGTGGCGTGACGGGTGTCGATGGAAATCGGAAGGTCGGTAGCGGCGCGCAGGGCACGGATCACGGGGACGACGCGGGCGGTCTCGTCCGCGGGATCGACGGCGACCGCGCCGGGCCGGGTGGACTCGCCGCCCACATCGAGGATGTCGGCGCCCTCGGCGACCATCGCAAGTCCCCGTTCAAGGGCCGCGGAGGGATCGAGGTATCGCCCGCCGTCGGAAAAGGAGTCCGGGGTGACATTAAGCACGCCCATCACCAGCGTGCGATCCCCGGTCTCCAGACACCGCCCGCCGATCCTCCACGGACGGCGGGCACATGCCGGCGGCTTCACGACGGTGGATCGGACGGCGCCGCGGGGGCCGGAACCGGCGGAGGAACGGGCGGCGACGCATCCGCCGCGACGGCGGACGCGTTCTGTCCCTCGCCGCGCTCGGCGTCGCTGAGAATGCGGCCGTGGGCGACGATGTCCGCCACGTCCTGACCGTCCAGCGTCTCCTTCTCGATCAGGAGACGGGCGACGGTGTGCAGGGCCGCACTGTGGTCCTGCAGGATCTTCCGCGCGGCCTCGTATCCCTCGCGGAGCAGGCGGTTGACCTCGGCATCAATGCGGCGTGCGGTCTCCTCGCTGAACGTCTGCGTGCGCGACACCTCGCGACCGAGGAAGAGCAGTTCCTCGCGCTCGGCGTAGGTCTGCGGGCCGAGATCGCTGCTCATGCCCCATTCGCACACCATCATGCGTGCGATATGGGTGGCCTGCCGGAAATCCATCTGGGCTCCTGTTGTGACGTCGCCGAACACCAGCTCCTCGGCCACGCGTCCACCCATGAGGCCCTGGATCATCTTCTCGAGCTTGCTGCGGCTTTCCGTGTACCGGTCCTTCTCCGGAAGCTGCATGGTCGATCCGGGCGACTGGCCGCGCGGGATGATCGTGACCTTGTGCAACGGTTCGCCCCCGCCAATCTGGAGGACGACCGCGTGGCCGGACTCGTGGTAGGCGGTCAGGCGCTTCTCCTTGTCATCGAGGATGCGGCTTCGGCGCTCGCGGCCCCATCGCACCTTGTCGCGGGCCTCCTCGAGATCGGGCTGCTGG
>CAYRFK010000118.1:0-15377 GCA_964423465.1 uncultured Verrucomicrobiota bacterium | reverse complement strand
CTCTTCTGTTCCACTTGGACCCTTCCCAAGTGTCAACCTACAGCCGGACGGGACACGAACATCCAACAGCCAACACCCAATATCCAACAACCAACATCCAACGGGTGGCCGAGCTATGCGAGGCCGGGAGAGAGGATCCTCGAAAGCGCCAACTCCGGGCTTGCGGCAGCCCGCCCCTCCTCATGGGGAACGGGCCGTTTGCCACGATCGCGATCGTAATCGTGCTCGTAATCGTAATCGCCTGCCGGGCCGCCCGGGTAAGTGGCCGGAATACCTCGGCACGGGTCGGGGGCGCGATTACGATTAGGATTACGATTACGATTGGGATAGCGACGGAACGCGAACGTCTCTGTTCCTGTCCCAGCCTCCTACGCTTGAGATGCCCCTGCCGGGGAATCGTCGTGACGGGGTATGTCCGCTTCGATAGGCTCGGCCGGTTGTCGGAATCATGGAGGGCGTAAGCATGGCTTCAGGGCGGAAAGTGATGGAATGGGCCGTCTGTGCGGTCCTGACGGCTTTGCTGAACGCGGCGACGGGGGCCGGGCTCGTGGAGCCGGCGGGGCGGCTGCCCCTGATCCAGGATGTCGATGTCGTCGTCGTGGGCGGGACCTGCGGGGCCGTGGCGGCGGCGGAGGCGGCGGCGCGGGACGGCGCGAGCGTGTTCCTCGTCACGGCGGGTCTGGCGCTGGGCGACGACGTGGCGGGTACGCTGCGGTTGTGGGCCGATCCGGAGGTGGCGGGATCGTCCGACCTGATGCGCCGCATCTTTTCCGGCGATCCGGGGAAGACCGATGCGCGGGTCTATACGACGCCGTTGCAGGCGAAGAAGGCGCTGGACGAGACGCTGCTCAAGGCCGGTGTCCGGTTTCTGACGGGCGCTTATGCGCGGGATGTGCTCGTGGACTCGCACGGGGCCCCGGCGGGCATCGTCATCTCCGACCGCAGCGGCAGCCAGGCGGTCCGCGCGAAGGTCGTGATCGATGCGACGGAGCGCGGCCACGTTGCGCGCGCCGCGGGCGCGGAGGCCGCACCGTTTCCCGCGGGGACCTGCACGTTCTCCCGCGTGGTCATCGCGGGGGAGGAGCCGAAGGGCGTGCGCGTCGTCCGCCACGAGGGCTGGAGTGCCGGGAAGGACATGGTCCAGATCAAGAACCTTGAGTCCCTCATGCCGCGGATGTTCGAGTGCTCGTTCGACGTCGCGATGCCGGACGGTTCGGCGCGCTCGTTCGCCGAGGCCGAGCAGGTCGCGCGCGACCGGACCTTCGTACCGCAGCAGCTTGACGGGGCGGATCTCCTGCACTTCGTCCCGCCGGACTCCATCAAGGCGGCGGTGCCGTTCAAGGGTGAATGGCCCGGGGCGGAGTCGCTGGACCTCGGCGCGCTTCGTCCGGCGGGCGTGGCGCATCTCTACGTTCTTGGCGCCATGGCCGACGTGCCGCGCACGGCGGCTGCGGAACTGATGAAGCCGGCCGACGCAATCCTGCTCGGCGCGAGGATCGGGCGGCAGGCGGCGGTGGATGCGAAAAAGCGTCCGGCGCCGGGGGGCGTCCGCCTGCGTGCGGCCGGACCATCCGCCGCCTCCGCGACCGCCGACATCCGCGAGGTGCGTGGCGAGTTGACGAAGCCCTTCGCGTCCGCGTCCGGCGAGGTCGATTGCGGTGCGAACGAACTGCCCGTGCTGGCCGAGGCGGATGTCGTGGTCGTGGGCGGCGGGACGACCGGCGCTCCGGCGGCGATCGGTGCGGTGCAGAACGGCCTCCGGACGATCCTGATCGAGCAACTCTTCGAGCTCGGCGGCGTGCAGACGGCCGGCCTCATCTGCGGCTACTACTACGGCAACGTGCGCGGTTTCACGAAGGAGATCGACGAGGGCGTCGCGGCGACCGGCCGCGTCAAGGCGCAGGCGAAGGCCGAGTGGTACCGGGCCGCGGTGCGCCGCGGCGGCGGGGAGACGTGGTTCGGCAGCATGGCGGTCGGCGCGGTGATGGAGGGGACGAAGCTCTGCGGCGTGGTTGTGGTCACGCCCGACGGCCGCCGCGGCGTGGTGCGGGCGAAGGCGGTGATCGACGCCTCCGGCAACGCCGACATCGCCGCCGCGGCGGGCGAGCCGACGGAGTTCTACGAACCCGACGAGTTGATCGGGCAGGGCGTGGGACAGGCCGTGTTCCGGCTCGGCAGTTCGTCGCACAACAACGACTACGCGATGGTCGACGATACCGATGCGTCCGATCTCAGCTTCTTCGCGCTGCGGGCGCGGACGATGACGGAGGGAGGCTGGGACGTCTCACCCCTGGTCAATTCCCGCGAGCGACGCCGGATCGTCGGGGTCGTCCGCATCACGGCGCTCGACTACCTGACCGGGCGGACCTGGCCCGACACCATCGTCCAGCACCGCAGCCGGTTCGATCTGCACGGCAATCCCAGCGGCGACTTCTTCCACACAAAGAACATCCGCACGGCCAATCATGTCACCCTCGACGCCAATGCGCCGTACCGCGCGTTGCTTCCGAAGACGACCGACGGACTGCTCGTGGTCGGCCTCGGCATGAGCGCGTCGCGCGATGCGATGGCGATTCTCCGCATGCAGGCCGATTTCCAGAACCAGGGCTACGCGGCGGCCTATGCGGTCCGTCTCGCGCTCAAGAGCGGCTGCGAGGTGCGGGCGATCCCGGTGCGCGACCTGCAGCAGCATCTCGTGGAGAAGGGGATCATCCCGGCCTCCGTGCTCGACGAGCGCGATTCGCACCCGGTGTCCGACGCGATGCTGCGGATGGCGACGCATGACGCAATGTTCGGTTACGGCAACGTGGCGTTCCTCTTCGCCGACCCGGAGCGCGCGCGGCCGATGCTGGCCGACAAGTACCGCGAGCTGTCGACCCACAGCAGCGGGCGCAGCCCCGATGTGAGCCTGATCTACGCGCATCTGCTGGCGATGCTTGGCGATCCCGCCGGCGGCGAGGAGTTGATCGAGTGGGTTCGCACGCACGATTGGGAGGACAAGTGGCCCGAGGCGATGGGCTCGGGCCTGAACCGGATGGAGAGCTACATCCTCGCCCTCGCGCGCGCTGGCGTTACGGAGGCCGTGCCCGCGATCGTGGAGAAGGGCAGCGCGTTGGTGGCCGTGGGCAAGGCGCCCGCCGCGTCTCGGTTCCGCATCCTGTCGCTCGCTGCCGGGGCGTTGCGCGACCCGGCATTTGCGGACATGATTGCGGGTTTGCTGGCGCTGCCCGGGGTCTCGCGACATGCGATGGAGTACGCGGCGGAGATCCGGCCCGTGCCCGGCTATACCAGCCGCAGCACCTACAGTCAGCAGGAGAAGTCGGACACGGCGCGCGAGGTCAATCTTGCGGCCGCGCTGGTCCGCTGCGGCGACAAGGACGGCCGCGGCGCGGCGGTTCTGAAGGCCTACGCATCTGATCCGCGCGGGTTCTACGCCACCTATGCACGCCGGGTAATCGCAGAGGCGCCTGGCACCCGGTGAGGCGCGTCGTTCCGGGCTCGATCTTGGGTGCGAACGGCGATAGGGTGAATTCGTGACTCCGACCGGACGATTCAGATGGGCGGGCGTTCTGGCAGGTGCGCGACAAGCCGGAACGGTGTTCCGTGCCGCCGCGCGCCGTTCCAAGTTTTGCGTCGTGGGTGCGGTCTGCGCGGTGATGACGTCGGCCGCCGCCGCGGCGCCGGTGATTCGTGCGGGTTCAGAGGTCGACTATCCGCCGTTCTGCACCGTCGATGGAAAGGGACAGGCCACCGGCTTCTCCGTCGAACTGCTGCGTGCCTCCCTTCAGGCGATGGGCCGCGAGGTCGGCTTCCGAACCGGCGATTGGGCGGAGGTCAAGGGTGGCTGGAGCGTGGCGAGGTTGAGGTTCTTCCCCTCGTCGGACGTACCCCGGAGCGCGAGGCTGCGTTCGATTTCACCTTCGCCTACATGACCCTGCACGGGGCGATCGTGGTCCGTGCCGGCACGACGGGGATCGGGGATGTGGCGGATCTCCGCGGGCGCCGTGTCGCGGTCATGAAGGGGGACAATGCGGAGGAGTTCCTGCGGCGCGAGGACCGGGGTATCACCCTCGCGACAACGACCACGTTCCCGGAGGCTCTTCGCGAGTTGTCCGCCGGCCGCCACGACGCCGTGGTGATGCAGCGTCTGGTTGCCCTGCGGCTGATCGACGAACTCGGGCTGACCGGCCTGCGGGTGGTGAACGAGCCGATCGCGGGTTTTGAGCAGGACCTCTGTTTCGCCGTCCGGGAGGGGAACAAGGATGTGCTGGCCCTTTTGAACGAGGGCCTTTCCGTGACCGTGGCCGACGGCACGCATCGACAGCTGCACACGAAGTGGTTCGCCGCGCTCGAACTGCCGGCGCACCGGCGAATCGTCATCGGAGGGGACCGGGACTATCCGCCCTTCGAGTTCCTCGATGCGCTCGGGCGCCCGGCCGGGTTCAACACCGAGATCACGCGGGCGATCGCGCGGGAGATGGGGCTCGATATCGAGATCCGGCTCGGGCCGTGGGCCGGGATCCGGAAGGCGCTGGAGGCGGGCGAGATCGACGCCCTGCAGGGCATGCTCTATTCCCCCCAGCGGGACGCAACATACAATTTCACGTCGGCGCACTCGCGCCAGCACTATGTCGGCGTTGTCCGCAGGGGCGGCGCCAAGCCGCCGTCCGCAGTCGGTGATCTGGCGGGGAGGACGATCGTCGTCCAGCGCGGCGATATCATGCAGGAGTGGATGGCCGCGCAGGGTCTGGAGGCGCGGACCACGGCGGTCGAATCGCAGGAGGAGGCGCTTCGGGCGGTGAGCCAGGGCCGGTATGACGCGGCGCTGGTCTCGCGCCGGACCGCGCTGCATTGGACGGGCCCGAACGGGTTGACGAACCTGGTCGTCGGACGCCGCCCCTTCGCAACACTGGACTACGGCTATGCCGCGCTGCCGGTGCAGAAAGCCCTGTTGTCCGAACTGGACGAGGGACTGAAGGTCCTCCATTCCACCGGCGAGTACCGCCGGATCCACGAGCGGTGGATGGGTGTCTATGAGGATGATCCGCCGTTCAGAATCGTCCTTCGGTACGTGGCGATGGTTGCCGGCCCGCTCTTGCTGGCCCTTGGCGTGGCCTTCGCGTGGTCGTGGTCGCTGCGACGGCAGGTGGGCCGGCGGACACGCCAACTGCGGGAGAGCGAGCACCACTACCGCACGCTCGCGGATTCGGGGCGTGCGCTGATCTGGACCACCGATGCCGGGGGGCGGCATGACTACTTCAACCGGACGTGGCTGGAGTTCACGGGACGAACGCCGGAGCAGGAGTGCAACGGCGGCTGGATGGAGAGCCTGCATCCGGACAGTCGGTCCGGCTGCGCCGCGGCCTTTGCCGCGGCTCTCGAGCGCAGGGAACGCTTCAGCATGGTCTGCCGCCTGAGGCGCAAGGACGGCGTCCACCGCTGGATCCAGAACGACGGCACGCCCCGGTACGACAGCGACGGCGCCTTCATCGGCTACATCGGCCACGGCCTCGACGTCACCGAGGCGCGGATGGCCGGGGAGCGCGTCGAGCATCTGAATCGCGTGCTCAGGGCCATCCGGGATGTCAACCAGTTGATCGTGCGCGAATCGAAGCCGCAGTCGCTCATCCAGAATGCCTGTACGCTGCTCGTGCAGTACCGCAGCTACCGGGGCGCCCTGATCGTGCTGACCAACACCGGGGGGCGCGTCGAGGCGTATGCGCAGGCGGGCATGGATGCGGTCTTTCCGCCACTCTCCGAACGGCTGGATCGCGGCGAACTTCCGCCCTGCTGCGCATGGGTTCACGATCACGATGCGATGTTCACCGATGCGGATGCCGGGACCGTCTGCGCATCCTGTCCGATCGCTTCCGACTGCATGGGCCGCGGCGTCCTTTCCATTGCGCTGGCCCATGGCGGCGCCACGTTCGGCTACCTTGCCGTCTCCTGCGACAAGGGGATTGCCCGCGACGGCGAGGAGCGCGATCTGTTTGTCGCGGTGGCGGGAGATCTGGTCTACGCGCTGGACGGCATCGCGCAGCAGGCGAAGCACGAACGGGTGCAGGCCCAGTTCCTGCAGTCGCAGAAGATGGAATCGGTCGGCCGGCTTGCGGGCGGGGTGGCGCACGATTTCAACAACATGCTGCAGGCGATTCTCGGTCACGCGGAACTGGCGTTGGAAATGTACGACACCGGCGTGGACCCGCGGGAGAGCATCCGCGAAATCCAGAAGGCCGCGCGTCGGTCGGCGGACCTGACCCGGCAACTCCTGGCCTTCGCGCGAAAACAGACCGTCGCCCCACAGGTCATGGATCTGAACGACGCCATCGCGGGCATGCTCAAGATGCTGCGCCGGCTGCTCGGCGAGGACATCAATCTTGTATGGGTTCCGGGGGCTTCGCTCGGGCTGATTCGCATGGATCCGTCGCAGGTCGACCAGATCCTTGCCAATCTCACGGTGAACGCCCGGGACGCCATCGAGGGAGTCGGCCGGCTGACGATTGAGACGGAGAACGTGACGCTCGATGCGGAGTATTGTGCGGCCCACGTCGATGCGGTTCCCGGCGAATATGTGCGGCTGGCCGTCAGCGACGACGGGTGCGGGATGGATGCGGAAACCCTGTCGATGATCTTCGATCCGTTCTTCACCACCAAGGGCGTGGGGAAGGGGACCGGACTGGGACTGGCCACCGTCTACGGCATTGTGCGGCAGAATAACGGCAGCATCTCCGTCTACAGCGAGCCGGGGCATGGCAGCAGTTTCATGCTCCACCTGCCGCGATGGGCCGGCGCCGCCGAGCCGCAGCCGCCTTCGGTCGTGGCCGCGCCGCCGCCCGGCGGATGCGAGACCATCCTTCTGGTGGAGGACGAGGCGGCGGTCTGCGCCATCACGCGGGCAAGTTTGGAGGCGTTGGGCTACACGGTGCTGTCCGCGGAGTCGCCGGAGCAGGCGCTGCGAGTGAGCGGGGAGTTTCCGGGTGTCGTGGATCTGCTCCTCACCGATGTCGTCATGCCGGGCATGAACGGCCGCGATATGGCCCGGCGGCTTGTCGGGCAGCGGCCCGGCCTCCGCTGCCTCTACATGTCCGGCTACACGGCCAACGTGGTGGCGCATCACGGAGTTCTGGACGAGGACGTCGACTTCCTGCCCAAGCCGTTCACGCGTGATACGCTGGCGGCGAAGGTCCGCGAGGTGCTGGACCGGAAGGCCGGGGGCGGCGGTGGAGAGCGCGGGAAGCCATGACGTCGCGCGGCGTCGTGCTGCTTCTCACTGCATCGGCCTGTCTCCGCGTGTCGGGCGCCGAAGTGCGGGTGGACACGGCGCGGTTTGCGGCGGAGGCGGATCGCGGGTCGTTGGTGTCGCTGATGGATGCGACCGGCGCGGTGTTCGTCCGGCCTGCCGGCGCGTCCGCGCCGGCGCGTGTCGAGTGCGTCGCCACGGGGCACGCCGCCCGCGCTGCCGGGTCGGAGCGACGAGTTGGACCCGGCGGATCGGCCTCGCTGTCGTACCCGGTGGCGGAGGGCGGCTCGCTCGTCTGCGGGTTCGCGGTCGACGCGGCGACGGGCGACCTGGTGGTGACCCAGCGTGCGGAGCGGTGCGGGCCGGGTGTCTGGGGCGTGACGTGGTCCGTCGGCACGATCCCGCCCGGGTTCGCCCTTGTCGTGCCCGGCCGTTCGGGGGTCCGGCTGGATGCCGAAACGCCCGGCGATGTCCATTCATTCGACTATCCCATGGGCTGGGAGGCCCAACTGGTCATCGTCGAGGGGGCCGGGCGCGGATTCTTCCTCTTCGCCGACGATACCGTGGGGCGCTACAAGCGGTTGACCGCGACCCGCGCCCACGGCGGCTGGAGGCTGGACCTGACGTCCATCAACGATGCGCCGTTCGACGCCCTCACGTCCTGCGAGTCGGTCGCGTGGCGCCTGAACACCTACGAGGGGGACTGGCGGGTGCCGGCGCGCCGCTACCGCGACTGGATGCAGGCGAACCTCAAGCCCGTTCCGCTCGCCGTGAAGTCGCCCTCGTGGGCGCGCGACATCCGCGGGTGCGTCATTACGGGAATGTCGCTTCCGTTGCTTGACGAACTGGCGCGGCACTTCGATCCGCCCCAGACGCTGCTCTACGTGCCGGACTGGCGGAACGCCGGCTACGATCGCAACTATCCGGACTACGCGGCCGCGCGGCCGGAACTGGGGACGTTTCTCGCCCGCGCGCACGTGCTGGGCTTCCGCGTGATGCTCCACGTGAACTACTTCGGCGTGGATCCGCTGAATCCGCTCTATCGCGAATTCGGGCGCTTCCATGTCCGCAACCCCCGGGGCGCGCACGAGCATGAGTGGTGGGAATGGAACCGCGCCGACCCGCCCATCAAGTTCGCCTACATCAACCCGGCCTCCACCGCGTGGCGGCGGCATTTTGTCGCGGCGATGGCGGACCTCTGCCGGCGGTTCCCGGTCGACGCGCTGCATCTCGATCAGACGCTGTGCATCTTCAACGATCACAACGGGCGCATCGACGGGATGACGATGATCCAGGGCGCCGCCGCACTGCACGACGAGCTGGGTATGGCGATCCCGCAGGTGGCGCTCAGCGGCGAGGGCCTCAATGAGGTGACCTGCCGCCGTGAGGCCTTTGCGCAGCGGCACGTGTGGGGCCTGCACCATTCGGAAGGCACCTGGGATGAGTCGATGCTCCGCAGCGCGCACCCGGTGTCGTCCTACCTGTTCGCGCCGTTCACCACCGTGTATGGATACCTCGGCATGGTGGCGCCCGGGCAGGGACAGTTGTACGCGGCATGGAACGAGGCCTACGAGCACTTCGGAGTGATCCCGACGTTGCGCCCCCCGGCGGCGGCATTGCTGGCGGCCGCGGGGGAGCCCGGGGCGCGCGGTGCGGGAGCGTTCCTCCGCCAGTTCCTGGACGAGGTCGGATTCTGGCAGCGTGCCCGGCTCGATCCGGACCCCGACGGCGAGTGGCCGCCGGACGTTGCGTTCCCGTTCCGCGGCGCGGGAGGCATGCGTGCCGTGCGCACGACGGACGGGCGGTTCGTGTCGGGGGACCGCGTCATCAGCCGCACGGTTCGCGGGGTTGGCGGCATCGCGGCGATGGACATGCACGTGCCCGGGTGGCCGGGTCACGGCGGCGGCCGGATCCTCGGCCTCGATCGGGCGCGCCGGTACGCGTTGATCCCGGGGGCGCCGGACACCAACGAACTCCACGTCTGCGCGCTGCCGGAAGGCCTGGTGTTGGAGTCCGTCGTTGCAGGACGATCCCTCGCGACCGTTCGGACTGGCACGCTGCGAAGGCGCGTGGCCGATCCGGCGGGGCTTCTTCCCGATGCAGCCTGCGGTTGGCGGACGCGGTCCGGCGTCGCGACGGAGGCGAGGGGCCCCCTTGCGGCGGAGAACGGCGCCGGCTTCATCGCGGGCGGCGGCGGACTCGTGGCGCATCCGCCGTATCGCGGAGGCGCGGCGCGAGGGGAGGCGTTCGCGCGGTTCCACGTCGCCGTACCGGCCGGGGGGCGGCCCCGGTTTGCATCGGGCGTCGGCCTGCGCGGGGGCTCCGTCGGATCGAACCGTTCGGACGGCGTCACGTTCCGTGTGACGGCGATTGCGCCGGGGAGAGTGCTTTCAAACTCAATTCATGTTGCGACCGTCGAGCCGTCCCCGCTCGATCTGGACCTGTCGCCGTTGGCGGGGCGGGCCGTGGACCTGGAACTGGTCGTGCACCCGGGGCCGGCGGGGAACCCCTCGTTTGACTGGGCGCTGTGGACCGATCCGCGCGTGGAGGCCGAAGAGGAGATCCGCGGGCGGTTTGCGGTGGGCGGTACGCAACGATGGACGTACGCCATCGGCCCGCACGGCGCCTCGCCGTTCCCGGAGTCTGGCGCGGGTTCTGTCGGCCTCGCTTCGGCCGGGACTCTGTTTCTGCTGGCGGAGCGTCCCGGAGAGATTCCTTTGCCGGGGGATCTGGGCAAGGCGCCTCACGAGGTGGAGGTGCTGGTCGATGGCGCCCGGCCCGACCGCCGGGTCGCGGGCGCGCATCCGACGGACCGCACGGTCGGCGGGGTCCAACGGCGCGGGTTCATCGCGCATCCGCCGAACCACGGTACAACGGCGATCCATTTCCCGCTCCGCCTGCCGGCGGTGCCCTCGCGTTTCGCGGCCCAAGCGGGTATCGCGGATGGATCGAAGTCGGACGGTGTGATCTTCGCCGTCGCCGTGAACGGGGTGGAGGTCTCGCGCCAGCGGATGCTACCGGGCGCGTGGGCGCCGTTGGAGGCCGACCTCGGTCGGTGGGCGGGGAAGGACGTCGTGCTGTCGCTGACCACCGACTCGGACGGGACCTACAACTTTGACTGGGCTGTATGGGGGGAGCCGCGCATCCTTTCGAAGCCGTGACCGCACAATCCGCGCGTGATTCCGCTCCGCAGGCAGGGTAGATTGTATCCGTCCTTGCGGAGGTGGCGCTTGGGATCGCCCGATGTGAGCGCATCATCCGGGCATGGGCGTCCACGGTTCTATATGTCGGCCTGATTTTGCGGGAGCACATGAGCGGCAGCGATCGATGGTTCTTGAGGAAGAGTTCGGACCGGCCGTTCGGCCCGGTCACATGGGAGACGCTTCGAGCGTGGGCGGCCGACGGGCGGGTCGAGCCAGGGGACGAGGTGTCGGCAGACGACGGCGCATGGCGGCCGGCCCGCGACATTCCGGACCTGGGCATGGACTGGCTGGTCGAATTGCCCGATGGAAGTCTTTTCGGTCCCGTACCCCTGCACGCGTTTCTCGGCATGTTGCGCGACGGGTCGCTCACGGCCGGCCTCCGCGTGCGGCGGAAGGATCAAGCGGCATTCCGGACGATCGTCGACCTCGCGGCCGAGATCGCCGCCGTGGATCAACCGGTCCCCGCGGAGCCGGGTGTTGGAATACCGCTCGACACGCCGCGGTCGGACGGCGTCGTTGAACGGGCGAGGCCGGCGTCCGCCGCCCCGGCCTCGCCGCCCACGGCGAGCCGCATCAATCCCCCCGACGAGGCGCGCATGCTCGGCGAACTGCGTTCGGCGCTCGGTGTGGGGGGGCTGTTCACCGGGCTGAAACGGCGGCGGCCGGAAAAGACGGAATAGGCATCCCGCCGTCCCGGCCGCATCGGTTTCGGATTCGAATCCTCCCGCCTACCAGGTCACGCTTTCCAGGAACTTAAGGCTGACCGGAAGCTGTTCCTTCACGGTCGGGGACTCATCCTCGATGAAGTACCACTTCGCGCCGGCCTTCTGGGCGGCCTTGAGAACGGCGGGATAGTTGACCTGTCCCGAACCCAGCGCGACATCGTTCTTCACATCGGTGTGGCCCGAGAGATCGCCCTTCACGCCCTGCTTGAGGTCCTTGAGGTGGACGAGTTCCCACCGGGCGCCGTACTTTTCGATGAGCTTCGCAGGATCCTGGCCGGGGAAGATCGTCCACAGGATGTCCATCTGGAAGAAGACCGTGTTCGGATCGGTCTGGGCCATCAGCAGGTCGAACAGCGTCCCGTCGCCGTGCGGTTGAAATTCGTAGCCGTGGTTGTGGTAGTAGAACTTGAGGCCGCGCTCCGCCATGTTCTTGCCAGCCGCGTTGAAGTCGGCCGCCATCTTGCGGCACTGGACCTCGTCGAACGGGGCCTTGTGTCCGTACCACGCCACACCCGTGTACTGAAGCCCCAGCGCCTTGGCCTCCTTGGCCAGGCCGTCGGGATCCTTGAGATAGCGATCCATGGGGAAGTGCCCTGCGATCGCGACCAGGCCGCGCGCGTCGAGCATCTTCCGGAACTCATCCGCCGCCAGGTTGTAGGTCCCCGCCAGTTCAACGTACTTGAACCCGAGGGCCTTCACGGCGTCGAGCGTGCCGGGCACGTCCTTCTTGAAACTGTCGCGGAGGCTGTAGAGCTGCAGCCCGACCGGACCCTTGAACACGTCGCCCGTGCCGACCGTCTTCTCCCCCGCGACCGCCGACAATGCGGCGGCGCAGGCCAGTGCCGATCCGATCAGAATATGCTTCATGCGCGCACTCTACCACGCCCGCGCCGCGGGTCCAGCCATGGATGGAGCGCCCCGCCGCCCGGTTCACCACGGCAGGCGATAGCCGCCTTCCAAGCCGAAGACGCTGCGCAGGTGGCGGACGACCGGCGGTGGCCCGCCCTCGACGCCGACGACCTCGACCACATCGAACCGGATGTAGGCCGGCTTGAGGCGGTGCGACAGGATGTGCCGCACGGCGGCGCGCGACAGGTGGTGTCGCTTGGCGCTGCCGACCGCGGCCGCGGGGCGACCGAAATCTTCCGAGGCGCGGGTCTTCACCTCAACGAACACCATCGTGTCGCCGTCCCACGCGATCAGGTCGATTTCGTCGCGCCGGCCGACGCGGACGCGACGTCCCGTGATCCTCATCCCCGCGCGCCGGAGTTCCCTCTCCGCCACGCGCTCGCCCCATTCGCCGGGGCGAAGCGCGGGCGCCTTCCGGCCCAACGCCCGGGCCAGCATCGTCTGGATCCAGCGCACCATGGCCGCAGAATAGCGTCCGCATCCGCTCCGCGGGAGTCGAAAAGGGGGCGGTGGGCGGCGCGGTATTGCCGGCGCCGGTACGGCGGGATACAACTCGGCATGTAGGCCGTGCCGCCCGGGGGCCGGGTTGGCCGATCGTGGAATGACGGCGGGAGAGATAAATGAAGGTGATGCGGGCCATCGTCCTTTGCGCTCTGTCGATCGCGGCGTCCGTTGCGCCCCGTGCGGAAGTGACCGCGGTCGGGGAGATGATCGCCTCGCCGGAGCCGGGCTGGCCGCAGTGGCGCGGACCGCGGCGCGACGGCGTCAGCCTTGAGACGGGCCTGCTGCGCGAATGGCCCGAGGGAGGGCCGGCCGTACGGTGGTCGGTGACGAACCTCGGGCGCGGGTGGTCCTCGCCGGTGATCGCGGGCGGCCGCATCTTCCTCACGGGTGACACGAACGATGCACTGGCGCTGCATGCGCTCGACCTGCAGGGCCGGCCCCTGTGGCAGGCGACGAACGGGGCGTCGTGGACGCGGTCCTGGCCCGGCGCCCGCGCCGCCTGCGCGGTGAGCGGGGACCGCGTATTCCATCTCAACGCGCACGGCCGGCTTGCGGCGTTCGACGCCGCGACCGGGCGCGAGGTGTGGGCGGTGGATGTTCTGGAACGGTTCGACGGGCGGAACACCCAGTGGGCACTGAGTGAATGCGTGCTGGTGGATGGGCCGCGCGTGATGGTGACCGCGGGCGGGTCGAAGGCTCTGATGGTCGCACTGGATGCGAAGACGGGCGCGACGGTCTGGCAGAGCGAACCGCTGATGCTGGGCGCGTCGCCGTCCGACGCGCAGCGACGGGTTGCGGAGCCCGCCGGCGAGGTCGACAGTGCGGGCTATGCGTCGCCGATCCTGTTCCGCCTCGGCGGCCGGCGGCACATCGTGAACTGCTCGAACCGACATGCCTTCGGCGTCGACGCGGACACGGGGCGCCTCCTGTGGACGCGGCCGATGCCGACGCGCTACAAGGTTCTTGCCGCCACCCCGGTGCTCTGGCGAGACCGCGTCTTTGTCACGGGGCCGGATGGCGAGGGCGGCCGCATGTTCCGGCTTCACGAGGAGGGCGGCGGGGTGCGCGTCGAGACGGCGTGGTCGTCGGCGTTGGATACAGGTCAGCACGGGCTGACCGTGGTCGGCGAACGGATGTACGGACCGTTCTACCGGCAGTCCGACCTTTGGGCCTGCGTCGATCCGGAGACTGGTGCGACGGTTGCCGAAACGCGGACGATGAGCGCTGGCGCGTCGATCCATGCGGACGGCCGACTCTACTGCGTCACCCAGTCCGGCGACGTCTGCCTGGTCGAACCCGGGCCGTCCGGCTTCCGCATGTGCGGGCGGTTCCGGCTCGCGCCGGAGGGCAAGTCCGTGCGCGACGGCTGGGCGCATCCCGTGCTGCTGGACGGCCGCCTCTACGTGCGCTACCACGGCGAGCTGCGCTGTCTGGATGTGGGTGCGTCGCGGCCTCCGCCCTCCGTTCCGTGACGCGCCCGGCGGGGCGGGCACCTCTCGGAATCTGCATGGCTGCCGGGATCCATCGAACGGCCGGGCCAGCGGCCCGGCCCTACCAAGGACATCCCGGGTATGATGGCTAGGGCCGGGCGGCTCGCCCGGCCGAACGGAAAGCCCGTGTGAGCGCGCTGCACCGGACCGGAGATGCGCCCCGGCGGGGCGCCGCCGGCTGATTTGTATGGCATCCGGTTTCTGTTTGGGCTATCCAATCGCCATGCGTTGCAACCATGCCGTGCGTGCCACCCGGGACGGGTCGGAATGAAGGCGGCGCGGGAGAAGCCGGAGGATCCGTTGTCCGGTCCACCCCCTCCAATGTCGGTGGTCGGCGTGCTCGGCGTTCTGGCGTTCGTTGCCCTCGTGGCGGTCATCGACTACGCCGCAGGCTACGAGATGGATGTGTTCGTCTTCTACTTCCTCCCCGTGGCCGTGGCCGCATGGAACGGCTCGCCGTTTCTCGCGTATGCGGCGGCGGTGCTGTGTGCGTTTTCATGGCTGGCGATGGACAGCCTTTCGGGCCACGTCTATGCCCAGCCCGCGAACATGTGGTGGAACGCGGGGCTCCGGATGCTGTCGTTTCTGATCATCGCCTACGATGTCGCCCGGATCCGTGCGCATCTGGACCGGGAGCACCAGGCGACGCGGCATGCGATGCGCGAACTGCATGCCCTGTGCGGCCTGCTGCCGATCTGCGCCTCGTGCAAGAAGATCCGCGACGACCATGGCTACTGGCGCCAGTTGGAGCAGTTCATCGAGACCCATTCGGATGCGCGATTCACGCATGGCCTGTGCAAGGCCTGTGCCGAGAAGGTGCTGAAGGAGTACGAGGAGACCGCCTGCGTTCCGCCGGTGGCACCGCCGGAGATCAAGCCCTCATGAGCCCCGCGGTTCCGGCTTAGCCGGAACGATTCAGTTGGAGCCCGGGCAAAGGCGGCACGGAAGGTTAATCGTTCCGGAAGAGGAAAGTAGAGAACTCCAAACTCCAAGGAAGTGATAGGTGGAACGGAGAAGAAGGAAGAAAGGCCGGCCGGTCCACGTGTGGGCGCCGGTCTGTCCAGGGCGCGTACCGGTTGGGACGCTCTGAATCGGAATCGAAATCCCCTCCGACTTCCCCACCTTTCCCCTTGGTCCTTTCAACTTCCTTGGAGTTTGGAGTTTCCCTACTTCCGGAGAGATGCCCACGGGTCTCCGTGTATCAAGGTCAACTGCATCGCTGCGGATCAGAGGATCGGCGGCCCGGGGAGGCGGAATCCCATCCGGGCGAGCAGGGCCTCCCATCCGGCGGACTCCGCGGCCCCCG
>CAYRFK010000117.1:0-15504 GCA_964423465.1 uncultured Verrucomicrobiota bacterium | reverse complement strand
CGAACACCGAACACCGAACACCGAACATCGAACATCGAACACCGAACACCGAACACCGAACATCGAACATCGAACGACGGACACCAACAGCCAACAGCACGGTCCGGATACCACCGCCGCACCGCCACACTCCTACACGGCCACACGGCCCCACCTTCCCACGTCCTCCGGTCAGCGCACGATCTCCGTGTGCAGTTCGTCGGCCTCGGCGTGGCGGCGGAGGAGATCGGCGGCGAGGTCCAGGGCGGACCGCGCGGGGTCGGGGCCGGCGTAGCTGTTGATGTTGAGGAGGAGGAGGGTGGTTTCGGGGCGCAACTTCGTGCGTTCCGAGTCACTGCTGGGGGAGCCGAAGGCGCCGGTGCGGTCGCGCAGCACGGGCATGCCGTCAATGTTGAACGGGCCGCGGCCGATCGCCTCGTAGGGCTCGCCGGGGCGACCAATGCCCCACGCGGCGGCGTCGCCGTCGATCGCAGCCCGGTCGAACGCGCCGATGGAGAGGCCGGTGCGTAGGGAGAGGAGGTTGACAAGGTCGACGAGGACGCTGATGCGGTAGAGGCCCTTGCCCTGGACGGCGCGGCGGCGCAGTTGCTCGGCGGCGGGGCGGTAGCGGTTCGGCTCCTTGCCGCAGGCATGGTAGAGGGTGCGGGTCGCGGCGATGGCGGATTGCTCGCGGATGCGTTCGAGCGGATGGCCCGCGAAGCCGGCGACGGCGGTGTCGATCGCAGCCTGAAGTTCGGGATCGGCGTCGTGGTTTCGGACGCGGGCCTCCAGCAGCCCGACAGCGATCGCCGGGCAGCGGGTGCGGAGGTCGTCGCCAATGGTTATCTGGATGGAGAGAGGCATGCCGGCAGTGTGTGCGACCGGGGCTCGCCGCGCAATGCCGAACGCATGACAATGCCGAACAGATGACGGCCGCGGCGAAAGACAGGCGTTCAGGGGCGGTTCCGCGCTCTGGACGCCGGGGGGCTGCGAATTATGGCGAAAAATATTGAACGCCGGGGGCCGTTACGTACTCTAACCAGCTCGACCGGCGTCTTGCCGGGCATTTGGATCGTCCGTACGGGCGAGGGGTGACTCATGCTTGAAGTCAAAGAAATACGAAAATGTTACGGGTCGTTTGAGGCGGTGAAGGGCATTTCCTTCACCGTGAAGAAGGGGGAGATCCTCGGGTTCCTGGGGCCGAATGGCGCCGGGAAGTCGACGACGATGCGCATGGTGACCGGGTTCCTGCCGCCGACGGCCGGGACGGCGGTCATCGGGGGCCACGACATCGTCGAGGACCCGATTCCGGCGAAGGCATTGATCGGATATCTGCCCGAGAACGCCCCGGTCTATCCGGAGATGACGGTGGAGGGGTTCCTGGATTTCGTCGCGGGCATCCGCGGCTATCGCGGCGCCGAGCGGGCGCGCCGGGTCGATTCCGCGGTGGAGCGCTGCCGCCTGGGCGCGGTGCGGCGCCAGACGGTGGAGACGCTTTCGAAGGGCTACAAGCAGCGCGTCTGCTTCGCGCAGGCGGTGCTGCATGATCCGTCGCTGTTGGTGATGGACGAGCCGACGGACGGCCTCGATCCGAACCAGAAGCACCTCGTCCGTGACATGATCAGGACGATGGCCGCGGAGAAGGCGATCATCATCTCGACCCATATTCTTGAGGAGGTCGAGGCGGTCTGCACGCGGGCGATGATCATCAATGAGGGCCGGATCGTCGCCGAGGGCACGCCGGCGGAACTGAAGGCGCGGCATCCGTCGGGACGGCTCGACGAGGTGTTCCGGTCGCTGACGCAGGGCACCGCGGAGAAGACGAGCAAGCGCTAAGCGCGGTACTGGGGACGCACGATGATGAATGCATTCGCGGGCAATACGATCGAGATCTTCAAGCGGGAATTCCGGGCCTACTTCGCCTCGCCGGTGGCCTACGTGTTCCTGGTCTTCTATCTGATGCTGATCGGCTTCCTGACGTTCTTCGTCAGCCGGTTCTTCGAGGCCAACCAGGCGGACCTGAAGTACTTCTTCTTCTGGTTCCCCTGGGTGAACCTGCTTCTGGTTCCGGCCGCGACGATGCGGTTGTGGAGCGAGGAGCGCCGTACGGGCACGCTGGAACTGCTGATGACCTTTCCCGTGACCCTGCCGCAGGCGTTGGTCGGCAAGTTCATGGCCGCCTGGGTGTTCATGACCGTTGGCATCCTGCTGACGCTGCCGGTCGTCGTGACGACGATCTACCTCGGCAGCCCCGACGCGGGCGCGGTGATCGGCGGCTATGTGGGCGCGATCCTGCTGGCCGGCACGTACGTGGCGGTCGGCATGCTGACCTCCGCGATGACGCGCAACCAGGTGATCAGCTTCGTGATCGCCTTCGTCATCTGCCTCTTCCTCGCGATCGCCGGCTGGCCGCCGGTGATGGAGATCGTCAACAAGTGGGCGCCCGGCTGGCTCGTCAACGGCGTGGCCTCGCTGAGCGTGATGCCGCACTTCGAGTCGCTGCAGCGCGGCGTGATCGACGTCCGCGACGTGGCCTACTACGTGAGCGTCATGGCGATGGCGCTGTTCGGCGCGCATCTCGTCCTGGAAAACCGCAAGTCTTCGTGATCGGAGGAACCGCTGTATGAGCCAACCCCGTGGAAACCGGCTGTTCGGTAGCAGCCTTGTCGCCTTCGTCGTCGTCGCGGTCATCGTGGCGGCGGTCAACATCCTGCTCGGCGGCGCCGTGTGGCGCGTCGACCTGACGCAGGACCGCATTTATACGCTCTCGGACGGCACGAAGGACGTGCTCAAGGGCCTCGACGGCCCCGTGACGCTGAAGCTCTTCTTCAACGGCAGCGATCCGCAGGTGCCTCCCGCGTTGCGGCTCTTCGCGCGCTCGGTGGAGGATCTCGTCCGCGAGTACGAGATCGGCGGTAAAGGCAACATCGTGGTCGAGAAGCACGACCCGCAGCCCGACTCCGATGCGGCGGACTGGGCGCGCCGGTACGGCGTCGAAACCCAGCCGGTCGGCATGTTCGGCCCCGATGTCGCCCTCGGCCTCGTCGCCGTGAAGGGCGGCGCGGAGGCGGTCATCCCGTTCCTCAACCCCGACGAGGGGGAGCGGCTGGAGTATGACGTCACGAAGCTCATCACCCGCGTCGCGAACCCGAAGAAGCCGGTGCTCGGCCTGCTGTCGTCGCTGCCGGTCATGGGTGGCGCGCCGCAGATGCCCTTCGGTCCGCAGCAGCCCCCGCAGCGCGGATGGTATGCGTTCACGGACCTCGAGAAGGACTACGAGGTGCGCCAGTTGCCCGAGACGCTCGACTCGGTGGACAAGGATATTGATGTCATCATTGCCGTGCATCCGAAGAACCTCACCGACGACGCGCTCTTCGCCCTCGACCAGTTCGTGCTGCGCGGCGGGCGCCTGCTCGCGTTCCTCGATCCGATGTGCCTCGCCGACCAGCAGGCGCAGAACCCGATGATGGGCATGCCCAACATGGGCGGCGGCTCAACGCTCGGGCGGCTGCTTCCCGCTTGGGGCGTCAGCTACGAGCCCGAGCGTGTGCTGGCCGACCTCGAGGCGGTCACGCAGACCCGCGGCCGCGACAACCGCGTCGTCGAGAACCCGACGTGGCTGAGCCTGCGCCCGGACAACATGAACGCGGAGGACCGGCTGACGGCGAAGATCGAGAGCATCCTCCTGCCCGGCTCCGGCACCTTCAAGGTCGAGGCCCCGGCGGGCGTGAAGTCGGTCCTGCTGATGCAGTCCTCCGAGGCTTCGGGCCTCGTCGATGCCATGACCGCCAAGTTCGGCCCCGAGGGCCTGCGGCGCGATTTCAAGTCGGGCATGCGTCGCGAGGCGCTGGCCGTCCGGCTGGACGGCAAGTTCAAGACGGCGTTCCCGGGGGGCAAGCCCGGCGCCGCGGCGGACACCAACACGACCGCCGCCGCCGGCTCGACGAACGCGCCGGCCGCCACCGCGTCGCTGAAGGAAGGCAACGGCGAGGGCCGCGTCATCCTCGTGGGCGATGTGGACATGCTGTTCGATCCGTTCTGTCTGCGCGAGGTGCGCATGTACGGCCAGACCGCCTACGCGCCGTGGAATGACAACCTGACCTTCTTCTACAGCGTCATCGAGGACATCTCCGGCAGCGCGAAGCTCTCGCAGATCCGGTCGCGCGGCCGCATGGACCGGCCGTTCGACGTGGTTGTCGACCTGCTGCGCGATGCGCAGGAGAAGTACATGCAGCAGGAGAACGAGCTGCAGGCGAAGCTCGAGCAGACCCAGCAGCGAATCAACGAACTGCAGGCGGAGAAGGGCAAGGGCCAGGAACTGGTCCTCAGCCCCGAGCAGAAGGCGGAGATCGAGCGCTTCCGGAAGCAGGAACTCGAGACACAGCAGGAGTTGAAGAAGGTGCGCAAGAGCCTGCGCGCCGACATCGAGAAACTGGGCGCGCTGGTCAAGGCGATCAACATCCTCGGCGTGCCGCTGCTGGTGGGCATCGCCGGCATCGGGTTCGGCCTGTGGCGGCGGAACCGCCGGTGAGTGGACGGACAACCGACTTCAGCATGGGTGACGGACGATGAAGACGAACAAACTGATGATGATGGTGCTGGTGGCGGCCGTGCTTGTGGCGGCGGTCGTGTGGACGCAGTCCCGGAAGACGCAGGCGCGCAAGCCCGCCGCCGATTCGGGAGCGCCGGTGATCGCGGCTCTGCAGAAGCCCGAGACGCTCAACGCCGTCGAGGCGCTGTCGTTCGTGACGGCAGAGAGCACGGTCCGCGTGGCCAAGGCCTCGGGCGTGTGGATCGCACCGGACCGGTACAATCACCCGGTGAAGTTCGAAGAGGTTCGCAAGTTCCTGCGTTCCCTCGCGGATCTCAAGGTCGGCCAGGGCGTGCCGGGCGGCGAGAAGGAACTCGCGGCGCTTGAGCTGGTCGCGCCGGCTGCGGGCGCGGACGGCAAGGCGAAGTCCGGCTCGGGCACGGTCGTGACGGCGTCGGGCAAGGATGGCGAGGCGCTGGCCACGGTGATCCTTGGCAAGACGCGCAGCCGCGGCGGCGAAATGAGCTTCCCCGACGGCCGGTTTGTGCTGGCCGACGGCAAGGCGGTCCTGGTGGGCGAGACGTTCAGCGGCCTTCCGGCGAAGTCCGTCGACTGGATGGAGACCCAACTCGTCGATGTCTACAGCTCGGACGTCACGGCCCTTACGTGGACGCCGAACGGGAAGTCCCCGATCGTCCTGACGAATGAGGGTTTCGAGCTCAAGCTGCCCGGTCTCGCGACCAACGAAGCGCTGGACACCGCGAAGTCCGGCAAGCTCTCCGGCATCGTGAGTTTCCTCCGTTTCACTGATGTGGCGGATCCCTCGCTCAAGCCGGCGGACACCGGCCTCGACAAGCCCGATGTCGTCGTCGCGAAGGCGAAGAACGGCCGCGAGTACACCGTCCGCATCGGCAAGGCGACGACCAACGCACTGCGGTATGTGTCCATCGCGGCCGCCTTCACGCCCGCGCCGCAGCCCGAGGCGCCAAAGGCCGATGCGGCCGAGGACGTGAAGAAGCGCCACGAGGAGGACGTCAAGAAGCGCAAGGAAGAGGATGACAAGATCGCCGGCGAGATCCGCGAGTTCAACGAGCGCGCGGGCAAATGGGTCTACGTCGTCGAGGGTTCGCGCTTCGAGAGCCTCCCCATGACGCGCAAGGACCTGCTGCAGGTGCCCGAGGCGAAGAAGCCCGACGCGGCGGCCGCGCCGGCCCCGGTTGCGTTCCCGCCCATGCCCGCGCCAGCGCCGTAGGTCAAACGTTTCGCAGCGCAAGCGCGCCGGGGTCGACGCCGCTGGCTACAGAAGAAGCCACTGGACGAATGTTCGCTGTGGACGCGACCGCCGGTCGCGGCTACAGAAGTCCATGGCGTTGACTTGCGGGAACGCTCGACACCCGTGGCGCTTCCGGCGATGCTGCCGGGCGTGATTGAGAATCTCGAATGGACCGAGGAATCGCCCGCGCCCGAACTGCGGCTGGATGCCTGCGTACTGGCGCATTGCCCGGCGAGCAGCCGGGGGCTGGTGGTGCGGGCGATTGAGACGGGCGGCGTCCTGGTGAACGGCCGGCCGGCGCCGAAGGGCGTGCGTGTGCGGGCCGGTGATCGCATCGCGGTGACCCGGCTCCTCGATCGCATGGACCCATGGGTTGTGCCGGAGCCCGGGATTCCGCTGAAGGTCCTCCTGACGGACGCCGAATTCGTTGCACTCGACAAGCCCGCCGGGATGGCTGTCCATCCCCTGGCGCCGGGTGAGACGGGCACGCTGGCCAATGCACTGGTGGCGAGGCATCCTGAATGTGTGAGGGCGGGGGACGAGCCTTCGATGGCCGGCATCCTGCACCGGCTCGACGGCGGCACGTCGGGTGTGATTCTTGCGGCACGTACCCGCGTATCCCACGATGCGATTCGCGAGCAGTTCCGCCGCCATACCGTGGAGAAGACCTATCTCGCGGTGGTCGCAGGCCGCGTGACGGAGGGCGGGCATATCGAGTCGCTGCTGGCGCACACGCCCGGCGATCGCGGCCGCATGCGCGTGGTGTCGGGCGGGGACGATGCCCGCGGCGAGCGTGCGATGCGCGCGGTGACGGAGTACGAGCCGGCCGGTGCGGGGGGCGGACGGACCCTGCTTCGCGTTCGCATTGCCACGGGTGTCACGCACCAGATCCGATGCCAACTCGCATCGATCGGTCACCCGATCGTCGGCGACAGGGTCTACGGCCCCGATCCCGACGGCGGTGGGCTGGGGCGACATCTGCTCCATGCTGCGGAGATCGTGTTTGCGCGTCCGCGCGATTCCGTGCGCATCCGCGTGGTGTCGCCCGCGCCGGCAGGTTTCCAATCCTTGGACGACGCGTCGGTGTAGCTGTCCAATCCTTGGACGTCCGCCCCCCAAAACCTGCGAACCTCCGCCTGTCACGCCCCGTAGTGGGCCGTGATCCAGTCGCGGTACGCGCCGGTGCGGACGCTCTCGATCCATGACGGGTTGTCGAGGTACCACCGCACCGTCCGTTCGATGCCGGTCTCGAAGGTCTCCTCGGGCTGCCAGCCGAGTTCGTGCTCGATGCGGGAGCAGTCGATGGCATAGCGGCGGTCATGGCCGGGCCGGTCGGGGACGAAGGTCATGAGGTCCGCCCGTGCGCTTCCGCCGGGAATGGGCGGGGCGAGGCGGTCGACCAGTTCGGTGATACGGCGGACCACATCGAGGTTCGTCCGCTCACTGCGCCCACCTACGTTATAGGTTTCGCCTGTGCGGCCGCGCTCGAGGATCGGCCACGCGGCGGTGCGGTGGTCGCGCACGTAGAGCCGGTCGCGGATGGTCAGACCGTCGCCATAGGCCGGGTGCGGCTTCCCTTCGAGGGCGTGCAGGATCATCAGCGGCACGAGCTTCTCGGGGAACTGGAAGGGACCGTAGTTGTTCGAACAGTTGGACACGGTGACCGGAAGGCCATAGGTGGCGTGGTAGGCGCGGACGAGATGGTCCGACGCGGCCTTGGAGGCGGAGTAGGGGCTGTTGGGCGAGTACGGGGTGGTCTCAAGGAAGGCGCCAGCGGGGCCGAGGCTTCCGAAGACCTCGTCGGTGCTGACGTGGTGGAAGCGGACGATGCGGCCCTTTCGTGCGCGGGCGGCCTCCAGCAGGTTGAAGGTGCCGACGATGTTGGTCTGGATGAAGTCGTCGGGGCGGACGATGGAGCGGTCGACGTGCGACTCGGCGGCGAAGTGGCAGACGGCATCGACGGCGTGTTCGTCGAACGCGCGGTCGATTGCGGCCCGGTCCCTGAGATCCGCGCGAACGAGGGTGTAGCGTTCCGGGTGCCGCGCGGCGACGTCATCGAGGCTGCCGGGGTGGGCGGCGTAGGTGAGCGCGTCGAAGTTGACGATCCGTCCCTGGAACGGGGTCTCATCCAGCAAATGGCGGATGAAGTTCGAACCGATGAAGCCCGCACCCCCTGTGACGAGAAGGGTGTTCACGGCGATTCCGCGCGGGCCTCCTCGAGAAGCTCCGCACCATGCCGCTGGACGAACTCCTCCAGGTCAACCTCCCATGGGCGCATGATGTTCAGTCCGGCGGCGATCAGACGGGCGTTCTCGAGAATCGAGTTCGAGGGGCGGGGGGCGGCGGCGGGGCGGTCCCCGGTGGTGCATCGCGACACCGTGTGGTCGAGTCCCATGAGAGTGAGAAAGCGGACGGCGAAGTCGTACCAGGTCGTGTGGTCCGTGGCGACGGCATGGAAGAGGCCCTCAGGCTGCGTCGCGATGACCCGGGCAATCTGGAGGGAGAGCCGTCGGGACCACGTGGGGCAGCCGTGCTGGTCCGCCACGATCCAGAGCGGGTTCCGCGGGTTGCGAACTGCCTGGCGGAGGACGGCCTTCGGAAAGTTGGAGCCCTGCCGTCCGTAGAGCCATGCCGTGCGGACAATGGCGTGGCGGCCGCCGACCTCGGCGATAGCCTGTTCCCCGGCGAGTTTTGTCCGCCCGTACCACCCGAGCGGTGCGGGTTCATCGGTTTCGACATAGGGCTGTGGCGGCGCGCGCCGTCCGTCGAATACGTAATCGGTTGAAATATGCACGAGATAGGCGTCGTGCCTGCGGGCCAGTTCGGCGACGCACTGGGCGCCGCCGGCATTGACGGAATGGGCGGCCTGCCGATCCGTTTCCGCGCGATCAACCTGGGTGAAAGCCGAGCAGTTGATGATCGTCTCGGGCGCAACCTGCGCGACATAATCCAGCATCAGTGAACAGTTTGTGATGTCCGCCTCTGGAAGATCCGCGGCAAAGACCTCATGAGAGGTCTGCAGGACTTCAACCAAATCCGTACCAAGCTGGCCGCGTGAGCCAAGCACCAGAACTCGCATCACACCCTCCGTGCACGTGAGAATCAAGCGAGACTACCTGTCGCACCGCCGTCATGCAAGCCATGCCCGCAGTGGCAGGCGGGCCGGCGGGCCGGATCGGTCTTGACGGAAGTCTGCGAAGTCCTGATGATCCGGCTGTCGGGGCTGCGTAGTGCCGCCGGTTTTGCGGTATTTCGGGAGGACCTGGCATGAGTGCTGGAGGGGGCCGTTGGGCGGAGGCGGGGCGGGTCTTCGGCATTAGTATTGCCGGGGTGCTCCTCCTTCACGGGTGCGCGACCGATCCCACCGCGAAGTATTTCCTTGAGACGCCCACGCGGGCCAATGTGATCGTGGCGCCGGTGGCCTCGGCGGTCACCAAGGTGGCGATCATGCCATTCAAGGCAGAAACCGAACTCATCGGCACCGCCGTGTCCGATGCTTTTGTCACGGAGTTGATGCGAGCGGCCCGATATGACCTGGTCGAGCGCAGCCAGATGTCCAAGGTTCTTAGCGAGTCGGAACTGGCCCTCGCTGGCCTGTCGGCATCCAAGGCCGCCGAGGTCGGGAAGATGCTCGGCGCGGACGGCGTGGTGATCGGCACGGTGGATGAATACTCGATGGTTGCCCATCGCGGCGGGACATACCCTGCGGTCGGGATCTCGGCCCGCCTCATCGACTGCGCCTCGGGGAAGGTGATGTGGAGTGTGGATCTTGCCCGGCGGGCGGAGAGTGACACCACGACGCTGGCCGAGCACGGTCGCCAGATCATCCATGAGATGGTGGCGGCCCTCTATCGCAACTGGGGCGTGCAGCGTGTTGCGGCGCAGGGCATGCACGGGATCCGGGCCGGTCCGGCCTCGCTGGAGCGGCCGGTTCCCGTCGCGGGCCCGGCTCTTCCGTCCGCGGCACCCGCCGTGGCTTCCCCGGTGGCCACGCCCGCCGGAACTCCGTCTCTGAGTGTCGGCGACATGGGGTTGCGCGAGGTGAAGCTTGCCTGGGAGCCCGCGGGAATGGATGTGAAGCGCATCCGCGTCGAGCGCGGGGAGACCGCGGCGGGACCGTTCGCGGAGATCGTCACGGTGCCCGCCTCGGACTTTGCCTTTGTGGACCGCGGCACATCGGCCCGGCCGCTGAAAGATGGAACCGCCTACTACTACCGGATCATCCCGATGGGATCGGGCGGGGCCGCGGGGGCGCCGTCGTCGGTCAAGGAGAGCGTGACGGCACCGCCGCCGGATGCGCCGGCGTCGCTGAAGGCGGAGGCCACGGCGCCACGGACCGTGGCCCTGACGTGGTCGCCATCGACCGCGGAGGGTGTGACGAACTACATCGTCGAGCGGGCTCCGGCGGACCGCCCCGACCAGTTTGCCGTGCGGGGCGGGGTGGCGGGCACGAGCCTGGCGGACGGCCGTGACGCGGGGCTTGCGGACGGCGCGACCTATCTCTACCGGGTGTCGGCGGTCAATCGTGTGGGTGCGCGCGGGGCTCCGTCGGTCCTCGCCCGCGTCACAACCCCCTCGCCCCCGCCGCCCGTCGCGGGGCTCAGCGCGCGCAGCGGCGAGTTTCGGAGGGTCTCGCTGCAATGGACGCCCAGCACGGACCCGTTTGTGGTGCGTTACGACGTCTTCCGGGCTGCTTCAATGTCCGGCCCTTTCACGCGGGTGGGCGGAGCGGAGGGTCGGACGGTCTCTCAGTTCGTCGACGGTGCGGGCGGTTCGACGCCCTTGGCGGACGGCGTCCGCGCCTTCTACCGCGTGCGCGCCGTGAACAGCGGGGGAGGGGAAAGCCCGGATTCGCCGGTTGTGGTGGCCCTGACGAAGCCGCCGCCGGCGATCCCCGTGGAGTTGACGGCGACGACGAACCTTGCGGGCCGGATCGAACTGGCGTGGCCGCCGCCGGCGGAGAAGGACGTGGTGCGGTTTCGTGTCGAGGCGTCGGACAGCGCCTCCGGACCATTCCTAGATCTGGCTCGTTCCGACGTGAGCAACCGGTGTTCGCATACGGACTCCGGCCTCGCCGCCGGCCGTGTCCGCGTCTACCGTGTGCGATCGGTGGACATGGACGGTCTGGAGAGCCCGGCCTCGGACCCGGTTGCCGGCATGGCCCGCCCCTTGCCGCCCCGGCCGGCTTCCGCGGACATCGTGCATGTCTCAGGCGGCGTGACGGTGACATGGCCGGCGCTCGAGATCGCGTCGTCCTATCGCGTCTGGCGTCGCGACGGCGACTCATGGACGCGCCTCGCGGAGACGGCGACCAACTCGATCTCGCTTGGATTCGCCGCACTGCCGCGCGACACGGCGATCGGCATAAGCTGTGTGGATCCCGAAGGGTTGGAGAGCGGCGAGAAGGCGCTCGTTCAGGTCGTCGAGCCGGCGCCTCCGGTTCCGACGGGGGTGGAGGCGTCGAAGGACGGCCTGCGTGAGGTGGTCATCCGGTGGGCGGCGCCAAAGGACAACGCGAGGCGGTACCGGATCGAGCGGGCTGCGGCTGCCGGTGGCCCGTTCGCACCCGTCGGAGAGGCGGAGGCCTCCGCGGCAAGATTCGTCGACATGGGCGGGGCTCGTCCGTCGCTGGAGGACGCGAAGGACTATGTCTACCGCGTCGCCGCGTTGAACCAGTCGGGGCGGCCCAGCGATCCGTCGGAGACGGTCGCGGCCAGCACGGCGCCGCCGCCCGCTCCGCCCTCCGGCTTGAAGGCCGAGGCGCCGGCGTCGCGCGCCCTGTCGCTCGCGTGGGACCCCTCGCCGGCCGCGGGCGTCGTTGCCACGATGGTCGAGCGCGCGCCGAAGTCCGATCCGGCGGCCTACGTGGAAGTCGGGCGCGTGACGGGCGCGTCGTTCCGCGAGGGCGGCACGGCGGAATCGAAGCTGGGCGACAGCATGACCTGGATCTATCGCGTCACGGCGACCAACCGCGTCGGCTCGGTCGGCCCGCCGTCGGAACCGGTCGAGGTGACCACGCTTCCGCGCCCGGCGGTCGTGGGCGGGTTGCAGGCGAAGAGCGCCGAGGTCCGCTGCGTGCCGATGAGTTGGGAACCGGCGACGGAGAGGGATGTCGTTCGTTATGACATCTATCGCGCCCCGGCGAGGGATGGCGAGTTCGCGAAGATCGCGTCCGTGCAGGGACGGACGGTGACGGCATGGCTCGACGGCCGGGCTGATCCCGGCGACCTTGCGGACTCGACCGCCTATTTCTACCGCGTTCGCGCCGTCAACGGGGTGACCTCCGAGAGCGAGGATTGCGAGGTCGTGTCCGCGACGACCCGCGATCCGCCGCCGCCCGTGGCGAATGTCGATGCGAAGTCGGGAATGCCGCGCGAGGTTCCGGTGTCGTGGGACGCGTCGCCGGACGAAAAGGTGACCGGGTACATCGTCGAGCGCGCGATGGCGACCGACACGAACTTTGCGGAGATCGCCCGGGTCAAGGGCCGGGACAACAGCCGGTGGAACGACCGCGGGGCGACGCGCGGAGCGGGAGGTCTCGGATCGCTGCCCGACGGCGCGACCTTGCGCTACCGTGTCGTCGCGTTCAACACGGCGAAGGCGTTGTCGCCGCCGTCGGCCGAGTCGTCCGCGTCGACAAAGCCCGCGCCGGCGCAGCCTTCGGATGTTGTGGCGACGACCGATCTCGCGCGGTCCGTCCGCCTGACATGGAAGGCCAACCCGGAGCCGGACATCGCCGCCTACGTGATCGAGTCGGCGCCGGAGGCGAATGGGCGGTTCCGCGAGCAGAAGCGGGTGGCGGCCACGGCGGAGGCCGCGTTCACGTGGACGGACGATGGCGAACCGGATGGCGCGGCTCGCTTCTATCGCATCAAGGCGGTCGACCGGGATACGCTGGAAAGCGCGTGGTGTGCCACGGTGAATGGCGCGACGCGGCCGTTGCCTGACGAGCCGACGGATGTGAAGTTCACGTGGACCGGTGCGGGTGCCGCGATCGCATGGGAGCCGCCGGCGCAGACGAATATTGCAAGCTACAAGGTGTACCAGAAGGGGTTCTTCGGTTCGAAGGTGCTGGCGTCACCCGGAACGCCGTCCCACTCCCTGTCGGCCTTGGAGGTCGGCAAGGGCGTCACACTCACGGTGACGGCCGTTGATGTCGACGGCCTCGAGAGTGTCCGAAGCAAGGAGATCGAGGTATGCCCGCCCGCGCCCGCGGGCCCGTGACCTCCCGCGCGGGGTTCGCGCGGGGGTCGGCAAGGGGTTCCGGTCCCACCGGCGCCTCCGGGACCGTCGTTGTGTCGCTCGCGCCGCTGCGTCCCGCGCCGGCGCATACGGAAGACCCGCCATGAACACGAACCGCCGTTTCTTCCGCGTCTCCGTCCGCTGGATCCGGGGATGCCTCTTCGCCGTTGCGATCGTCGCGGCGCTCGCCGCCGTGCCTTCGTTCGGCGAGGACGTCGTCGACTTCGGGATGCTCAACGATTTGAACGCGGAGTCGCTGCGGAACTTCGAGAACGACGTCCGCGACCTGCCGAAGGACTCCGCGGCGTACCGGGCGCGGGAGGAGAAGTACTACGCCGAGATCGGTGAGGACAACATCCGGAAGGCGACGAAGCCCGTGGCGCGCGCGTCGGCGGCGCAGGCCGCAACCGACCGCGCCCCCGCCGGCGGCATGACCGAGGCGCATCTCCGCGCGCTCGTAGACGACGGACGCAGAACGCTGCCGTCGTCGCTGTCGGCGGCCCCGGCGCCCGCGCAGGCCGCGTCGGCGGCGCCGCCGCCGACGCAGGCGGAGACCGATCCAAGGTACCGCCCTCTCTCGCCGCAGGAGCTGGCCAACGCGCGGCGCATCCGGGACGAGGTGCAGGCGGAACTCGATACCGAGGCGCGGGCGGACGAGTTCCGGCAGAAGAACCGGTCGATGCTCAACGGGCGCGACGCGCGCCAGTCGGGGATCGTCGACGCCCACGACACGCCCGATTCGGCGACGAAGAAGTTGGAGGAGTACAAGCGGCAGATCGTCTCCGACCGCCACGCGCGGCCGGTGCAGGAGACCGAGCGGCTGCTCCAGGCGGCGGCGGACGAGATCGAAAGATACCGCGCCGAAGCGGCAAAGCCTCAGCCGCCGCCGAAGACGCCGACGCATACGATCCGGGTCGATCAGGTCGGGACGCCCGAGGAATGGCGCGCCTATGAAGAGGCCGCCCGCAAGTATCGGGCGAGCATCGGCAAGCCCGTCGACGGGCCGCCGCTGGTGCCGCCGGGGGAGGGAAATCCGAACCGGACGATTCGGGGACCTGTGTCTGCCGCGGCGCCGTCCGAGCCTGCGCGGGCCGGGGCCGTCATCCAGAAGACTCCGAAGACGCCGCAGATCCAGTCCGCCGTGCGCGACAACATCGATCAGGCGATGGGACGCAAGCCGCCGGAGCCCGTCCGTCCATATCTCGACAACCAGCCGGAATCGCTGCGTCCGCCCGAACGCGTGCCGAAGCCGGGTCCCTACGTCAGTCCCGAGCGCACGGCCAACGCGCCCTACGAACCCGGGGTGAAGGACGTCCCGGCCGGCACCAAGCCGCGGCCGTTCACGAATACACCCGAGAACCCGAACTTGAAGCCGCCGGAGATGGAGCCGTGGAAGAACCCCTCGGTGCAGCCCTTCCCGAACGAGGGCAGGCCGTCGGGATGGGTCGGGAAGCCCGGGGCGACACCGGCGCCGGAGCCGGCGCGTCCGGGCCTGCGCCCCCTGAAGCCCGGGGAGTTGCCGCCGTCGGAGAGGCCGTCGCTCGCCGGCGATCCGGCGAGTCCGCCGAACCGGGTGCCGGTCGATCCGCAGACCGGACGCCGGGGCGGATGGGTGGAACCGCTCGCGCCCGGGCAGGTCGAGCCGCCGCACGTCATCAAACCGCAGTTCTCCGAGCAGCCGAAGGTTCCCGACAGCGTGGCGCTGACGCCGGACGAGAAGTTCGAGGCGTGGCGCAACAGGCAGACGGGCGCCTCCGGCTCCGTTCCGGGCGCGACCCGGCCCCCCGCGGCGAAACCCCCCACCGTGCTGCAGCCGGTCGAGGGTTTCGCCCACGCCGAGCAACCGGGATCGATAGAGGCGATCAAGCGGCTCGAGCAGTACCGGTTCTTCGAGCGGACGCCGGACGGGCGGATGGTGGAGATCAACGACGTCGGCTCGATCGACAAGATCGCGGGCCGTCGCCGCGCCGTGCTTCAGGTCAGCCGCGCCGACGGCAGCATGACCCCGCTGTCGGTGGGCGAGGGGTTCACGCCGGCCGAGAAGATGGCGATGCTGAAGAACCTCCGCGACACCAAACCGTGGTCGGCCGTGCCGGACACGAAGCCGCCGCGGGCGCCGGTCGCGTCCGCGCCGGCGGCGCAGCCGGTGGAGTTGCCGCCCGCGCGTCCGGCGGTTGCCGAAGGACGGGCGGGTCCCGTGTCCGCGCCCGCCGGCACGGGCGTGGAGGCCGCGCAGAACAACATGCTGAATGCGGCGGACGGCCGGATCAACGATCTGCGAAGCGCCGTGGCGAGCGGGGATCCGCGGAGCGTGAAGGCGGCGATGGCCGGTGTGCAGGGCGACCCGGTCGCCCTGAGCGTTCTCAACAACGATCATCCGGACCTGCTGAACGAGGCTCGGCAGACCGCCGCGAAACCCACGCCCTCCCCGGCCCTGCCGGTGCTGGAGGAGATCCGCGATCCGCAACGATTGCAGGAG
>CAYRFK010000116.1:0-15622 GCA_964423465.1 uncultured Verrucomicrobiota bacterium | reverse complement strand
GGGCGCAAAGGGCGGAAAGATCGTAGGAGATTACGTCAACCAGCGTGGCGGCGATGTCCACCTGCACGTTCAGAAGGGAATGAACATCATCAAGCAGGTTGGTGATGGGGCGATCTCGCCGAGCGAGGGCCGCGCGCAGCTGGCTGCGATGGGCGAAACGCCGGAATCCATCATCAACAAGAACTCCGGCCAGATCGGTGCGGTCGACGCGCTGAAGCCGCCGGGGCAGGGCGGACAGCCATCCACGATCAATGACTTCAACGACAATGTCAGGAATCGATTTGAGGTCAATCAGATGGAGAAGCCCCCGGGGCAGGGCATCGACATCGACAATGTACGGAAGCCCTCCGGTCAGGCCTCGGCGAATGCCACGATTGCGGATGGGTCCGGTTCGCGTCCGGGTCCTCCGAAGTCGGTGATCGATGGGGGCACGTCGTCGTTTTCGCCCGAGGGACAACAGGGCGCGCCGGGCCGCGCAGCCGCGGTCGTCGGCGACGGGGTTGGCGCTGTGCGCGGCGCGCTTCAGGGCGCCGAGGCGGCGGACGCTGTGGCCACCGAAGCGGGCATGCGCGCGCTTGGAATCAAGACGGAACTGCCCGCCTCCGCCGGAGGAACGCGGCAGTGGATCAACGCCGGTCCGGGCGGGACGGCCGGCGGACAGCCGGTGCGAGTGGGCGGCCAAGGCGCGATGGGTCTCGCCGGCGGTGCGTTGCTCGGAGCGGCCGTCGGCAACGAGGTGGTCAACTACGCGGGTGCGGCGAACAAGGTCTACGATCCGCAGACCGGTACGTGGCGCAACATCACCGACGCGGAGGCCAACGATCAGTTCGAGAAAATGAACCAAGCCGCCGGCAATGTGGCGGTCTTGGGCGCCGTCGGTGCGGCGGTTCTCGTTACGCCCGGGGCCGGGGTGGCCTTGTCGGCCGTTGAAGTCGGTATGGCCGGGTACCAGGGGGCCCGGGCGGGCAGCGCCCTGATGGAGGAGCGACGGGCCGGTCAGATGAGCGAGGAGCAGATCAAGCGGGTCCAGCAGATGTACAAGGACAAGCTGGCCAGCGGCGACATGCAGCTCCGTCCCGGAGTGTCGGACGATCAGCTGATGCAGGCCATCGCGAATTCGCCGACCGCGCTGGGCCGGGACGACATGGTGGTCGGCAGCGACGCTTTGGCGGCGACGGCCCGGAGCGACATCCAGGCGCTCGACGACCTGCAGTCGAAGTCGCGCGACGCCGACGTCCGACAGCGGTTGTCGCACCTGGCCGGGGATCTCCAGTTCGGCACGCAGGAGGAGCGCGAGAAGGCGCGCATGGAACTGGCCGGACTGCAGGCGCAGCAGAGTGCATTCGAGAAGCAGCAACTGGTCGACCTTCCGTCGCGGTACAAGGATCCGGCACCGGCCGACCAGATGCGGCTCGGCGACATCGCGGACCGGTGGGAAAAGGCGCCCGCCGGTAGCGACGAGAAGGCGAAGCTGGGCGATCTGTACCAGTCGATCAAGTACGGCACGGCGGAGGAACAGGACGCGGCCCGACGGGCGCTAGCAGGCCTGCCGCCGGCGCCCGCCGGGTCCTCCGCGGGCGCCAGCGGCGACGGCGCCGGCAGCATGGGAGGCGGAAACGTCCCCGGTTCCGAGTCCGTGGGCGGGCCGTCGTTGGACGGACTGGTCAAGTCGGGGCAGGGCCTGATTCAGGACGGGATCAACAAGGCCAAGGATGCGAAGCTGATCTTGGACACGGTGTCCTTGGCCAACGAGTACGGTCTGGATCCCGCGGAACTTAGGGATTTGATCGGCAAGTCCAAGTCCGGAGCGCCGCCGCCGGAGGATCCCGTGAAGCGGGCCGCGATCGATAAATGGAAGGCGGTGCAGCAGGCCGCCCAGTCGCAGGCGCTCGACCCGTCGACGCAGGATTCAATCCGTGCCGCCATGGCCGCGGTCCCGGATCCCAAGCCCGCGCCGGAGCCGCAGGGCCCTCCGCCGGACCCGAACGTGGACAAACGGAGGAACTGGGGCAACTACGCGGACAACATGGACGGGTATGCGCAGGAGACTCAGGACAAGATCGCGGAGTTGGAGAAGCAGAAGGCCGAGGCCCGGAACAACTCGGCGAGGCGGCGCGAGATCGACGAGGAGATCGCGCGGCTGGAGAAGGAGAAGGCGGACTACCGGGGCCGCGCGGACGAGACGCGCCAGGCTCTCAGCGGGCTGCCGCCGCCGGCGGATCCGAACGCGCCCGCCGTCGCGGGCGGAGGCCGCGGTCCGATGGTGCCGCCGGGCATTGGGACGGCGCCCGCACCGTCGGTCGATCCCGCGACCGGCCAGCCGGTCGATCCATGGCAGCAGCGGGTGCCCGGCACGAGTTACACCGTCGGCGGGCTCAAGAATGACAACTACAACTCTCAGAATGCCCTCAGCGGGGATGCGGGCCAGGCCGGCCAACTGCTGTCCGACATCTTCAATTCGCGTAACACGAGCGACAAGCGGGACAAACTGAACCAGTTGGCCGGCCTGTACGGCAACATGCAGGAATGGCAGGACCGGATCGACCAGAACAACGGGCTGCTCGGCGGGCGGCGAGGCGCGTCCGGCGCCGACGGGCTGCTGAACGGTTTGGAGCCGCTGGTGAGTCAGAACGGGAAGGGGGGGCCGATTCAGATTCCCGCTCTCGCCGGCGTCGTCTCGCAGATCGACAAGGAGAAGGCCCGCCAGATGATGGAGGCGCTGAACGGAATCGACCTGAACACCAAGGCCGGGCAGCCTGTGCGTGTCGACTACCAGGCATACCTTCAGATCAAGCAGATTCTCGAGAATGCCGGCTATCAGGGCCAGATCACACGTCAGAATGCCGCGCAGCTTCTCGCACAGGCGCAGAATAGGAACAGCTTGGGCAATGTCCTCGGGACCGCGCTGATCGACGGCATCAAGACAGGCGCCGAGGAAACCGGAGAATCGCTCGGCACGAAGCTGGGCGACAAAGTGGGCGACAAGATCACCGGCGACGGCAGTTCGACCGGAACCGGCGGCGCCGGCGATCCCGCGGATACCGGTTCGACCACGCCCATGGACGGAAGAGACCCGCAGTCGGGACCGTCGGGCAGCGGCGGCACGGCACCCACGCCCGGCGGCTCGTCTGCGGGGCTCCCGCCAGCTGTTGCGCAGGAACAGACGGGCGACGGGTCCACCCGGGTCGTCTACTCCTGCGGCAACGCGGTCACCTATCCGCCCGGCGTCACGCCGGACCCCGTCTGCCCGCAGTGCAGGGACGGCAAGCAGACATCGTCCACCACTGCAGGCGGGGGAGGCGGAGGCGGAGGAGGCGGCGGCGGGAAGAAGCCGAAGGGCGATCCCAAAGGCGTCGGCTCCGACATCGCCAACGGAATCGCCGGTGCGTTGGTCGGCGCGATCTCCAATCCGCGGAACCCCCGGCAGGGGATGGCGGACATGACGCTGCAGAGGCAGGCCGGGCCGTCCACGCCGCCTGGGCCGAACGCCGTCGCGGACAAAGCGGCCGGTAGCGCCGGGTACGACAAGTCGGCGGGCAACTGGCAGACCACGTGCCCGAAGTGCGGTGCGAACTGGCAGCACTGGCCTTCGCCGACAGTGTGGGAGAAATGCAAGAAATGCAGCTATGAAGGCCATGCGTCGACGTTTCCTTCCAAGCAGCTTTGGAAGGACGATTGGGAGAAGTAGCTGTGACGTCTCCGTCCGGTTCGGGCGGGGGGGAGAGGAGCCATGCACGCCTGGGTTGACTGGGTTCTCGGGATGATCCCGCGGGCCGGTGCGGTGCTTGCCGCCGCCGGGCTCGCGGTTTTCGCCGTGGCGTCGTCCGGGGCGGCGGCCGCCGATCCGGACATCCCGTCGCAGGGTCTTTACCGCCAGGTCATCGCGACTGACTCGGATCTCCGTGCCGTGACCGAGCAGATTCGCGTGCGGACGGCGGCGGGAGCGCCGCAGACGGAGGTCGCTGAGTTGGTCGGTCAGCGCGGCGCGCTGATGCTTCGGCTTTCCGCGCTTCTGAAGGCGTTGGAGACGATGGAGACCCAAGACGCGCGGAGCGAGCCGCCGCCGGGCGCGAAGGTCCCGGCGTCCTTCCTTGGATCCCCCGATGGAGCGCAGGACCGGCCCGGCCCGCCGCCGGGCGCGAAGGTTCCGCCATCTTTCCTGAATCCGTCGGCTCCGGGTGACGCGACGCCGGAGTCTCTTTTAAATCCTCCGAACGCAAAGCCCCCGGCGGAGCCTCCGTCCGGGGCGAAGGTGCCGCCGTCAGTCCTCGGCCCGTCGCCGCCGCTTCCGCCTCCGTCCGTGCTGCCGGCGTCCACATCGACCTGGCCGCCGAGGCGTCCGGTGCCGTCGGTGCCGGATGCCCCGCCGGCGGTTCATGCCCAGCCGGCGTCGCCGTCCGTGGCGGTCCAGAATTCCGCAATCCAGCCGGCGCCATCGCAGACTCCGTCCGGACCGATCGCCCGGCCCCCGACGGCCGCGGCGTCTCCCGAAGAGAATGCGATGCAGGACGCCTACGCGGTCTACGTCGACCTCGTGCGGCGGCGCGCTCCCGCCGCTCAGGTCCGCGCCGCGTTCGTGAAGTACCGCGAAGCGCAGATGCTCGTCACGGCCCGCGATCCGGCGCCTGCGCCGGCGGTCGCGGAGGCGCGGCCCGCTGCCACGCCGTCGGACCGGGCGCGGCCGGCGGCGCACGTGGAGGAGCGGGTCCCGGGCCTGCAGCATACGGTCGGGCGCGCGACGTCGGTGGCGGAAGATCCCGGCGCCGGCCTGCACCGCGCGGTCGGGCGTGCCGCGGCGGACGCTGTGTCCGAGGATGCGTCTGCCGGGCTCACGGCCTCGAAGTTGCATGAGCATTCGTCCGGCATGCAGGACTCTGCGATCGACGTCTCCGGCTATCCGGAGAGCGTCCGGGCGGCGCTCCGCTCGGGCGGGGCGAGAATGCGACCCGACGGCCGCGTTGTGATGAGCGAGACGAAGAACAGCGCGGGCGACACGGTCGAGGCGATGGTCTACGACCCCGCGACACGCTCGATGAGCATCGCGAACTACAACGTCGCCTCCGAGCCGCGCGTGCGCGAGCGGGTGGCCGCCGGAGACCTCGCGAACAGCCGGAATGTCCTCGCCGGCGCCTCCCGCGAGGCGGAGCCGGCCGGGAAGAAGGTGTACGTTCCGCCCGAAGCGCCCGATGCGGGGAAATGCTCGTTCTGCGACCGGCCCGCCGTTTCCACCAAGCCCGGCGCGACGCCCTGCTGCCGGGAGCACTACTACAAGCCGCAGAAGATGGAGGGCGGCACGCGCGAGCGCATGCGGTGCGAGGTTTGCGGACAACCGGGCGACTGGCTCCAGCAGTGGGGCGGCACGTTGTGCGACCGGCACTATCGCGAACGCGACGCCCGCGGAGAAACCGCCGAGGCCTTCGGCAGGCAGAACCTGACCTGTGCATGGTGCAACCGTCCGGCGATGTGCTTCAAGCCGGCAAGCGGAAAGCCGGCGTGTGACAGCCACTACATGATGCGGGAGCCGGTCGACGGCGCGCAGGCTGGGATCGCCTGCGCACTGTGCGGCAAGCCCGCGGCAACCATCGGGCAGGACCGGACCGGCCGGTGCAGGGAGTGCGAAGACCGCTTGGCAGACTTCACCACGGGCGGCCGGGGTGAACTGACCGCCGTGGTCCGTCCTTCGGCGGCGCAAGGCGCGGCTGAAATGGCGCCGCTGTCGAACCCCGGATCCGACATGGCGCAGTCATTGCAAGGCTCTCTGGCCGCTGTCGACTCCGGCCCGCCGATGAACAGCGACGCCAGGCCCGCGGTCAACGCTGCAGCGCCTTTGCCGCGTCCCGTGCTCGGTCCGGGCAACCTTCCGCCCGGCGTCAACGGCGGCCACTTTCCTCCGCCCGGGCGTCCGGGAGTTGCGACTCTGCGGACCCTCGACGGGCAGACCGTCGAGGTGCCCGTCGACGCCGAAGGCCGCATCCTCGGTCCGGTGATGATCCCGCAGCTTGGCGGCGCGCCACCGGTGTCGTGGCCGCCGGGCATGGCGGTCGCGGCGGGCACGGCGGACGGAGTCGTCGGTCCGGATATCCTCAACACGCTGGTCGGCATGGAGGCCGCGCCGGCCTCGCTGGCGGAGGACCAGATCAAGATCATGTCGGATGCCGGCACGCCGAGCCTCGCGTCGCTCGGCGTGAAGATGGAAGCCGAGGCCGAAGGACGCGCCGCGAGCATGCTGGCGGACGGAACGCTCGCATGGAACGAACGTGCGATGGTGGAGAATGCCCGGAACGTCATTCGGGAGTCGGAACTCCGAAACGAGCGGATCAAGCAGGATGCGCGTGCGGAACTGCAGAACACACTGGCCGCCAACGCGCGTTCGCGGCAGACGAATACGCTGGCCTCCGTCCTCGGCGACAGCGTCGTCGGAGGCCTCACCACGGGCGTGAAGAACTTCGGCACCACCCTCGGCGAGCACGCATCGGACAACGTGGTGAAGGGCCTGAATCTCGGCAAAGAGGAGAAGCCGACCACCCCTTCGGCCGCGGGAACCGACGGAACCTCCGGGGGCGGAACCGGCGGCGGGTGGGCGACCTCCACGCCCGCGGGCGGCAAGGGAAGCCACGGCGGAAACGTCGCGGAGAACTGCCCGGATGGCCACGGCGGCATGGCGCCGGCCCAGGGCGGCGGGCCGGTCGTCACCGTCGAGGGCTACGACATGACCTGTAAGAAGTGCGGATTCAAGATGCGTGTCGTGGAGGGCCAGCCCGCCCCCGCGGCCTGTCCGAAATGCGGTGCCAGCGGCGGAGCCCCGCCTCCGACCATCGGCGACGGCCGCTTCGATGCGGTCTGCCCGAAGTGCGGGAAGATGTATGGAGGACCGGTCGCCGACATGGCCAAGGGATGCCCCCACTGCGGCGGAGGCGGCCAGGGCACCATGGGCGTTTCGTACGCCACCAGCGTCGAGTGCGGGAAGTGCCACAAGTACTACATGTGCAAGATGTGCGGCGGGTCGGGGTACTCGCCGCGACACCAGCACCTCTGTCCGGCCTGTTCGTCCGGCTCGGCCGGGGACATGACGTTGATCGATGCGTTCTGTCCGAAGCACAGAATCAAGTACGGCGGGCTGGCGAAGGACAATCCCAAGTGCCCCAAGTGCGAGGCGGAGGCGCAGTCGCCCGGCACCCAGGGCCTCTTCGATGCCTTCTGTCCGGTTCACAGAATCAAGTATGGCGGCGAAATCGGGAAGGTGAAGGGCTGTCCGCTTTGCCTCGCGCAGGAAGCGGTCAAGAAGACCGGAGGCGCGCTGGAGGGGACGCAGAAGTCCGGAAGGCCTCCGATCGGCGACTTTTCGACGCTGGGCAACGTGCCGGACAAGGGGCCGTAGCGCGTCGGGGCGGCGGAGCGACGGGCGGGGGTTCGAGTTGGCGGGATCGAAGGGCGGGCGGCGTGAGCGCCCTGCAAACCTGGGGAGATGGGCATGCGGAGACGATTTCGGATCGGACGATGGCTGGCGTCTGCGGTCCTTGCGGCGGGAACGTTGGCGGGCGGTGTGTCCGCGGCCCGCGCGGCAATGGAGCGGCCCTCGGCGGCGCTGCCGAGGGTGCTGCTGATGATCGACGAGAAGAACATCGGCAGCATGACGGCCTCCGAGGTGGAGTCGTTGCTGTCGCGGCTCCTGCTGGAGAACCGGTTTCGCGTCGTCGATCCGAAGATGGTCCAGGCGAACATCGCCAAGGACCAGCGGCTGCTCAAGATGGCCGGCGACCCGCAGGCGGCGGCGGTCCTGGGCTCGCAGTTCGGCGCGGATGTCATCATCAGCGGCGAGGCCATCGCGCGGCCGTCGCCGCGACGCATCGCGGACAGCAATCTCCGCACCTACCAGGCCGTTGTCACCCTGCGGGCAGTCCGCGCCGACGATGCGTCGACCCTCACGATGACCACCAAGGAGGCGTCGGTCATCGGCATCGATGACGCGGTGGGCGGTTCCAAGGCCCTCCAGACCGCGGGCCAGGACGCCGCGGCGGCCTTCGTGCCCGAGTTGATGGAGGCATGGACCAAGACCACCGGTGTCGGGGGCGGCATGAATCACATCACGCTGACCGCGGGTGGAATCGACCAAGCGTGGAAGCTCAAGGCCCTTCGCGAGACGCTCAACGGCATGCCCGACCGGATCCAGAACCTTACGCAGCGAAACTACACCGTCGGCCTTGCCGTCTTTGAACTCGATACGCCCGCCAAGGTCGAGGAACTGGCCGAGGCCCTCGTGCTCAAGCCGCCGCAGGGCCTCCGCCTGCAGATTCTGGAGACCGCCTCGGGCAAGATCGAGCTTCGCGCGACACCGGCGCCGCAGTAGCCGGACAAAGGGAGGGCGATCGGATGAAGATCGGAATCGTTGCGGGTGTGCTGCTGGCGGCGCATTGCGCGGTTGCCTCGGCGGCGGGCATGGCGACGCTCTATACGTCCTATCTGCGCTACGAGATCGCCGGCAAGGTGTCGGACATGGGTGCATCCCTGTGCGAGGGGCTTGTGCCGGCGGATGCCGCGGCGGTGCGCGAGGCGCTGGAGGGATGGAAGAGCGCGCAGACCCAGAGGGTCCGGCGGGAGTTGGAGGCCGAGTTCGGCGACGTCGCGCAGGAGAGGTTCGGGGGCTTCATTGAGACCCTGCTCGGCGCCGAGGAGAAGAACGAATCGCTCTACCTGGTCGCGTTGGGCCGGGCGTTCGAACTTGCCTCACCACCGTCCGACTACGCCGCGCTCCGCCAGACCGTGATGGCGGGACCGATGGCGGAGGACATGAAGGCAAGCGCGTTCATCCTGGGAAGCCTGCAGAGTTGGACGCAGTGGAAGCGCGAGGGACGGCCCGCGCCACCCCTCACGGCATGGCTGACGCGGAGCGAGGCCGGAAAGGATGCCACTCAGACGACCGCGCCGAAACCGAAGGCGGTGCCGCCTCCGCCCGGCAGTGTGGCTGCGCTTGCGGCAGCGGAAGGAGGCTCGCAGTTCGCGGTTCCGGAGGAGGGCGAAGAGGAGGCCCCGTCGCCACTCGCGGCGTACAGCGATCTTGTGAAGCAAAAACGCGAACAGATGTTCAAGGATTCGACGGCGGCATCCGAGCAGTTGTTGGCGCAGCGCAAGGAGTGGGAGGACGACCAGGCGCAGAAGAAGACCGCGGCGGCTGAGGCGGAGGCGGAGTCCGTGAAGAAGCACGCCGAGGCTCTCGCGCAGGCCGACAAGGATGCGATCGAGCAGCAGCAGAATTCCTGGCAGAACAAGCTCAAGGGCGTGGCCAGTGCGCTCGTCAGTTCGGCCGTCGGAGCCTTCACGGGCGGCGTCGGCACCCAAGCCGGCGAGAAACTCGCGGAAGCCGTGTTCAAGGACAAGTGATGCCGCGGACGTTGCGACGGCTCACGCCGGCGCCGGCTGTTCGTGGGTCAGGCAGTGGACCGATCCCAGGCCGAGAAGCAGGTCCACGGCGTGAATGCCGACCACCGTGCGGCCGGGGAACAGGTCCGACAGAATGCCGAGCGCCGCGCGGTCGTGCGGGTCGTTGAAGGTCGGAACCAGCACGGCGGCGTTCGCGATGTAGAAGTTGGCGTAGCTGGCCGGCAGGCGCCGTCCCTGGTAGGTCAACGGCTCCGGCATCGGCAGCGGCACGACGTTCAGACGCGAGCCATCCTCCAGCCGCGCGCCTTCCAGCCGTTCGCGGTTCTCGGCGAGGATCCGATGATTCTCGTCCGCGTCGTCGGGCTCCTCGGCAAGCACGACGGTGGTGGGGTTCACGAAGCGGCACACATCGTCGACGTGGCCGTGCGTGTCCTCGTCGCCGGCGACGCCCCTGCCGAGCCAGATCACGTTGGGTGCGCCCAGCCACGTGCCGAATGCGGCGGCGTAGTCCGCCCGCGTGAAGCCCGGGTTGCGGATCTGGATGTGCGGATCGAGGAGGCACTCTTCGGTCGTCAGCACCGTGCCGCGGCCGTTGACGTCGATGGCGCCGCCCTCGAGTACCAGTCGGCGTCCAGAATGCCCGGGGAGGATGCGGTCCAGCCCCAGCGCCGTCGCGACGCGCTCGGGAATCGCGGCGTCCTTCTGCCAGTCGTCGTACTTCGCCCACGCCGTGAACGCGAAGTGCGCCACGACCGGGCGGCCGCCGCCGGCCGGGGCGACGAAGATCGGCCCTGCATCGCGGCTCCAACTCCGGTCGGAGGGAATCCTGTGGAACTCGACCGGCTCGGCGGCGATCCCGCAGCCCTCGAGTACGGGCCGCACACCCCGCTCGTGCTGGGGCGAATTGACGAGGATGCGGACGCGTTCGCCAGGGACGATCCGCCGCACGATCTCGCCGAAGTCCCACTGGACTGCTGCGAGTTTGCCGGGCCAATCCTTGCGGCTGTGCGGCCAGCACAGCCACGTGGCCTCGTGCAGTTCCCACTCCGCCGGGTGGCGGTATGCGGGCGTATGGAGGACGTCATGCATGCGCGTTTCTGGTGGCGCAGTCTACCATGCCGTTGCGGCGCCGCCCATCGCGACGGACGGGGCATCAACATTCAACAACCCACGGCGAATGGAGGCCCCTGCGAACTTCCGAACCCATGAACATCGAGATTGGCGCTGCGCCGCGTCACGGGGGCGGTTTTGGGACGGACTCGGCGGGGGCGGCCGCGGTGGGCGGCTCGTATGGCTGCGGCGTCCGGTTGCGTTGGTGCCACCAGCGCACCGTCAGCCCGACCAGGACGATCGCCAGGATCGCGGCCACCCAGAGCCGCTCGTCCGGCGCGAGCGCGAGCCAGAGCCGCGACTTCGCCAATCCGCCGGCCTTCTCCTCAAACGGTGTCCGTTTTGCCGCCATACGCAGTCAGACTACGGTCCAGCGCCGGCCTGGGCAACCTCGATCTGTGCGCACCAATCCTCGCCGGCCGCTGCGATGGATCGCTACCGGGGCGCGTCGAGTCGGAGCCAGACGAAGTCCAGCGGATCGGGGATCGTCACCGCGAGTCGGCCGTCGCGCAGGGTGGCGGTGCCGCGCCCGCCGAGGACCGTCACGCCCGCCGCGCCGGGCGCGAGAAGCGGGATCGCGGTTGTCCACGCCTCGCTCGCATTGAGTTCGCGGAAGACGAGCACATGCGCACCGGTGCGGTCGGGCGTGACGGAGGCGAAGCCGGTCCATGCAACGCCGTCCGGCGCATCGCCAATGGGCAGGATCGTCCCACCGTGCATTCGTGGGCGCTCCCGTTTCCACGCGGCCACCAGCGGAGCGACGGCCGCCATGTAGTCGGCGGGCAGGTTGGATACCTCGAACCAGCCGAGCGGGCTGGCCATCATCGCGGTGGCGAAGAGCGTGTCCGGCCGCCACTTCGCCGGCGCGAGGGGATCGTCCGGGTACTTCTCCGCCTGCCGTGCATGGTTGAGAAATTCGATCCGCAGGCGGACCGGATCGACGATGTGCGCGAGGCTCCACAGGCTGCGCAGCGTCTGGTGCGGCCAGTAGCGGTGGAAGTCGGTGTATCGGTTCTCGACGAAGATCGGGCCGACCCGCGGCGCGCCGAAATAGCCGGGGCGGATCTCGGCCGTCACGTCGAGGTCGAACACGGCCTTCCCCTCGCTCTCGGCGAGCACACGATCGAAGAACCGGTGCAGATTGTCCTCGGCAAGCACCGACGTCGCCTTGACCGAGTCGATCTTGAAATAGTCGACCCCGTTCGCGCGGTGGAGTTCGAGGATCCGCGCCGCGTCGCGCTGCCAGTTCGTGACGCCGCCGCTCGAGTCCGGTCCGAACCACAGGCCGAACTTCATGCCCTTCGCGCGTGCCGCCGCGACGACCGGCGCGAGCCCTCGCGGAAACCGGACCGGGTCGGGCAGCCAGAACTCCGGGTCGGCATCCCAATAGCCGTTCCACGCGCCCTTGCCCTTCGCGACCGCCGCGGAGTTGGCGGAGCGGCCCTTCTGCCAGCCGTCGTCGATCTGCACGACGTCGACGCCGAGCCGCGCGCCGGCCTCGACTTCCGCAAGAAGGAACGCCTCGTTGATGCGCGAGTCGCGATTCCGGTCGCCCCACGTGTTGCTCAGGAAGAGGCCGTCGCGTCCGGGCACGTACGGACGCAGCGCACGCTGCATCGAATGCAGCGCCGCGGTGCGCCCGGCGCGACCGCCTCCGCAGGCGAGAATCGCCACGGGATACCGGTCGGCCGGCACGCGGACGGTTCGCTTCGACGGCGTCACGACCAGGTCCGCCGCCGCCTTCGCCGGCCGCGCGTGGGGCAGGGGGGCGAGCTTCAGGAACACCAGGCTGCGCCCGGTCAGGGATTCCTCGACGGCGAACACGTTGCCCTGCAGCGTCAGCGGCGCCTCGTTCGGCATCAGGAGCCACTCGCGCTCGAAGCGCAGTTCATTGCGGACGTCGGTCTGGTCGAGCAGCGTGGTCTCGGTCAACCTCAGGTGTTGTGGCGCCAGAGCCAACTCGTCCAGCGCGGTTCCCGCCGTGATGGCCGTGGCCGACGGAGTCGCGGTCTCAATACCCGAGGCTGCGGGCGCCGACTGCACCGGGTCGGGCGCCGCCGCGGGGACCTCGAACGGTGTGGAGAGGAGTATGCCCGGTACGCCGGGGAAGATCTGGATCCGGAGGATCTTCACCTCGGCCTTCGCCTCGACGAGGAGGGACTCGGCCTCCACCGGGTGGCTTCGGCCGGTCGATGCGGTCACAGCGAGCGAACCGCCCGCCGGCTTCGCAGCCGGCTTCGCAAGCCATTCGCCGCCGCCCGCCCGCATCGCCGCCGCCTTCAGCGCGCCGCCCTGCAGTACCCAGGTCCGCTCGACGGCCGCATTGCCGACGGTCAGTTCGGTGTCCGTCCAGCGGGCATAGGCGTCGCCCAGTCTCGCTTCGCCGGCCTGCGCGGCGGCCGCGATGAATCCGGCCAGAACTGCGGGGAGTGCCAATCGGGTTGCTCTCATGGTGCGTCCTTCCGCGGATTCAACGCGGGCTGAATCCGCTCAGACCGCCGCGATGTTGACGAGGCGGCCGGGGACGACGACGACCTTCTTCACGGTCTTTCCCTCGAGCCACTTTGCCACATTCGGATCGGCGAGCGCTTCGGCCTCGACCGTCTTCGCGTCCGCGCCGGCGCTGACCAGGATGCGGCCGCGGACCTTGCCGTTGACCTGGAGGGCCATCTCCACCTGCTCGCGCCGGATCGCGGCCTCGCTGGGCTCCGGCCACGTCGCGCGCATCACGCTGTCCGTGTGGCCCAGCTCGCGCCAGATCTCCTCGGCAAAATGCGGGGCGAACGGGGAGAGCAGGACGATCATTGATTCGACCGCCTCGCGATAGACGGCGCGGCGGGCGAGGGACGATGCAGCGTTCACATCCAACGCCTCGATCGCATTCATCAGCTCCATGATCGCCGCGATCGCGGTGTTGAAATGGAAGTCGCCCTCGAGATCGCGCGTGATCTTCGCAATCGACTCGTGCAGCTTGCGGTAGAGGTCGCGCTCCGGCAATTCCATGGCGGCGAGGTCCGGGACCAGCCCGTGAGCGGCGGCGAGGACATCGTGCGTCGCGTACACGCGGCGCCAGATACGGCTCAGGAATCGGAACGAGCCCTCGACGGCGGTGTCGTTCCATTCGGCGTCCTTCTCCGGCGGGCCGATGAAGAGCGTGTAGAGGCGGAGCGTGTCGGCGCCGTACTCGCGGATCAGTTCGTCGGGGCTGACGACGTTGCCCTTCGACTTCGACATCTTGTAGAGTTGGCCGTCCTTCTCGCTGCGTTTGCAGATCATGCCCTGCGTGAAGAGTGCGGCGAAGGGCTCGCGGAACGAGACGCATCCGGCGTCGTGGAGAACCTTGAGGATGAACCGCGAGTAGAGCAGGTGCAGCACCGCGTGCTCGACGCCGCCGATGTACTGGTCCACCGGCAGCCAGTTGTCGACCTCGCTCTTGTCGAACGGCCGGTCGTCCATGCGCGGGTTCACGTAGCGCAGGTAGTACCAGCAGGAGCACAGCCACTGCGCCAGCGTGTCGGTCTCGCGCCGCGCGGGCTTTCCGCACTTCGGACAGGTCGTGGAAACGAACCCCGCGTGCGCCGCGAGGGGGTTGCCCTTGTCGAGCGTGAAGTCGACATCGTCCGGCAGCCGGACGGGAAGCTCGGCCTCGGGCACGGGTACGGCGCCGCAGGCGTCGCAATGGATGATCGGGATGGGCGCGCCCCAGTAACGCTGGCGGCTGATGAGCCAGTCGCGGATGCGGTAGGTGATCGTGAAATCACCGAAGCCGCCGGCCTTCGCGTGGGCGATCATATCGTGCATCGCCTCGCGGTTGTTGCGGCCGTCGAAAATTCCGGAGTTGACCATGGCGCCGTCGTCGACGTAGGCGGCGGTCATGGCGGCCGGGTCGAGAGGCTTCGCGGGGTCCTGAATGACGACCTTGACGGGAAGCCCGTAGCGCCGGGCAAACTCGAAATCGCGCTGGTCGTGCGCGGGCACGGCCATGACGGCGCCGGTGCCGTACTCCATCAACACGTAGTTCGTCACCCACAGCGGCGCGGTCTCGCCGTTGTAGGGGTTGCGGACGTGGAAGCCGGTGAAGACGCCCTCCTTGCGGGTTGTGTCGTCGGCGCGCTCGGCGGCGGAGACCATGGCCTGGCGGCGGACGAAGTCCATGACCTCGGCCTCGCGGGGCGTGCCCTTCACGAGCTTCGAGACGAGCGGGTGCTCGGGCGCGATGGCCATGAAGGTGACGCCGTGAATCGTGTCGGGACGCGTCGTGAAGACGGGACACGCGTCGCCGGTCTCGGCGATCGTGAACTCGACGCGCGCGCCCTCGGAGCGGCCGATCCAGTTCGCCTGCATGCTGCGCACGCGCTCCGGCCACTTGTCCAGCATCGCGAGGTCGTCGAGCAGCGGCTGGGCATACTCGGTGATCTTGAAAAACCACTGCGTCAGGTCGCGCTTCGCGACCGGCCGTCCGCACCGGTCGCAGGTGCCGTCGGCGCGCACCTCTTCGTTGGCAAGGGTTGTGCAGAATTCGCACCAGTTGACGGGCGCGTTCTTGCGGTAGGCCAGTCCGCGCTCGAAGAGCTTGAGGAAGACCCACTGCGTCCACTTGTAGTAGTCGGGGTGGCAGGTCGCGATTTCGCGGGCCCAGTCGTACCCGACGCCCCACATGCGGATCTGACGCTTCATCTGCTCGATGTTCGAGAGCGTCCAGTCCTTCGGATGTACGCCGCGGCTCTTCGCGGCGTTTTCGGCCGGCAGGCCGAAGGCGTCCCAGCCCATCGGGGTCAGCACGCGAAAGCCGCGGGTCATCTTGTAGCGCGCCACGGCGTCGCCGATGATGTAGTTGCGCCCGTGGCCGACGTGCAGTGTGCCGGAGGGGTAGGGGAACATCACGAGACAGTAGTACTTGTTCGACGCGTCGGACGTGTCGACGGCGAAGAAGCCGCTATCCTCCCAGTATTTCTGCCACCGCGGTTCGATCTCGGCAAACGGGTATCGTTCGTTCATGGCATTCCATCCCCTCGCGGGCCGATTCCGGCCGGCGCAAAGGCGCTCTGTATACCGGAAATCCGCTCCGCGGGCACGCAGAAACGCCATCGCGAAGGATGAAGGGGCGCATCTCCGATTCATTGACCTGATCATG
>CAYRFK010000115.1:0-15678 GCA_964423465.1 uncultured Verrucomicrobiota bacterium | reverse complement strand
CGGGGGCGAAGGGGGAAAGGCCGGACGGCCTCAGTGCCCAAGCCGCCCGTGAAAGGCGGGTACCTTTCAGGACGGCCCCGCGTCGGCAACGGAAACCCCTCCGACTTCCTTCCTTTCCCCTTTGCACTTCCAACTTCCTTGGAGTTTGGAGTTTCCCTACTTCCGGAGCGATGCCCACGGTTCTCCGTGGATCAAGATCAACTGCATCGTTCCGGCTAAGAAAGGCAGTTGGACAGGATAACAGGATGCACACGATTGCGGCGGAGTCTATTACAGAAACCATGGACTTCATCAGGTGAGTACAGCGAGGGCCTGCCGCAACTCCATCCTGTTGATCCTGTTATCCTGTCCTGCCTGTCTGAATTGCCGAATCCAGGCTCAACGCATCCGCCGGCGCAGCAGGGCTGCGGCGGCGAGGAGCCCAATGGCGCCCAGCGACGCCGGCTCGGGGACGACCGTCAGCGTGATGTCCGTCTCGTTGTAGTCGATCTTCATCTCAGTCGAGCCGACGGTGAACGTGGATCCGTCGGGCCGGCCGCTGAATTCGCCGAAGAAGCCCGGATCGAAACCGACCATGCCCGTGATGATCTGGAAGCTGTCGCCTTCGGCAGGCACGAATCCCAGCGTGACGGCCAGGGTCGGGCTGACCAGGTTGAGCGAGCCGCCGCCCATGGCCAATTGATCGTACTGGGTCCCGGCAGTGGTTCCGTTGAGCTCGACCGAGAACGTCGACCCGGCGTCCATCGTCAGTGTGCCGCTGACCGTCAGGACGCCCGGGCTCGCCCCCGGCGCCAGCGTGGATCCGGAACCTGTGATCAGGCCGCCGGTGAATGTCCCGGCACCCTTCAGCGTCTGGCCGGAGACCAGCGTCATGGACCCGCCTGTGCGGCCGCTGACATTCAGCACGGCACCCGACCCGATCTCGATCGAGGGACTGTTGGTAAGAGTCCCCTCGCCCGCCAGGGCGAGCGTGCCGCCGGTGATCCGCGTCGCGCCGCCGTAGGTATTGGTGCCCCGCAGCGTGATCGTCGACGTGCCGGCCTTGGTGAATCCGTGGCCGATCCCATCGCCACCGATCGGTCCTGCGATCGTTGCGGTGTCGGTTCCAGTGAGCGTCAGCGTTCGGTCCCCTCCAGACAACGTGACGGCACCGAGGAAGGTCGTATGCTTGGCGTTGCTGCTGCTGAAGGATGAATCCGCGGCCACGATGACGGCATTTGAAACGTCGGTGTTCGCGGACGCCCCGGTGGACGGCCGGAGGGTGCCGCCGGCCAGCGTGACCGTCCCGCTGCCGAGGGCTTGGTTGCCTTGGATAACGAGTTGGCCGCCCGGTGAAACGACGGTGCCGCCCGAATACGTGTTGGCATTGACCAGCACGATGACGCCGTCACCGGTGGTGACTAGCCGCCCGGCCTCGCCCGGCAGGTCCGCCACGACGCCCAGAAGCCGGATCACGCCACCTGCCAGCGCCCCCACGGCGGCCCCGTTGGTCCCGATGGCGACCCCGCGATTCGCATGGACCGCCACATCGTTCGTCGGCCCCATGAGCGTGCCGCCGTTGATGATCAGATGGCCGGGCGTCGCCGATCCGGGGGCGTTTCCCAGGCTGGAATCCGCCAGGATTCGAAGCGTTCCCGAGTTGATCGTCGTGGATCCGGTGTGCGTGTTGCCCGCGGCAAGAGTCACAGCGCTGGAGACGCTGCCCCCGACGGGCCCGATGATGACGCTGGAGCTTCCGCCGATGGCCGCCGAGTACGCAAGGCTCCCCGATCCGCCGCCGAGGCGGAGCGTCGAGTCGCCCCACGACGCGGCGCCGCTGTTGGCGGCCGCCCCCACGCCGCCAAAGAATGTGCCGCCCATCGCCCCCGTGAACACCAGGCTATTCGCGCTATTGGCGCCCGAGACGAGGACCGGCACCGTGCCCGACACCTTGGCCGCCGCCCATTCGATGAAGTTCTGGTCCAGCGCAGTGGTCGCCCCGAGGGCCGCGGTGTTGTTGCCACCCGTGAACGTCAACGAACCGGGAATCGCATTCGTCGTGCCGAGCGCCAGCGTGCCGCCGTTGACCGTCACAGCGCTGCCGCCCAGTCCATTCTCTGCCATGACGACCAGCGTGCCGGCGTTCAGCACCGTCGGCCCCGTGTGGGTGGTCGCATTCGACAACGTCAGCGAGCCGGCCCCGCTCTTGACCAGCGACAGATTGCCGCCGATCGCGCCCCGGAAGAGGGTGTTCGTCGACTGGTTGACCGTCAGAACCCCGAGGCCCGCGACGGAATTGGTGATGAGGTACGGCTGGAGGCCGGTTGCACTGCCGGACAAACTTGCGACGGTCTGGCTGAAGCCGGCCATGTCGAACGCCGACGATTCACCATCGATGTTGGCAACGTTGAGTATCAGCGACGTGCCGGTCGGCAGGGCGTCGTTGCGACCCAGCGCCAGCGTTCCGCGGACGATGCCGGTCAGGCCCGAGTAGGTGTTCGTGCCGGAGAGGACCACACGCCCCCCCGAGGCGCTGGGGCTGATGTAGAGGTTCACGCCCGACGCGCCGTTGGCGATCGGCCCCGAGACCGTCAGCACGCCGCCCGCGAATGCGCCGATGCGGGGCGCCGCGGTGCCGGCGTTGCTCTGGAGGAAGACCGGCCCCGCCCACGTGGACGTGGAATTACCCGCGGCCTGCAGGGCGCCAAAATTGTCGCCGCCGGTGCCCAGCAGGGTGATGGATTCCCCAGTGACGGTGACGCCGTTGCCGAGCTTGACGATGCCGCCGGCACTCGCGATGACCGTGCCCCCGGTCGCCGAGCCGAGGCCCGTGTTGTTGGTCACGATCAGGGACCCGCCGTTGACCGTGGTCACCCCGTCGTACGAGTTCGCTCCGCCGAGCGTCAGCGCGCCATCGCCGTTCTTCGTCAACCCGCCGACGCCCGGGAGGTTGCCCGCAAGTCCGACGCTGACCCCGGCGGTGTCGAGGATCGCCCCGCCGGCGCCGATGCTGTAGGTCGTGCCGGCAACCGGCATCCAGGATGGCTGCGCCGTCCGCGCCCGCACCGTCGCGCCGTTGAAGTTGATCGAGAGGTTCATGGAGCCCGAGCGCGTGATCTGGTTCACCTGGAAGAGACCGCCGTTCAGATTGATCTCGCCGATGGCGGTGTTCTTGGCATCGATCGTCCCCACGAGGCCCGTCCCGCTGTTGACCGTAAACACCGCGCGGGCACCCGCATTGCCGAAGAGCATGTTTTGGTTGGTGGCGCTGACGTACTTGCCGCCGTCGACGACGATCGCGCCGAAACTGCCCGCCGAGTTTCCGATCATGTCTCCGCCCGCGCCACGCGTCTCGAGCGTGCCGCCGGTGATGTACAGTGCGCCCGTGGACCCGCTGTCCGCCACGCGCAGCACCCGGCCGCTGCCGGTCGTCGTGTTCGTGTTGCCCAGGTAGCTGTCGCCCAGCGCCGCCGTGTAGTAGAGGGCGCTGCCGGTGTTGTTCGTGATGAACAGGCATCCGTAGTTCGTTCCGCCCGTTCCGGGAATGGCGCCCGAACGCCAGTTGGCCGCGTTGGCCCAGCTTGTGTCGACCGTGCCGGCCCAGCCATAGGACGTCACCTGCGCCGACGCCGGACCCGACGCCGCGAGAACAACCCCCGCGATCGCAACACAGAAACGTCTCATCACCTGTGCCATGGCTACACCTTGATACGGACCGGGCGGCCACCGCAGCGGGATTTCCGCACAGCAGGCCGCCTCGATCTACGGTGGCAAAGTATACGCCGGCAGGATGCGCCGGGCAAAGCCACTGTTTGACGAATCCGGAGACCGTTGGGCGGCCGAAGGGCGGCATTCTGCGGGCAAATCCGCAGGACGCCACGAAGCACCCTCGGCCGCTGCGCGTGCCAGACGGCAGCCTGGGCATGAAACCGGCACACGAAACAGCGCCGGTGTCCGTTTCATTGTAACGAACCTAGGAGAGACGACCCGATGCCAACGATCAACCGCCGCCAGTTTCTCGCAGGATCCGCCGCCGGAATCGGCGGGATCCTGCTTTCGCGCCGGGCACCGGCCGCGGCCACTCCCGGGGGACCGAAACTTCGAGTCGCCTGCATCGGCGCGGGTGGACGAGCCGTCGCCAACATCGGATCGATCGCCAATTCCGGCGAGTTCACCGCGTTCGCCGACGTCGACGAGAAGCGGGCGGCGGCGACCTACAAGAAGTTCCCGGACGTAAAGCGGTTCCGCGACTATCGCACGATGCTGGAGAAGGTCGGCCGCGACACCGATGCCGTCGTCGTCTCGACGCCCGACCACACCCACGCAGCCATCGCCCTCACCGCGATCCGGATGGACAAGCACATCTACTGCGAGAAGCCCCTCGCCCACTCGGTCGCCGAGGTCCGCGCCCTGGTGAAGGCCGCGCGGGAACACAAGGTCGTCACGCAACTCGGCAATCAGGGCCATTCGTCGTCCACGATCCGCACCTTCCGCGAATGGATCGAGGACGGCGCGATCGGCAGCGTCCATACCGTCCACGCCTGCTGCCGCAAGGCCCACAGCCGCATCGCCGACCTGCCAAAACTCTCCGAGAAGCACGAACCGCCCGCGGAACTCGACTGGGACCTCTGGCTCGGCCCCGCTCCGGCCCGCCCATATCATCCGCTCTACCTGCCCAGCACGTGGCGCGACTGGCGCCCGTTCGGCACCGACACGATCGGCGACTGGACCTGCCACGTGATCGACCCGGTCTTCTGGGCGCTGGACCTGGGCGCACCGACGGCGGTGACCGCGAAGGTCACGGACGGCTACGATCCGAAGGCCCACGCCGACACCTTCCCGCTCGGCTCGCAGATCGAGTTCGAGTTCGCCGCGAAGGGCGCCCGCAAGGCGGTCAGGGTGATCTGGTACGACGGCAGCCAGAAGCCGCCTCGGCCGGGGGAACTCGAGGCCGACCGCAAGCCCCCGGAAACCGGTGCCATCGTCATCGGCGACAAGGGCACCATCACCTACGGCTCCCACGGCGCCGGCAGCGTGCGGATCATCCCCGAGGCGAAGATGCAGGCGTACAAGCGCCCGGCGGAATCCATCCCGCGCGTGAAGGGCCACTACGAGGATTGGCTCGCCGCCATCCGCGAGGGACGCCAAGCCGGCTCGAACTTCGACTACGGCGGCCCGCTGACGGAAATCGCCCTGCTCGGCGTCATTGCCCAACGCTTCCCCGCCACGCGGCTCGAATGGGACGGCCCCGCCGGCCGGTTCACCAACATCCCCGCCGCCAACGCGTTCCTCGCGCCGCCCAGCCCGCGCCCGGGATGGGGCGTGTAGGGGCGAGGGTTCCGAGGTTCGCAGGTTCGGAGGTTCGGAGGTTCCGCGTCCCGGGTTCCGCCGCGAGGGCATGTCGCGGGCCGGCCCGCACTGGCTCCACCGCCATCCCGCCGACACGTCCGCCCCTGACGTCCAAGGCTTGGAAACACCCCATCGCCATCCTTCCACCCCTTGGAACGCACCGTAGGCTGTAACATCCAGACGTACGATCGTACGGCTGGATGTTACACTCTACGCAACCCGCCGGAGGCCGGAACGAGTGCGATGGAATGTGGCGGGGCGTCCGCGCGGAACTGCAACCCGCACGGGAACATACGGTTCCGATTAAGTCTCTCGACGCCATTGACATGGGCGGGGCTTTCGCCTAGTCTCTCACGTTCGCCTCTTGATGGCGGAGGATCGCACGATGAATACAACGTATCTGGACCAGGCCAAGGCGCGCGTGCCGAGCGTGCCGATCCTGATCAACATGGTTTCCCGTCGCGTCCGGCAGCTGGTCAGCGGGCAGCGCCCGATGGTCAAGCCGGACAGCCTGAACATGGAAAAGATGGATCTCGCCCTGAAGGAGATCGCGGAAGGGAAGCTGACCGCGGAAATGCTCTTCACGGAAGACGATATCCGCCAGCGCTGCCGCTCGACGGCCGGCGCGATGTTCAGCCTGTAGCCGCCGCGGCGGCCCGCACGGGGCGCTCCGGGCAACCGGGGCGCCCCTTGTGTTGTCATGAAGCGCCACGCTTGCGGCGCCGCAACCGAAGGCCAATACTGATCGCATGAGCGGTGACAAGCCAGAGTCGGACGGCCGCAAGGTCGTCGCCGAGAATCGCAAGGCCCGTCACGATTACACCATCCTCGACTCGATCGAGGCCGGCATCGCGCTGCATGGCACCGAGGTCAAGTCGCTCCGAGATGGTCAGGCTAGCCTCGCCGGGAGCTACGCCGTCATCGAGAACGGCCAGGCGAACCTCATCGACTGCCACATCGCGCCGTACAAGTGCGGCAACGTCCACAACCACGAACCCAAGCGCCCCCGCCGCCTCCTGCTGAACCGGCGCGAGATCGACCGCCTCTACGGCCACGTCCAGGTCAGCGGCCAGACCCTCGTCCCGCTTCGCATCTACTTCCGCCGCGGTATCGCCAAGGTCGACATCGGCATCTGCCGCGGCAAACAGCACGAAGACCGCCGCGAGACCCTCCGCCAGAAGGAATCCGACCGCGACGCCCAGCGCGCCATGGCCGCGCGAAGACGCTGATCGCCCGCTCGCGATCAACGCGCCGTTGCGAGGGGACAGTGGGGCCGTATGGCGGTGTGGCAGTGTGGCGGTGTGGCGGTGTGGTGATGCCGGGGCCGGACTTCGACGTTCGATGTTGGATGTTCGGTGTTCGGTGTTCGTCCGCCTTGTATGTTGGTTGTTGGCTGTTGGTTGTTGGATGTTGGTTGTTGAGTCCGGAGGATCCATCGAAATGAAGCTCCGTACGCCCTGCCTCGCAATCGCGATCGCATCATCTCTTTCCACCCCCGCCGCCGATCCCGCCTCGCCATGGCCCGAGGCCACGCGCGAATGCCGTCCGTGGGCCTACAACTGGTGGATGGGCAGCGCCGTGGACAAGGAGAACCTCGCGCGCGAACTCCGCCGCTACAGGGAGGGCGGGCTCGGCGGCATCCACGTCGTACCGATCTACGGCGCGAAGGGCGCGGAGGCCCGTTATATCGATTACCTGAGCCCGCAGTGGATGGAGATGCTCGCGTACACGATCGACGAGGCCGCGAAGCTGGACCTCGGCGTCGACATGACCTCCGGCTCCGGCTGGTGCTTCGGCGGACCCTGCATCACGAAGGACCTCGCCGGACAGAAGGCCGTTGTCACGAACGGCGCCATCATCGCCGCCGCCGCGTCACCCAAGGTCAAACGCTCCGCCCCGGGCGGCGAGGGCTTCATGCTGAATCCGTTCCACACGGAGGCCATGAAGACGTTCCTCGCATGGTTCACCGCCCCCTTCGAGAAACCCGGCGCGCCCCGCCCGCGCGCGATGTACCACGATTCGTTCGAGTACTTCGGCGCGAACTGGTCGGCCGACGTGCCCGCCGCGTTCGAGAAGCTTCACGGCTACCGGCTGGCGGACGAGGTCGAAGCCTTCGCGGGCCGCGGCGACACCGACCGCGTCGCCCGCGTTCGCTGCGATTACCGCGAGACGCTCTCCGACCTCGTCACCGGCCCGGTATTCTCGCAATGGACCGACTGGTGCCGCACGCACGGCATGCGTACGCGAAACCAGGCCCACGGCGCGCCGGTCAACCTGCTCGACTTCTACGCGCTGGCCGATATCCCCGAGACCGAGATGTTCGGCCGCGGCGAACGCGATCCGCTGAAGTCGCAGTTCGACGAGCGCTTCCGCGAAGGCGACCGCGAACCGCTGATCTCCAAGTTCGCCTCGTCCGCCGCCCACACCGCCGGCCGCCGTCTCACGTCCGCCGAAACCTCGACGTGGATGGCCGAGCACTTCTGCGAGACGTTCGAGGAATGGAAGTGCTTCGCCGACCTCCTCTTCGCCTCCGGCGTGAACCACGTCTTCTACCACGGCTGCATCTACTCGCCCGATGACGCCGCATGGCCCGGCTGGCTCTTCTACGCATCGTCGCAGATGAACCCCCGCAACCCGCTCTGGCGCGAAGCCCCGGCACTGAACGGCTACATTGCGCGGTGCCAGTCCGTGCTGCAGGCCGGCCGGCCGGACAACGACCTCCTCGTCTACTGGCCCATCCACGACCTCTACGCCTCCGGCCGATTCTTCCAGTTCTCCGTACACAGCCACGGCTGGCTGACGGAGGAGCCCCTCGGCCGCACCGCCCGCGCGCTGTGGGACGCCGGCGTCGCTTTCGACTACGTCTCCGACCATCTGCTGCAGGGCATCGGAGCGAACGACGGCGCGCTCACAGCGCCGGGCGGGGCCGCATGGCGCGCCATTCTCGTGCCGCCCTGCCGCACGATGCCCGACGCGACATTCGCGCGACTGCTCTCGCTCGCCGAGGCCGGCGCCACCGTGATCTTTGAGGACGCGCTCCCGGCCGACGTGCCGGGCCTCGGCCGGCTCGACGAGCGCCGCGCGAAGTTCCGCGCACTCCGCACCACACTCGGTCCACTGGACGTGAAGGGGCCGACTGCCGCCGTGCAGGAAGTCCGGCGCGGCAAGGGCCGCATCCTGGCGGGTCCTCGCGACGCCGCACTGGCCGCCGCCGGAATCCGCGGCGAGGCGATCGTGGCCTCCCATCCCGGCACGCTCGTCCTCCGCCGCCGCCTCGACGACGGCCGCTTCCTGTTCGTCGCCAACCAGTCGATGAAGCCGATGGACGGCTGGTTCGCGATGTCCGCCCCCGCCGCCGGCGCGCTGATCCTCGACCCGCTGACCGGCCGCTCCGGTGTCGCGCCCTCGCGCGCGGGCACCGACGGCGCTCTCGAGGTCCAGTTGGCCCTCGATCCCGGCCATTCGGCCATCATCCGCACCTTCGACCGCACCGCGCCGTCCGGCCCTGCCTGGTGCTGGGCGCGCCCCGCCGGAGCCTCGCAGTCGCTCGCCGGCCAGTGGACCGTCGACCTCATCGCCGGCGGCCCCGCACTGCCGAAGCCCTTCACCGCAACCGCCCTCGCCTCCTGGACCGCCAACGGCGACCCCGCCACCGAGCCCTTCGCCGGCACCGCGCGGTACCGAACGACGTTCGGAGGGGCGGGGGTCGAGGGGCGAGGGACGAAGGAGGCCGGCACCGCCACTCCGTCTCTCGCCTCTCGACACCCGCCCGCGTCCCTCGTCCTCGACCTCGGCGATGTCCGCCACGTCGCGCGCGTCCGCCTCAACGGCCGCGACCTCGGCACGGCGATCCTGCGTCCCTACCGCGTGGAGGTCCCCGCGGACCTGCTGAAGCGGTCGGGCAATGAACTCGAGATCGAGGTCACGAATCTCGCCGCCAACCGCATCCGCGACCTCGACCGCCGCAAGGTCGAGTGGCGGATCTTCCGCGACATCAACCTTGTCAACATCAAGTACAAGCCCTTCGACGCCTCGAACTGGCCCGTCTTCGACTCCGGCCTCCTCGGCCCGGTGGTGCTGCATGAAGCCCGGTGAGAACCGTCCTGATCGCCCAGGCGCGGTACCACTACTGATCACGCCCCCGGTGCGCCCTGCGGGCGCGCGGCGCCTTGCTGACCGTCCACCGCCTCCGCGACGCAGATGAGCGAGATGCCGGGGAGCGGGAGGATCTTCTCGACCAGCCGCATGAACGGCACGCAGAGGTCGAAGAGCTTGAGCTGGACGCGGCCGATCTTGGTCCGACCGAGAAGGCGGCCGTTGACCCACCAACCGAGGATCGCCAGTGCGTTGAACCCGCGGAGGCGGGACACGCGGAAGCCGCATGATTCAACCAGCGAACGGAGCCCTGCACGGCTGTAGCGGCGGAAATGGCCGAGTTCCTTGTCGTAGGCGCCGAAGAGCCACGGGTGCTGGGGGACGAGAAGGACGAGCCGTCCGCTGGGGGCAAGCAGAGTGCGCATCCTGCGCAGCGCCGCGGCGTCGTCCTCGATGTGCTCGAGAACGTTGAGGCAGACCACGGTGTCGAGCTGGCGGTCCCGCAGCGTGGCCGCGTCGTCGTCGGAGGTGAGATCGAACTTCGCGACATCGACGAGGGCGTTGCCGCGCCACGCGTCCTGCAACATCGAAAGGTACTGGGGCTCGACGTCGGTCAGCAGCAGCAGTTCGCGCTTCGGCAGGTGGCGGCTGAGGTTGCCGATGCCCGCGCCGGCCTCGAGGATGCGGCGGCCGAGGTGCGGGACGATCTCGCGGGCCATCCACTCGTTGAAGCGGCGGGCGCGGGAGAGGTCGGAGAGGATCGAGTGGCCGTAGCGCTCCTCGTAGCAGTCGTCGAGGATCCAGTAGCGGAGGATCGTGGCCAGCGCCGAGACGCCGTCCTTCCAGCCGATCTTCTTGCCCTCCGCGTAGCCACGGCCGTGGTAGCTGATCGGCACCTCGTAGACGACGCATCGGCGCTTGGCGATCTTCGCGGTGATCTCGGGCTCGATGCCGAAGCGCTTCGACCGGATCGGGATCGTGCGGAGGATGTCGGCGCGGAAGGCCTTGTAGCACGTCTCCATGTCGGTCAGGTTGAGCCCGCTGAAGACGTTGGACATCGTCGTCAGGAACCGGTTGCCGAGCTCGTGGTGGTAGTTCAGCACGCGTCGCATGGTGCGCGGGACGAAGCGCGAGCCGTAGACGACGTCGGCATGGCCCTCGAGGATGGGCTGCAGCAGCACGCCGTAGTCGGCGGGGTCGTACTCGAGATCGGCATCCTGGAAGATCGCGTACTGACCCCGCATCTCCTGCACCGCGCGCGCGATCGCGGCGCCCTTCCCCTGGTTGACCTCCTGAAAGACGGCGCGCACGACGGGCGCATGCTTCGCGGCGAGCTCGCGGACGAGGTCGGTCGTGCCGTCGGTGGACTTGTCGTCCACGAGGATCACCTCGCGCTCGAGCCCTGCCGGCAGCGGCGCCGCCAGGACTCGCTCAAGGCACTTCCCGAAGTAGGCGCGTTCGTTGTAGACGGGAATGAGAACGGACAACAGAGAGTGATGAGTGATAAGTGATGAGGGATGAGTGTTCACTATCGGTCCAACGTCCAGTCGTAGACTCTCAGCGCCGGATCGGCCGCAGTGAGTTTCGTGCGGATCCGTGCGGCGGCCTCGGCATCCTTGGCGAGGACGCCCATGAAGCCGCCCCCGCCGGCACCGGCGAGCTTGCCGCCGACGGAGAGGTCCTCGACCTCGCGGAAGAGGGCGTCGATCTGCGGGTTGCTGCATTCGGGCGTGAGTTGCTGGGTCGCGGACCACGCACCGCTGAGCACTTCGCCGAGGTCGTCCAGCCGGCCCATGGCGAGGGCCGCGCGCCCCTCCTCTGCAAATTCGACGAGCCCGCGGATGGCGGCGAGCGTCCGCGCATCGCGACGCAGGTAGCGCTCGACGACAAGTTGAAGGATGTTGCGGGCGAGTCGCTGCTTGCCGGTGAAGGCCACAACGAAACGCGCCTCGAGTTCCTCGATCGCCGCCGGAAGCAGCGGCACATCCTCGATTTTCATGCGCAGCGGGCGGACCGGGTTGGTGCGCACGCACTTCACCCCGGGCACGAGGCCGCCGACCTGATCCTGCCAGCCGCCGCCGGTCCGCATCTGCTGCTCGAGCACGAGCACGAGATCGCTGACCGTGGCAGTGTCGTCGGGCCGTCCGGCGAGCTGCTGGAGGGCACGGATGACGGCAGCGCCGAGGATGCTGCTCGTGCCGAGCCCGCTGCCCTTGGGTACATCGGCGCGCGTACGCAGCCGCACGCCCTGCGAGATGCCGCTGTTGCCGCCGTACCCGGTGACGCGCAGCGCCGCCTTGAGCAGGTGAAACGGATCGGCCACGCCCTCGCTCCGGAGCGCATCCACCGGCGTGTCGAAGACCCGCTTCGCCTGCAGATCCTCCACCTCGAGCTCCCAGCGCGGCGCGGCAAGCGTCTCGGCCACCACCCTCACGGGGCGCGCCCCGTTGAGGCACATCGCGAGGTTGAGCACCATGGCCGGGCGCTCGAGGCAGTACGGCGGCGTATCGCTCCATCCACCCGCGATGTCGAAGCGGACGGGCAGGGCCACCTCGACGCGGGCGGCGGGGCGGTCGCGCACCGGTGACGGGGGCTCGTAGCGCACGGCGGCCGCCACCTCGTCCTGCACCGCCGAGAAGGCCTCGGCGGCCGTGGCGCGCGCCTCGTCGACACTGCCGCCGGCGGCGAGCAGGTCGGACCGCATCTGCAGGCGGCGGCTCCGGGGGCACAGGCCCTCGAGCGCGGCATCGCTGCCCAACCGGCGGTCGGCCAGCGATACGGCACGGCGACGCAGGCCCGGGGCGTTCAACTGGCGTGCGAGTTCGTAGACGTTCCGGTCCAGGGCGCCCTCGACCGTCTGGCCGAGAGTCCGCAGGAGCAGCGAGGCGCGGAGGGCGTCCTTTTGGCGCATCCATCCCGCGAAATCGGCGCGGCGGTGGAGATCGGCCAGATGGATGCGTTCGGACGCCCGCCACTCGGCGCGCAGGCGGTCGGCACCGGCACCGTCGCCGGGGCCAACCAGCCACATTGCGGTCTGGAGGCTGGCCGGGGACTGCTGGACCGGGAACAGGCGTGCGAACCAGAGGATCCGCTTGTCGCCCTCCGTCCAAAGCTCCTCCGGCGTGACGCCGTGCTGTCGCATCCAAAGGGCGAAGTCCCGATTGCAGAACGTGGCCGACGGCCCCGCCTCGCCCGGGTTGTCGTCTACGCCGCAGCAGACATGAGCGACGCCCGGCCCGACCCCGGCATCCGCCAGCGGGACCTGCCACAGGCACGTGTGGTCCGGAATCTGCACCGTCTCGCCGCCGTCGTCCACGCCGACCGCAACGCAGCGGCGGCCGATCGAGGCCCCCGCGCCGAACCGGCAGCCGTACAGCAGGCTCCCCCATCCGACCTGGGCGTCATGATGGAGCGCGGTCTCGAGCAGGTGGGCGTCCGGCGAGACGCGCGGCCCCTCCTCCGCCAGGATCCGCGACGTCAGCCCGCCGAACCACTGCCGGCCGAGGTGGTCGAGGATTTCCGCCGTCGTTCCGAAGTGGAGGAAGACCATGTCATCGGCGCACCGGTGTTCGAGGTCGATGCCGCGCAGCGCCTGCAGCAGCATCCGCGACCACGGCCGCGCCTCGAGCGCGGTGCGCTCGCCGGCCACCATGGCGCCGGCCAGTTCCTCGTAAAGGCTGCACTGGTCGCCGGCCTCCAGCATCGCATCGTACGCGCCGGGACGGGCCGCGGAGGCATCGACGAGCGCGCGGAACCCGGATCCGGTGAAGGCCCATATGCCCGTGTCGAGCAGGGCCGAACCGCCCTCGACCAGCGCGCCGGCCTTCGCGAGCTGGTCGGGTGTCGCCTTCTGCAGGAGGCGCGAGACGCGCCCGCCTCCGCCGTCGACGATGACGCCGTGCTTGCCGGCGAGATCGAGCGGGACCGGCGTCGTGATGACGGCGGCGCCGTCGGAGGGAAGGCGCACACGGGCGGGATCGAAGAGCAGCAGCATGTCGCCCGACAGCGTCACCATGCCGCCGTTTTCCATCGTGAAGGCGAAGGCCGCGCTCACGGCCAGCAGGTGGTCGAACACCGTGGGTGGCGCGTGGTCGGGGTCGGCCAGCACGGGCAGCGGGACGAAGGCCTTGCCGAAGATGTTCGCCCACGGCACGCGCCGGCTGTCGCCGCCGGAATGGATCAGCAGCACGCGGCGGCCGCCGAGGTCCGGGTCGGCCGCGGCGGCGGCGCGGATCGCGTTCAGCGTCGCCCCGCCGCTTCCGATTCTGCGCCCGCCCGGATCGGGAACGACCAGGGTGCGCGTGGCGGACGCCAGCACGCCGCGGGACCGCGCCTCGGCGAGCGCCAGATCGTAGAGCCGGGCCTGCGGCTCGCTGGCGGCGGTCAGGATCACCCAGTCCCAGGAAGGGAACCTTCCCGGCGCCGCCACCGCCAGACGGTGACGGGCCCAGCACTGGCCCAGACCGCGAACCTGTTCCTCGCCCAGACGCTTCATCAGAGTCCCCCTCCGCCTCCGCCGCGCACCGCAAACCCGACTACAGCCGGTCGTCCGACTGGCCCTTCTTCAGGATGTACTTGATGTCGTACAGCACGTGGCGGCGCTTGCCGAGCCGGCGCATCCCGCGCAGCCCCATCTCGCGGAACTGACGGTGCGCGACGGCGATCACGATCGCGTCATAGGCCCCCGCCTTCGGCGCCGGGATGGTGCGGAATCCGTACTCGTGCTGGGTCTCCTTCGGATCGGCCCAGGGGTCGAACACGTCCACCTTCGCCCCGTAGCTGCGCAACTCGTGGACGATGTCGACGATCCGGGTGTTGCGGATGTCCGGGCAGTTCTCCTTGAAGGTCAGCCCGAGCAGCAGAACGCGCGATCCCTGCACGGCGATCCGTTTCTGCAACATCGACTTCACGATGCGCGAGACGACATAGGCGCCCATGTTGTCGTTGGTCCGGCGGCCGGCGAGGATCATCTCCGGATGGAAGTTCAGCTGCTGGGCCTTGTGCGTAAGGTAGTACGGATCCACGCCGATGCAATGTCCGCCGACCAGCCCGGGGCGGAACGGCAGGAAGTTCCACTTCGTACCGGCAGCCTGAAGGACTTCCTCGGTGTCGATATCCATCCGCTCGAAGAGCATCGCCAGTTCGTTGATGAGCGCGATGTTGACATCCCGCTGCGTGTTCTCGATCACCTTGGCCGCCTCGGCGACCTTGATCGAGCTGGCGCGGTGTGTGCCGGCCTTGATGATGCTGCCGTAGAGTTCGTCGACCTTGGCCGCCGCCTCCGGCGTCGAGCCCGAGGTGATCTTGCGGATCGTGACGAGCCGGTGCTCCTTGTCGCCGGGATTGATGCGCTCCGGGCTGTAGCCGGCGAAGAAGTCACGGTTGAACTTCAGGCCCGAGACCCGCTCAAGGATCGGCACGCAGACCTCCTCGGTCGCCCCGGGGTAGACCGTGGATTCATAGACGACGATGTCGCCCTTCTTGAGGACCGTCCCCACCGAGGCGCTCGACTTCTCCAGCGGCGACAGGTCGGGGCGCTTGAACTCGTCGACCGGCGTCGGGACGGTGATGATGAATACCGTGCACGCCCGCAACTTCTCGATCTTGTCCGTGAAGGACAGTTTCCCCGCCGCGGCCAGTTCCGCAGGCTCGGTCTCGAGAGTTGAATCCCGCCCGTCCCTCAGTTCCCTGACCCGCGCGGTCTTGATATCGAATCCCACTGTCTTGAAGAGCTTCCCAAACTCCACCGCCAGTGGAAGCCCGACGTACCCGAGACCGACGACACCGATCTGCACGTTCGCAAGCGACGACATCAGATCCTCCCGGACGCTTCTGCGCCCCATTTGTCGCATCTTGCCCCGCCCGGGGCCGCAGGGGAAGGCGAAAAGGGCATGCGAGCGGTCCGAGCCGCCCACCCGGCAACGGGTTCGCGAATTTGCCTGCGATTGCATCGAATAGAGGCCTGGCGTACGGTGGACCGCATGAAAGCGCTGGTGAAACGGGTTGCGGCGGAAGGGTTGCGCCTCGACGAGGTGCCGGTTCCCGAGATCGGCATCCGCATCGACTGGCACACCATCATCCTCAACCGGTCCGGAACGTCCGGCACGGTGATCCTCGAGTGGAGCCGGTAACCCCGTGTACACACGATTCCAACACCACCTCCGCGGAATTCTCGACGGTATCGAGGCCGCGGGGCTGATGTCGACCTCCTCCGCCAGCGTTCGCGGCCCTATCTCTTCTCCAACACGCTCGGCC
>CAYRFK010000114.1:4642-15686 GCA_964423465.1 uncultured Verrucomicrobiota bacterium | reverse complement strand
CCTCCAAATCCGACGGCGGGTCAACGATCTCGACCTCGAACCGGTGCGTCGCGGACGCCACAGCCCACGGAACATCCAGCGGCGCCCCGAAGGACGGCAGAGTGGCCAGCAACAGAAGGAGGAAAGACAAGTGAGAAACTCCCATCCGATTCTCACTTCCTTGGAATTTGGAGTTCTCCACTTTCGCCTTCCTTCTCACCGCGCCACTTCGCTCAATGACCGGAAGTACTCCGACACCAGATCCCGGTAGGCCGGCGGAGCGTCCTCGGCGGTCGACGCCTCCTGGGCATCGACCATCGGCGCCGCGACGGCCGATGCGGGGACCGGCGTGAACACCCCGGGGCCCATCTCGCCCTGGGTCTGCGACAGCGCCGCCGCGGCACGGCGCTGGAGTTCGCGCACCTCGCGGATCGAATCGCCGCGGCGCATCGCGGTCTCCGCCTGACGCATCGCGCGCACGGCCTCGTCGAGCGAACCCGTGCGGATATGCGCCATCGAGGCCTTCGCATACAGCGCCTCGGCATTCCTCCTCAGCATCGCCTGCATGCCGAGTTCGGACCGCGCCTTGGTCTTCGCATCCTCGCGGGGGCCCGTCCCGGACATGCCCATGCGGTCGCTGTAGCCCGATCCCTTGCCGCCGCCGGTCGCCTTGGCGTCCGCATGCCCCTCCTCCTGCACCTGGCCGGCCTGCGGGGAGTCCTGGGTGCGACGCGCCTCGATGTTGTCGTCGCCCGCGTTGATCTTGCCGGATCCCGCCACGGTCTCGCCGTCGGACATGCCCTGCCGGCCGACCAGCGACCGCCCGTCCTGGTCCTTGTGGTCCGGCCGCTCGTTGCCGGATTTGCCCTTCGCGCTGAAGTTGGCGAACTCGCCCTCGGCAACGCCCCAACCGGCGGCCATGTCCGCCGAACCCTGGTTCGTGGCCGAGTCGTCCGCCTCGTTCATGATCTCCTCCTCCTGCTCGAGAAGATCGCCGATGATGTCTTCGATCTCGCTCGCCAGGGGGATGACCGGGATTTCGGGAAGCTCCTGCTGGTCGAAGTTCTCCGTGTTTCGCTTCGTCGCGTCGGGCTGCGCGACCAGCCACATTTCCATGTCGTCGAGCCGCTCCGTGGCGGTCTCGAGGGCTTCGAGGATCCAATCCTCCTTCTGCAGACCAAGCTCCTTGGCCTCGGTGGACTCCGAGCCCGGCACCTGGGCGACTTCCTCGTAGATCTGGAAGACATCCGCCACCATGTCGTTGCCCACGGGCAACTCGGGGAAGATGTGGAGGTCCGTCGCGATCTTGAGCAGGGATTCGGCCATGTTCCCCTTCAACTCGCCGAGTTCCTCGTCCAGTTCCTCCATATCCTTGTCCGATCTGTCCTTCTGCTGCTCGGTCTGCCGGATCGCATCGACGATCTTCGCCTGCAGGTCGGTGATCTTCTTCATCTTCTCGGCGGCCTGCTCGACCGCATCGCGCATCGATTCCATCTTCTCCTGCGCGTCGAGCGCCCGCCACTTGTTGAGTAGCGTCTGAAACTCCTTGAGGTGCGCGAGGGCCTCCGTCTGCAGCGGCACGGCCTTGGCCGCGACGTTGTTCTCAAGGTGCCCGGCGGCGGTGACCATGGTCGGCGAGACCTTGCGCGTTTCGCACTCCTGCGCCACCTGCTCGACGATCTTGGCGAAGTTCGCGTCGGTCTTGGCGACCTCGGCGGAGTCGCGACGGCACAGGCGGACGAACTCGCCCGTATCCTCGGCAAGCCGGTCCTGCTGCGCCACCAGTTGACGCGCGATCTGCGCGGAGGTGTCGGCCGACTTCCGCGCACCCTCCAGCGCCTCGCCCTGGCCCTGAACGAGCGCGTCGAGCAGGGCGAAGAGGCCCGTGATCTGTCGATGCGCCGCGACGCGGTCCATCCCCTCCTCCGCCGCCGTAAGCGCGCGGAGGATCCCGCTTTCGAGCGTGAGCGCGCGCCGGGCCAGCGCCGGACGCTCGGCCTCGGCCGTCTTGGGGATGCGGGCGGCGATCCCAACGACCTCGCGCATGGGACCGGTATGTAGATCGCGCACCACTTGCTCCAACGCACCGAGCGGGCGTGTCGGATCGGCCAGGAGGGCGCCGGCGCGCCGGAGGATGTCCTCCTGCACCGCCTGCACCGCGGTCCACGCCTCGGGCGCCGCACCGCTTGCCTTCTCCAACACGGTTGTCTTGTCGAGATTCTTCTTCTGCAACTCGACGAGGTGGGCCAAAGTCTGTCCCGAGGCGGCCACGGCAGCGCGGGCGGCAACGATCGCGCCGGTGGCCGCGGAATCAAAGTACACAAGGGTCGAGAGCGAGCGCGGCGTGGGCGCACCCGGCAGATTGTCCGTGGCGGTCACGCGATACACGAGCGGGCGTCCCTTCTCCGGCCATTCAGCGCCTGCCCCCTCCCATACCTGTTTGAATGTCCGCTTCGCCTTGATGTCCCAGTTCGCCACGGCCGTCGCCGTCTTCTGCGTCTCCCCGGGAAAGACCTGCTCGATCGCGACCGCGGTCAGGCCGAAGTCATCAATGACGTCCCACTGGATGCGCGGCATCGAGCCGGGGCCCAGTTTCACGCGCGCGGTCGGCGTAAGGATCCGGATCAGCGGGGGAAGATCGGGTGCGACGTCGAGATCGGCCACGCAGGTCGCGCGGAAGCCGTCCGCGTCCGCAATGGACACGGAAAGCGGCCCCGACGCGGCGGCCACCATCGCCCCGGTCCAGACGACCGCGCTTCCCGCCCTCGCGAGGCCCGACGTGGAGACCACCGTGCCGGCCTCCGCTGCGGCAAGATCCCGATTCGCCTCCGCCTCGATGCGGATCATCGAGCCCTGCGGCGCGGCAATGCGTTCCTTGAGAACATTGAAGACGCGCCCCGTCGCCTGCATGTACGGCGGCGGCTCCACACGCGCCTCCAGGCGGGCGAAGGCGGGCGGCGGAACCAGCGTGACGGCGTGGCGCGCGGCCACGGCGTCGCCGGCACGGAACCGGTAGCCCATGTCACCCGTCAGCCGCGGCAGCGCATACTCGAAGGACTCCTCCCCCTTCCCTTCCAGCCGGCCAAGGTCCACCGTCGTGCGGCGGTCATCCGCCGGCCACAACTCGATCGAGACCGGCTGGCCCGCCTTGCCCTCGACGCGCACGGACAGCGTCAGCGGCTGCCCTCCGAGCGCCCGCACGGTGCCGGGCGCGACGACGACGATGCGGGCCATCGTGGATGGCGGACGCGCGGAGAGCGGATTCGCCACGCGCATCACGGCGTTCGTCCACGCCGGCCCCGACCACCACCATCCGCCGCCCATCAACGCTGACGCCGCCAGCAGCCCGCCCGCGGCGATCCGGGCCGCGCGACGGTTGCCCAGCGCCGACGCCGGCAGCCGCCGCACGTCGGGCGGATCGGCCGTGAGGTACGCCGACACCATCGCGTCCGGCGTGTCGACCGACGCGAACTGCACGTAGTTGATCAGCCGGTTGTCGAGGTCCGGAAAGGCCCGCTCGAGCCGCGCCGCGATCCCCTCCGGCGTCGTCCGCCGCACCAGCGTCCGGACCACCACGACCACGCCCGCCGCCGCCGCGACCGCCAGGGCGGCGAAGCATGCGATGCGACCCGCCCGCTCGTACCGGAAGACCAGATCAAGGACCGCCGCAACGCTCACCACCACACCCGCCGCGGCGACGCCGAGCACAAGCCATCGGAACGCCTCGCGCGCATGCACCACGCACCCAAGCCGGACGAGGTCCACCGCAGTCCGCCCGCCCGTCATCGGATCCTCCCGGTGCCGGACGAAGGCGAAGGAAGTGAGAAACTCCAAACTCCAAGGAAGTGAGAAGTGAGTAGACTGCAAGTATCGAAGGCCGGAGCCTTCCGCCGGCAGAGACCATCACGCCCTGAAACTATGACGCCTTTCTTATCCACTTCCTTCTTGGTCCTTCCTACTTCCTTGGAGTTTGGAGTTTTCTACTTCTCTGATCGGGTCTTCTTCACAGGCCCCATCGGTTCCAGCGTGACGTCGTCGACGTGCAGATCGCCGGCCTTGCCGCCGATGCCGACGACATGCACAACCACGAACTTCATCGTGCCGTAGAGGTCCTTCTGGAGGTCGGACTTGAAGGCATCCGGGAACTCGGATTCCGCCGTCGACCACGACTTGCCGATCCCGCCGAAGTCGCCCGCCTTCTGGGCGCCGAAGAAGAGCTGTGTGAACTTGTAGACCTTGCGCAGTTCGGAGAGGTCCGGATCCGGATGCGGCTTGATGCCGGGACGCCAGCGATAGCCCTCCAGCATGATGCGGCAGTTCGGGCCGGTGGACTTCGCGGCGACGGAGAACCGGTAGCGGACATCCGTCTCGATCGGGATCGGCTTGCTGTCCGCCTTCACGCCCTGGTTGATCGCGAGATCATCCGTCTTCACGTTGAGGCGCAGCACCGTCTTCCGCCCGCCCTCGGCCGGCACGACCGACACCAGTTCCCTGTTCTGCGCGTACAAACTCTCGCCCGGCAGGTTGTAGTCCGTCCGCCAGCCCGCCAGCGGGTCCTTCGGATCGTCGAAGCTCCCGTTCGCGACGAGGTTCGTCCGTCCCGCCGGCGCCGCGGTCGCCGCCGCGCCCAGCATCGCCGCAACCGCCATCATTTGCCATGCGCCGCTCATGCTTCCGATCCTCCGTCCTTCACGTGTCCACGATACTCCCGCCGGCCCGGCCCGGCACGCCGAAACCCTCACGCCATGTTTGCCCGGCGCCGCGTGATCCACTCGACCGTCAGCAGCCCCACCAGCAGACCGATCGTCAGCCAGTGGTTCCACATGGACCGGTACGACACGCGCGTCTCCTCGCGGCCCTCGGCCTTGAGGCCGTCGACCAGCGCCCCGACCTCGCCCGGGTCGACGAAACGTCCGCCGCTGCTTTCGGCAAGCTTCTGCAACAAGTCGAGGTTGGCGGGTCGCGGGGTCGACTCGGCGCTCACACCGCGCACGAAGAACGAGAACGGGGCGGACTCGACCTTCTTCCCCTCGAGTTCCGCGACCGCGCGGGCCTTGTGCAGGCCCGAGGCCTCGGCCGTGAACTTCAGGATGAACCCGGGCAGGGACTTGCCCGTCGCCGTCGTGATCGACTGCGCGGTCATCGGGAACGGCATCACGCGGCCGTCCGGCGCCGTCACCTCGCAGACCACCGTGGCCGACTGCCCGTTCTCCCCGCCGACGCGCGCGGAGAGATCAACCGCCTCGCCGAGATAGAGGTTCGAGAGATTGCCGAACAGATCGACCTCGAACGCCGCCAACTTCTCCTGCTCGGGCGAGAGCCAGTTCAGGAGCTGGTTCCAGAATCGCTGGTAGGGCGTGTCTTCGCCCGGCGCCAGCGACCAGCGCCAGAGCGACTCCGTGAGAAGGACCACGACCTTGCCCTGGCCGTAGCGCTGAACCGCCACGAGCGGCTGGGCTCCCTCGGGCGTCTGCGCGGTCGCCAGCACGGTGCCGCCGCGCGTGACGGCGCCGCCGGAAAACACGGTCAGCACCGGCGGCAGCGTGTCCCACACCGCGCCCTCGCCCTTGAAAACAGGGTGCGCACGGCCCTCGTCGGTTACCGCGACGCTGAATGATCCCTCCTGCACCGGCGGCGTCCCCTTGCGCTCGACCGGGAGGAGCTTCTTCAGCGGACTCGCCTCGAAGCCGGCCGCCCCCCAACCTTTGGCGCCGCCGAGCAGCACGAGGTTTCCGCCCTCGGTCACGAACTTCGCGATCGCCTCGGCGCGGTCGGCGCGCAGCGTGGCGGCGTCGAGATCGCCGAGCACGAGCATCTTGTACTCGGCGAGCTGCGCCGCGGTGAGGTCGAGCGTCATCGCGCCGCGGCCGCCGTAGGTCAGGAACCGGTTGTCCGGCCCGCGCACGAACGCAAGCGGGGTCACGGCCCCGCCGGCCCGCAGGGCGCGGATCAGGTACTTCGATTCCCAGCGGGGCACATCCTCGACATAGAGGAGACGATTCTGGGCGTCGACAACCTGCACGGACACGGCGCTGACATTGTCGTTGGTCTGCGTCTCGCCCGCCAGCGGCGGCACCTCGACACGATAGGTGAAGGCGCCGGTCGCGGGGTTCTCAAGCTGGAAGGCCACGTCGCGCGTTCCGCCGCCGTCGCCGAGCTGCGTCGGGATCTCCTGCAGAAGCTGGTCGTTGCGGTAGAGCCGCACCGCGATCGCGCGGCCCGGCGGCGTCTCGCCGGAGATGGCGGCGGTAAGCTTGGTGTTCCAGCCCACCACGACGCGCAGCGGCGTCTCCACGGTTTCCACGCGCACATCCGGCGCGCGCTCGACCGCGGGCGCGGGCTTCTCGATGCGGACGGTATGGATCGGGAACGGCCACGGGCCGCCCGCCCAGTCGTCGCGCAACTCGCGCGTGTCGAGGCCGTCACTCAGCACCAGCAGCCCCGCCACGGGCTGGCCGCGGTGAAGAGCCGCGAGGCGTTCAATCGCGGCGCGCAGGCGCGTCGAGGCGCCGTCCGGGGTCAGCCCCGCCGCATCGCCGGCATCCGTCCGCGCACCGGTCTCGGCGGCGAATGGATGGACATCCACCGTGAACCGGCCCGACGCCTTCTCCGGCCACGCATGCTTCAGCACGCTCCGCACCGTCTCCCAGCGCACCGGCCCCGTACCGCCGAACGTCGTGTTCATGCTGGCCGACGTGTCCACCAGCACGAGGAACCGCGGACGCAGCACCTCGCGCGCGGCGTGGCGCATCGACGGCAGCAGGAGCGACCAGCCGAGTCCCGCGAGGAAAAGGATCCGGAGCACCAGCAGCAGGATGCCGAGCCGGTCGAGCTTCAGGAACCGCCACGCGGTCACCAGGCATACCGCGACCGCGAATCCGACGGCGGCGGCGATGCTCCAGCCGGGCATCGCATGCTCGAAGATCCAGTCGCCCGCGCCGCTCATGCCCCGCCCTCCACGCGGACCCGGCCCGAGGCCTCCACGGTCCAGGCATGACGGCGCGCCGCGGTACGGCGGCTGACGCGGTTGGCCATCAGAAACTCCAGAACCGCCACGGCCAGGACCAGCCAGAGAATGACCTCGCCCAGCGGCCGGCCCACACGGTGCTCCTCGACACGGCGGGCCAGTTCCTCGCGATCGCGCGCGATGTAGACCTGCTTCGATCCGATCAGCTTCGGCACCGATTCCGGGTCCACGGGCGTGAGATCGGACTCGCGGCGGTCCACATTGACCGCGGCCACGGGCCACTTCGCTCCCGTCGCTGCGATGCCTTGGTAGATGCCCGGAACGCGGGCCTCGTCGAGCACCAGATCGGTGCGGCCCTCGCGCTTCACCGGCCGCACCGCCATCGTGGTGCCGTCGGGCACCGCCAGCCGGCTCTTCTCCGTCAGCCCGGCGGTGGTGGCGGGCAGTGCGACATCGCGGCCTGCGGGCAGCCACAGCGGCTCGCGCACGAGCCCGGCGCCGTGGCGGACGATCTGGTGCAGCAACGGCAGGTAGATCGGAGTCAGCGGCAGGTTGCTCCAGGCGCGGTCCGCGGACACCGTGAAGAGCAGCACGCGGCCGGCGCCGAAGGGACGCGCCATCAGCAGCGGGGCGTCGCCGTCCATGACGATCAGCGCCTCCGCATCCGGCGCCGGCGCGGCGAGCCGGGCGGTCCGCCGTACCGCGAGCGTCGGCACGACGCCCGGCGGCAGCAGGAGCCCCTGAAAAAGCGGATCCGCCGGTTTCTTCAGGCGCAGCGACCGCCGCCCCTCGCCCGACGGCATTTCGTCGACGCCCACGGGTTTCGCCGGAAGCCACGAGAGGTTCTCGTAGTCCGCCGGGCCTCCCTTGTCGCCCGGAAACACCACGACGAGGCCGCCCTCGCGCACGTAGCGCTCGATCTCCATCAGCACGGCGCCGGGCAGCGGGGCGGCATTGCAAAGGAAGACGCACCCCTGCCCCTGCGCGACCTGCGGGGTCCATGCCGCGGGCGTGATCGACCGCGGCGTGAGGCCCGTGGTTCGCACGCCGGGGCTGAGGGCGCGTGTGAGGAACACCATGTCGGCCTCGTCGCCTACGCACAGTACGGGCACGCGGTCGCGCGCTCGGAGGATGATGTGGAACGTGTCGTCCACCACCAGACCGTCCGGCGATGTTGCAACCGAGGCCGCGTGGAAGCCGGGCGAGAGTTCCGGGAGCGGGAACACGGTCTCGCCGCCCGCCTGGCCGGCCGGGATGGTCTGCCGAGCGATCTCCCGCTGGTCGACTGTCAGCGTCAGCGACGTCTCGCGCGACGGGCCGCTTTGGACCGTCCGCACGCTCAACTGCGCAGGCGAGCCGGCCAGCAGAAGGCCCGGCTGCACCTCGACGTCCGTCGGTGCGGCGTTCTCCGGGGCGTCGGCACCGAGCAGCGCGGTGAAGAAGACGATGCGCTCGTCGACCGTCTTCGCGTCCCATGCCGCCGCGTTTGTCGTCCCGACCTGCGTCGCGTCCGGGACCGCCGAATGGAATCCGCCCCAGGTGAGGGCCTGCCCGTCTGTCACAATGTAGACCTCGCGTTCGCGCGCGCCCGAGTCCTTGAGCGCATCGCAGGCCGCGCGCAGGGCCGGGGCAAGGACGGCCACCGATCCCTCCGGCGTCTGCTGGCGAACCTGGGCTTCGACAAACTTCAGGTCGGGCGTCGGCGCCGCGGCCAGCGGCGTGACCTCGCCGCCCGCCAGGTACAGGCAGATGCGGTCGCCCGCGCCCAATCCCGCCAGGATGTTGAGCACCACGTCGCGGCCATCGTCCCAGACCTTCCGTCCTCCGGTCTCGTACGTCATGCTGTGGGACACGTCCCACACGACCGCCACATCGCGCCGCGACCGGCCGAGGAAGCCCGCCGTGCGGCTGCGCACGACCGGCAGCGCGAAGGCCAGCGCCAGCAGCAGCAGCAGCGCCGTGCGGAGGAACCACAGAAGGAAGTTCTCCATCCGCACGCGGTGCGACGACTGCCGCTTGGCCATCTGCAGGAAGCGGATCGTCGGGAACCGGATCCGCACGGCGCGCCGGCGCGCCAGCAGGTGCAGGACCAGCGGGATCGTCGCCGCCAGCCCGGCCCACAGGAACATCGGATTGAGGAACGACCACATGGCGATCAGCGCGAGAAGCGCTTCCGTTCCTCCAGGTAGGCCCGCACGAACAGATCCATGTCGTGCTTCGTGTTCACCAACCGGTAGTCGACGCGCAACTGCGCGCAGGCCTGCCGGTGCTTCTCGATGAACGCGCCGAATGCCTTGCGATACTCGTCGCGCATCGATCGGGGGTCGGCGCCGATCTTCTCGCCGGTCTCGAGATCCTCGAACTCGGCCCCGCGCGGGAACGGAAGCTCGAGTTCGGCGTCGTCGAGCACATGGAAGACGATGACATCATGGTGCTGGAGGCGGAAGTGGGCGAGCGCGAGCGCGATCTCGTCGGGTTCGTCGAGCAGGTCGCTCATCAGCACGATCAGCGCACGCCGCTGGATGTCCTCCGCGATCCGGTGCAGCGCCATTGCGGCGCGGGTCTTCTTCGACGGCCGCGCCCGGTCGAGCGTCGCAAGCATGTTCGAGAAGTGCGAGAAGGAGTTCCGCGCGCCGACCGCCGCATCGAGGGTCTCGGAGAAGAGATAGAGCCCTGCGGAATCGCGCGTGCGGATCACGACGTAGCCCAGCGCCGCCGCCAGCTTCACCGCATACTCGAATTTGGTCACACCCGCGGAGCCGTAGTCCATCGACGCGCTGCAATCCACCACGAGGTAGACGCGGAGGTTCGTCTCATCCTCGTAGCGCCGGATGTAATAGCGGTCGGTGCGGCCGAGCACCTTCCAGTCCAGCCGCTTCGGGTCGTCGCCCGAGATGTAGGCCCGATGGTCCGCGAACTCGGAACTCGCGCCCCGGAACGGACTCCGGTGCCGTCCCGCCAGCGAGCCCTCGACGACGTAGCGCGACTGGAGCGTCAGGCGGTTGAGACGCGACAGCTCCTGCGGGCTGAGGAACTTATTGATGCTGACAGGCATTTCAGGCCAGAGGTTCCAAGGTTCGGAAGTTCACAGGTTCAGGGGTTCCAAGGGGTGGAAGAAGTGTCGGGTGTCGGGTGCAAAGTGGCGAGGGACGAGGTTGCAGTTGAAGAATCCACAGTGTTGGAGGTTGGCCGTTGAGTTCGATGTTCGGTGTTCGGCGTTCTTCCGTCTTCCGTATTCCGTCCTCATGGGGCCGCAGGCGGTGACGGAAGCAGCGCCCAGTAGTCGCCGTCGCTCATGACCAGAAGCTTCGATCCCGCCCAGGCGAGCATCCAGCCGCCGACCTTCGTGCCCACCGACACGACCGGCCGCTCGGTCCCGACCAGGAAGATGATCGCGGTGCCGTCCGCCCCGCGACGCAAGGGCCGCGGCGGCGTGGCCCCGGCGCCGTAGGGCCTCGCGAGGGCCGCCGCCAGATCGGAGCTTTCGCCCAGTTGCGAACTGCCGAGCCGGTAGCGCTGGCCGCGCGTCGGGGCGATGCGCTTGAATCCGTCGATCGCGTACTGCCATGGCGAACCGAAGCGGTCCGTCAGCGGCGGACGCTCCGCCTCGGGCAGCGCGCGCAGCACGTCAAGGGCCGGGGGAAACGCCACGTCCTTCTGGTACTGGGCCTTCAGCGCCGCACGCACCCGCTCGCGGTCGAGCCGCGTCAGCCAGCGGCGCGCCATCTCGGCCGCCGCCTGCTCGACCGGCGTCGACTTACCCAGCGACATCGCCTCCAGCAGCGTCACCGCATCGTTCGTCCCGCCGGACTTCAGCAGGTGCCAGGCCGCGAAACCGCGAATGACGGGCCGGAGTTCGCCCGAGGGAAACTGCGATTCCATCGCCCGCCACGCCACCGCGTGCGCCGCATGGTTCGTGGGTGTCTTCGCCTGCGCCCTCCAGAGGAGCAGCGCCTGGTCCTGCTCATCGGCCGCGGCGACGGCGGCGACCCACGCCGCAGCCAGCCCCGCGATCCAACCGGCACGCACCCGCATCCCACGCATGTTGATCGTCCGTTCCCGTGCAGCCGGCGGTCCGCACCGCGTCCGCTGCCCTGC
>CAYRFK010000114.1:0-4632 GCA_964423465.1 uncultured Verrucomicrobiota bacterium | reverse complement strand
CTGCCCTGCATGGAACCATAACAGCCCGCCCCGCCCCTGCAAAGCGCCGACCCTGCGCGCGGGGGGACACATCGCCGGGACGGCCCACCGGCGGCCTTGCGCCGCCGGTGTTGGACGTCTTCGCGTCCCGCGACACGAGGTCGCGGGGGCGCGGCACGGGACGGAGATTGCTCCGGCGCACCCCTCTGATTACAGTGTCAGGATGATCGAACACCACGACCGGGATCCCAACGCACGCACCGCCATGCCGACCCGCCGATTCGGGCGGACCGGGCTGGAAATGCCGGTCTTCACCTGCGGCGGCATGCGCTACCAGCATTCGTGGAAGGATCTCGCAGTCGCCGACATCCCCGCGGACGCCCAGGCCAACGTCGAGGCGTGCGTGCGCCGGGCGCTGGACCTCGGGATCAACCACATCGAGACGGCGCGCGGGTACGGCTCGTCCGAGGCGCAGCTCGGGCGCATCCTCCCCACCCTGCCCCGCGACCGGATGATCGTACAGACCAAGGTCGGGCCGAAGGACACCGCGGAGGAGTTCATCCGCACGTTCGAGACGTCGCTCGGCAACCTCGGGCTGGAGTACGTCGACCTCCTCGGCATCCACGGGATCAACAACGACGCCCTGCTGGAGCAGACCCTGCGCAAGGGCAGCACCCTGGACGCCGCCCGCCGCCTGCAGCGCGACGGACGGGTGCGCTTCGTCGGTTTCTCCACCCACGCGCCGGCCGGGCCGATCGCGCGCGCCTGCGAGACCGGCGAGTTCGACTACGTGAACCTCCACTGGTACTTCGTCAACGAGTTCACCTGGCCGGCGGTCGAGGCCGCGACGCGGCACGACATGGGCGTCTTCATCATCAGCCCGAACGACAAGGGCGGAAAGCTGCAGGAACCGTCGGAGAAACTGGTTCGCCTCTGCGCTCCGCTCACCCCCATGGCCTTCAACGATCTCTTCTGCCTCGCCCGTCCCGAGGTGCATACGCTGAGCCATGGCGTCGCCCGGCCGTCGGACTTCGACGCCCACATCGACGCCCTGCGCCACTACGACCGGCGCGCGGAGGTTTCGGCGGAGATCGCCGGCCGCCTGCGCGACGAGATCCGGAACGTCCACGGCGCCGACTGGGCCGGCCGCTGGCACGAAGGCCTGCCGGAATGGGAGAGCGTCCCCGGCCACGTGAACGTGCGTGAGATCCTCCGGCTGTGGACCTACGCAACCGCCCTCGACATGGTCGCCTTCGCGAAGATGCGCTACAACCTTCTCGGCAACGCCGAACACTGGTTCCCGGGCCGCAATGCCGCGGAATTCGACGAGACCGCCCTGCACCGCGCCGTCGCCTCCAGCCCCTTTGCCGACCGCATCCCCGGCATCCTGCGCGACGCCCACAACCTCCTCTTCGAACAGCCCGCCAAACGCCTCAGCGAGTCGGAGGACTGATCCGCCGGATCCGACCGATCCCGTCGGCCGCAACTCCGTTCATGGCATTCGACGGGCTCGACGGGCCGGGCCGGCCGGGCCATAGTGCCGGTCACCATGAACGCCCGCATCCTGACGATCCTCCTCGCTGCACCCTTCGCCGCCACAGCCGGCGGCCTCCCCGACCGCGACCTCCGCGGCGGCCCCCCGAAGACCACCGACACGCCGTGGACCTTCACGTCCGCGGCAACGCGCGCGGAATGGGAGGCGCGGGCGAAGGACATCCGCGGACAGGTCCTCGTCAGTTGCGGCCTGTGGCCCATGCCGGACCGCACGCCCCTCCACGCGCGCGTCTTCGACCGCGTCGAGCGTGACGGCTACAGCATTGAGAAGGTCGATCTCCAACCCTGGCCCGGGGTCCATCTCGGCGGCAATCTCTTCCGCCCGCTCGGCCGCGGCGCCGGTCCCTTCCCCGCAATCCTCAATCCCCACGGCCACTGGACGGCCGGCCGTCTGGAGGACGGCGACCGCGGCAGCATCCCGGCGCGCTGCATCGCCTTCGCACGCCAGGGTATGATCGCGCTCTCCATCGACATGGTCGGCTACAACGATACCAAGCAGTTCGGCGACCACCGCACCTGCTTCCTCGATCCGACCAACGCGCTCTGGGGCATCAACGTCATGGGCCTCCAGACATGGAACGCGATCCGCGCGCTGGACTTTCTCACGTCGCTGCCTGACGCGGACACCAACCGCCTCGCCTGCACCGGCGCCTCGGGCGGCGGGACGCAGACCTTCATGCTCGGCGCGATCGACGACCGTCTCGCCGCCGTGGCCCCCATCGTCATGGTCTCCCACACAATGCAGGGCGGATGCGTCTGCGAGAACGCGCCGGGCCTCCGCGTCAACCACTTCAACGTCGAGATCGCCGCTGCCGCCGCCCCGCGACCGCAGATCCTCGTCGCGGCCACCGGCGACTGGACCCGCGCCACACTGGAAGTCGAAGGGCCGGCCATCGCTTCTGTCTACAAGCTCTTCGACGCCGCCGACCGCTTCCACGCCGTACGCCTCGCCTACGGCCACAACTACAATCAGGAGACGCGCGAGAACGTCTACGGCTGGTTTGGCAAATGGCTGCGCGGGCTTCCCGAGGCTTTGCCGATCCCCGAGGCGCCGCATGCGAAGGAGCCCGATAGCATCTACCGGCTGTTCCCCGACGGCAAGCCACCGGGCGACACACTGACCGAGGCAGCATTCGCCGGACGCCTCGTCGCCGCCGCGCACCACGCATGGGAATCGTCGATCCCTGCCGCGGACGCACCCCGCGACACCTTCACCCAACGCTGGCTGCCCGCCTGGCGGCATACGCTGCAGGTCGATCCCGCGCCGTCCGCGCTCGTCGCCGTCACACAGTCCTGCGATGTCGCGGCCTCCGCAACGATCAGGCGCCTCGCGATCGGGCGGGAGGGCTGCGGCGACCGGTTGCCCGTCACGCTTCTGACCCCGGCCGGCGCGACAGGCGGAACTTGGGTGGTCGTCGCCGATACCCGGACATCGTCGGACCTTGTGCGAGAACTGGTCGGCCGCCGGATGACCGTGCTGATCGCCGAGCCGTTCGGCCTTGCGTCGGGCACGAGCAACGCCGTGGTCCGCGACTACTTCAAGAGTCACTTCACGACCTACAACCGGACCGACGCGCAGGAATCGGTGCAGGATCTTCTAACCGCCGCCGCCTTCGCCCGCGCCGGCGGGGCCGCGCGCGTGGTTCTCTGCGGCGTGGGCCGCGCGGGGCTGTGGGCGATGCTCGCGGCGCCGGCCGCCGACGCCGTGATCGCCGATTGCGCCGGCATCGACCCGAAGGACGACCACGCCCTGCTTGCCCGCGACCTTTTCGTTCCCGGTCTGCGGCGGATCGGCGGACTGGAAGGGCCACTGCTGCTGGCGGCCCCGCGACCTGCGCTGCTTCATCGCACCGCCGGCGGCTTCCCGGCCGGTCGTCTGCGTGGTCTATGCGGTTCCGCCTTCGAGGCGCATGACCGGATCCTCGACGACGTACGGATCGCCTCATGGATCGCGCATCTGGAGGCACCCCGCACAGGCACTCCGTAATCCGTGAATACGCCATCCGAAATCTGCTTGAGATCGCGGCGGCGTCCTTCTATCCTCCCGCGATTGTTGAGGGAGCATTCATGAACGATATCAGCACGTCGGAAACCACGGGGCGCGGTCCGGGGATGGCCAATCTCGTCATCATCGCGCTGTCCGCCATCGCGATCGTCGTTGGCGTGGTCGCCCTGGTCGCAGGGTTCAACGCGCGGAAGTCCATCGATGAGTTGAAGAAGGACCTTGAAGCCCAAACCGCGGCGGCCGCGACCACCGAGCAGAACCTCCGCAACCTTACCAGCCAGATCCAGAACCTGGTCGGCTCCCTCAACCAGCGCTTCGCGATGATCGACGAGCGCGTGAACACGATGGCGGGAAAGATCGCCACCTTGACCGCCCCGCCGAAGCCACCGGCCCCGGTCGCAGGTCTTGCCCCGGCCGGCGCGGCCCCGGTGGCGGGCGCCCAGCAACCGACTCCCACGGCCGGTGCCGCGGCCGTCGCCGCAGCACCCGCCGCCCCATCGGGCAAGACCTACAAGATCGAGAGCGGCGACAACTTCGGGAAGATCGCAAAGAAGATGAACATCGCCGTGTCGGCCCTCGAGAAGGCCAACCCCGACGTCAACCCGGCCAAGCTGAAGATTGGTCAGGCGATCAAGCTGCCCTGAGGTTCGCGGCCCGGATGACGCGCCGGAAGACCCGTGGTAGGATTCCGGCATGAAAACGTCCCATGCGATCGCGTTCGCAGCCGTACTGATCCTCTGCGGAGGCTGTGCGTCCACCATCGAAAGCCGGATCAAGGCGAACCCGGGTCTCTTCGCGTCCTTCCCGCCCGAGGCCCAGGAGAAGATCCGTCGCGAACGCGTCGAACTGGGGTTCACGGAGGACATGGTCCGCGTCGCCCTCGGCTCTCCCTCCCGGATATCAACACGGGTGACCGAGAGCGGCACCACCACGCTGTGGTTCTACACGAGCCATGAGCCGGAAACCCACAGCGACATGGTTCCGGTAACGTATTACGGGCGGGACGGACGCGGCCGGATGCGCGCCTATTCGGATTTCGCCTGGGTTGACCGGACCTACTGGCGGGAGCGCGATTCGTCCCGCGTGGAATTCCG
>CAYRFK010000113.1:14181-15725 GCA_964423465.1 uncultured Verrucomicrobiota bacterium | reverse complement strand
GGCGGGGATTGCGAGTAAGAGCGCGAGTAAGAGTGAGAGCGCGAGTAAGAGTGAGAGCGCGAGTAAGAGTAAGAGTGAGAGTAAGAGTACGAGTAGGAGGGGGATGAGGAGTCGTGCTTCGGGATGTGCGGCGCCGCATGCCCGGACGACAAGAGTGTACGACAAAGGGAAGACGAGGAATGCCGCGACGAAGGCGGCGAGGAAGAGACGGCCGACACTCGCCACTTGCCACTCGACACCGTCTTGCCTCGTCCCTCGACCCTCGTCCCCTTGGCCTTTGCGTGGTTGACAGGGGCGCGGGGCGGCCATACGGATATGACGTCGGCGGCGCGACCGGGCGCGCGGACGCACAAAGGCATGATGCGATCGAATTCCAGATGGCCGTGGCGGGGCAGGGGCCTGGCGGGCCTGGCGGCGTGGGTCACCGTCTCCGCCGCACAGGGGGCATTTCTTCCGCTGGACGACTTTCAGGACGATGCGCCGGGCACGCTGGACGGGGCTTCGAACGCGGCGGGCGCATGGGTGACGGCGCCGGCGGCGTCGCCGTATGTGACCGTCGCGGCCGAGGGCACCAACCGGTTCCTGCGCTGGCGGGCGGCGGGCGCCTCGACAAGCCACCAGTTCGCGGGGCCGCTGGGGGCGCTGTCCGTGTCCAACGGCATGACGTCGACCCTCTTCCTGCGCTTCCGTCAGAACGGCGATGGCGGTTACCAGCGGTTCGGACTCTGGGACCAGGGCGCCACATCGGCCGCGGCCTCGGGCACGAGCGCCATCGACGTGCAATGGATCGCCCTCGACGACACCGCCGCCTCGCCTGCCCGGTTCCGGCTCGTCTCGCGCGAACCGAGTACGGGCGTGACGGTGGAGAACACGCTCTCGACCGGCGTCTGGTACACCGCGTGGTTCGTCGTCCGCAACGGCACCGACACGTGCGACATCCACCTTCAGGGCGGCGCCTATGCCTCCCGCACACAGATCGCCACCAACCGCGCCTTCCGCAATGCCGTTGCCGGCACACTCAACGCCTTCGTGGGCGAGGGGTACCTCAGTCCCACTTTCGACGTGACGACGGATGTCGACGACATCCATGTCGATCCGGCCGGCGAGAACCTCGCGCTGCCGGGGGAGACGCCCGAGTCGCTGCATTACGACGTATACTTGGTCGGCGGGCAGTCCAACGCCGATGGCCGGGGCGCGACCAATGATCTGACGGGTGGTCTCGCCGCGTGGACCGCGCCGCGCGATGCCGTCCGGATTTTCTACGCCAATCCGATCAATTCGGACCCGGTGAATCCCTCGTACCGCTCGGGCTGGGTTCCGCTGCGTCCCGGCATGAGCGTCGCGCCGGGCTACAGCGGCGCGCTGCCGTCCCCGACCTTCGGCCCCGAGGTGTCGTTCGGCGGCACGCTGGCGGACCGCCACCCCGACCGGCGCATCGCGCTGATCAAGGTCACGCGCGGCGGCACGTCGCTGCACACGGACTGGGATACGGACGGCGCGTCCAACGTCCTGTGGCGGACGTTCACCAACCAGGTGCCGGCCGC
>CAYRFK010000113.1:1932-14171 GCA_964423465.1 uncultured Verrucomicrobiota bacterium | reverse complement strand
GCAGCCGAGGTCGAGGCCGTGAACGCTTTGCACGCCGCGATGCAGGCGCTGACGAACGGCGGACACACCGCGACGCTCCGCGGCATGATCTGGCATCAGGGCGAGAGCGACGGGAGCAACGCGAACTACGCGAACGACCTCGCCGCCCTCATTGCCGCCGTGCGCACGCTGACCGGCGTTACGAACCTGCCCTTCGCCATCGGCGAGTTGGAGCGTGATCCGCAGGCGCCGGAGCGGACCGCCGTGCTGACCGCGATGGCGCAGGTCGCGACGGCGGACCCCTACGCGGGGCTCGTGTCGTCCGAGGGCTTCCTCACGTCCGACGGCACGCACTTCACCGCCCCGTACCAGATCGATTTCGGCCGCCGCTTCGCGGATGTGATCGACGACATCGACGCCGACGGCATGGCCGACGAGTGGGAGGCGGATCGCTTCGGTTCGATCCTCGTCAGCGCCGGCGGGCCGGACGACGATCAGGACCGCGACGGTTTCCCGGACGCGTCCGAGTACGTCGCCGGCACAGATCCCGGCAGTCCAGCCTCGCATCTTGCCGTCGGGGCGGGGGCGCCCCCGACGGATGCGCCCGGCGGCATCGTGCTCACCTGGCCCAGCGTCAGCGGCCGCGTCTACCGCGTCGCCCGTACCTCGGCCCTCGGCGGCGCTTGGACGAACGTCACCGGCACCCTGCCTGCCACCGCGCCGCTGAACGCGCACACCGTCTCGGTTGAGGGCGCCTCGACCCCCCTCTTCCACCGCATCCACGTCGACCGGCCGTAGCAGTCCCTCCGGAGCCTCCGGGGCCGATCCCCCGCTTGCATCGAATGGGGCTTTCAGGGCAGACGCATCTTCCGTAATCCACGACCTATCACTTATCGGGGGATTCCGTCGTGGCGCCCGAATCCGTCGGGCGCGACGGTGGGCGCGGGACGCTGGGTGGCGCCGGTCGGATACCGGCGCTACGACCGCCCGTCGTGGAGATGGAATTTGGACGCAGCCCACCGCAGGGAGACGCGATACATACCGCGGGTGGCGGGTGGCGGGGACGATGCATCTGCCCTGCGGGGACTTGGCGGAAGCGGCGCAGGTCTGGTATGGTTCCATCCGCCTGAGGCGAGGACGCACGTCTGACCCCAAGGGATGAAAGCCTGCCCGCGCGGTGCGCGGATTCAACGCTCTCCCATCCCCGGGGTCCATCCCCGCCCGGCGCCGGTGGTGTCATGGACAAGCGACTGGGGTTCGTCGGAATCATCGTTGAGGACCGCGTTCACGCGGCCCCGAGGGTCAATGCCGTGCTCTCGGAGCATGCGCCGCTGATCGTCGCGCGCACGGGGCTCCCGTACGAGAAGCGCGGTGTGAGCATCATCACGCTGATCGTCGACGCCACCACCGACGATCTTGGGGGCCTCACTGGCCGTCTCGGCCAGATCCCCGGCATCACCGTGAAGTCGGCCCTCTCCAAGCCGCTATGACCCGCACCGAAACCGACCTCCTGGGCTCCCGCGACGTGCCGGCCGCGGCGTACTGGGGCATCCACACGCTGCGCGCGACGGAGAACTTCAGCCTCGCCGGACGGCCCGTCCGCGCGCCGTGGGTGCGCGCAATGGCCATGGTCAAGCATGCCTGCGTCCGCGCGAACGCCGAGATCGGGGCGGTTCCGGTCGTGACGGCCCGTGCGGTGGAATCGGCGTGCGGCGAGATCGCGGCAGGGGGGCTGGCGGATCAGTTCCCGGTCGACGCCTGGCAGGGCGGCGCGGGGACCTCGCTCAACATGAACGTCAACGAGGTCGTCGCGAACCGCGCGCTGCAACTGCTCGGACGAGGGCGCGGCGACTACGCGGCGGTGCACCCGATCGAGACGGTCAACCTTCACCAGTCGACGAACGACACCGTGCCCACCGCGGCGCGCGTGGCGGCGATCCTGGAACTGCGCAGCCTGAGCGCGGCGATCGCCGCCCTGCAGGGCGCCTGCCAGCGGCGCGAGCGCGAGTTTGCCGGCATCGTGAAGATCGGCCGCACGGAGTTGCAGGAGGCCGTCCCCCTGACGCTCGGTGCGGAGTTCTCGGCGTTCGCGGAGGCGTTCGGGCGCGACCGGTGGCGGACGTTCAAGTGCGAGGAACGGCTGCGCGTGGTGAACCTCGGCGGCACGGCGGTCGGCACGGGGCTGACGGCGCCGCGGCAGTACATCTTCCTCGCCGTCGAGCGGCTGCGCGAGATCACGGGCCTCGGGCTGGCGCGCGCGGAAAACCTCGTGGACGGCACGGCCAATGCGGACGCGTTTGCCGAGGTCTCGGGTGTGCTGGATGCCTGCGCCTGCAATCTGTCGAAGGTGGCGGGGGATCTGCGCCTGCTGCACCTGCTCGGCGAGATCCGCCTCGCCGCGGTGCAGGCGGGGTCCTCCATCATGCCCGGCAAGGTCAACCCGGTGATCCCGGAGGCGGTGATGCAGGGCGCGATGCGCGTCCGGTCGAACCACGTCGCGCTGGCCGAGGCCGTGTCGCGCGGGTCGTTGCAGTTGAACGAGTTTCTGCCGCTGATCGGCGACCTGCTGCTGGAGTCCATCGAGGTGCTGCGCGGCTGCGCGGAGGCGTTGGCGTCGGTCGTGGAATCGCTGAAAGCGGGCGCGGAGGCCTGCGCGTCGCATGTGGAGGGCAGCGTGGCCCTGATCACGGCGATGGTCCCGCTGGTTGGCTATGAGAGGGCCGAGTCCCTCGCGAAAGACCTTGCCGCCTCCGGCCGCACGGATGTCCGCGTCTTCCTTGCGGAGCGCCTCGGCGCCGACGCCGTCGCCAGCCGCCTCGACCCCGCCGCCCTGATGGCGCTGGGCCATCAACAGCCAACATCCAATATCCAACAGCCAACCCCCAACCTGTGAACCCTTGAACCTCTGAATCTGTGAACACCTCCCCCAAGTCCCTCCGCCCCCACATTGGCTTCTTCGGCCGGACGAACGTGGGGAAGTCGAGTCTGCTGAACCTCATCGCGGGGCAGGATGTAGCCATCACGTCGCCGGTGGCGGGGACGACGACGGATGTGGTCGAGAAGGCGATGGAACTGCTGCCGATCGGGCCGGTGGTGCTGATGGACACGGCGGGGCTGGACGACGAATCCGCGCTGGGTGCCCGACGCCGCGAGCGTACGGATGCGGCGATGGAGCGGGCGGATGTGGTGGTCGTCGTCGCCGAGCCGGGAATCTGGGGTGCGTTCGAGGAGGAGGTCATCGCCGCCGCGCGCGCCCGGAAGGCCCCGGTGCTGGTCGTCGTGAACAAGACCGACCTTGCCGCGGTGGATGCGGCCCAGGCGGAGCGGATCGCCGCGGTGTCCGACGGCTGGCTTCCGGCGTCCTGCATGGATGCCGCGTCGCGGGAGCGGGTCGTGGTTGCGTTCAAGGAGCGGTTGCTGTGCGTTCTGCCCGAGGAGGCGGTGCGCACGCCGCCGCTCGTCTCCGACCTGCTGCCGCCCGGCGGGCTGGCGGTGCTGGTGGTGCCGATCGATCTGCAGGCGCCGAAGGGGCGGCTGATCCTGCCGCAGGTGCAGACGATCCGCGACGCGCTGGACGCGGATGCCGGGGCGCTGGTGGTCAAGGAGCGCGAGCTGGCCGACTTCCTCGCGCGGCTGAACCGTCCGCCGGACCTGGTGGTCTGCGACTCGCAAGCGGTCCTCAAGGCCTCGGCCGACACGCCGCCGGGCATCCCGTTCACGACCTTTTCGGTCCTTATGGCGCGGGCGAAGGGTGACCTTGTCGAACTGGCCCGGGGCGCGGCGGCGATCGGCTCACTGCGCGCCGGCAGCCGGGTGCTGGTCGCGGAGGCCTGCACGCACCATGCGCTCGAGGACGACATCGGCCGGGTGAAGATTCCGCGTTGGCTGCGCCAGTACGTCGGGGCGGACCTCGTCATCGACCACTTCCAGGGCCGCGACTATCCGGCGTCGCTTGCGGACCACGACCTCGTGATCCACTGCGGCTCGTGCATGCTGACGCGCCGCGAGATGCTTCGCCGCATCCAGCGCGCCCGCGAGGCGGGTGTCCCCATCACGAACTACGGCCTCGCCATCTCGGTCACGCAGGGCGTCATCGAGCGGGTGCTTTCGCCGTTTCCGGCGGCAGCCTTCGCGTGGAGCGAGGCCCGTTCATCCACGTTATCCAATCCATCCGACCCATCCGTCGAAAGAAAGCGAATCCCATGACATCCCCATCCGTTCTCTCCGATCCTCCCGCCGCCTCCTCCTGGGCCCGCGATCGCATCCGAATGGAGGAGATCGAGACCTGGCGGCCGGCCGGGCGCGACTTCATCGATCCGGCGGCGATCGGCCGCGCGCTGGAGGCGGGCGCAGTCGCGCCGCCGGACGCGGTGCGCGTCCGCGAGATCCTTGCGAAGTCGCGCGCGGTGCAGGCGCTGGCGCCGGACGAGCTTGCGGCGCTGATCCACGTGAAGGATCCGGCGGTGTGGGACGAGATGCGCGCGACGGCGGGCGAGATCAAGCGGCAGGTCTACGACAACCGCATCGTGACGTTTGCGCCGCTCTACATCGGCAACCGCTGCGTCAATAACTGCCTCTACTGCGGGCTGCGGTGCGACAATGCGGACATGCAGCGCAGCGCGCTGACGATGGAACAGCTCAAGGCCGAGTGCGAAGTGCTGGCGGGCGCGATCGGGCACAAGCGGCTGATCATCGTGTTCGGCGAGCATCCGTCGACGGGCATCGAGTACATGGTCGATTGCATGCGCACGATCTACTCGGTGAAGGTCAAGGCGCGCGTGGGGTGGGGGCAGATCCGCCGGGTGAACGTCAACGCCCCGCCGATGCGGATCGACGAACTGAAGGCCCTCAACGATGCAGGGCTCGGGACCTACCAGGTGTTCCAGGAGACCTACCAGCCGGAGATCTACGCGAAGGTGCACCCGGCCGGGTTCAAGGCGAACTACGCGTGGCGGCTCTACGCGATGCACCGGGCGATGGCGGCTGGCATTGACGACGTCGGCATCGGCGCGCTGTTCGGACTGGCCGACTGGCGATTCGAGCTGATGGGGCTGCTGGCGCACGCGATCGAGCTGGAGCGCGTGTTCAACATCGGGCCGCACACGATCTCGTTCCCGCGCATGGAGCCGGCGGGCAACGCGCCGTACGTCCAGGAGTCGCGCTGGGCGGTGTCGGACGAGGACATCGAGAAGATTGTCGTGCTGATTCGTCTCGCCGTGCCCTACACCGGCATGATCCTGACGGCGCGCGAGAACGCGGAGATGCGGCGGCGGCTGCTCCCGCTCGGCGTGACGCAGACCGACGCGTCGTCGCGCATCGGCGTCGGCAGCTACGCCGAGGCCGCGGGCATGCAGCATGACGACCGGCAGCAGTTCATGCTCGGCGACACGCGCAGTCTCGACGAGATGGTGCGCGAACTCGCGACGATGGGGCTCATCACCTCGTTCTGCACGGCCGGCTACCGCTGCGGGCGGACCGGGCAGTGCATCATGGACCTTCTCCGCAGCGGGGCCGAGGGCAAGTTCTGCAAGCTTAACGCCGTGCTGACCTACCGCGAGTGGCTTGACGATTTTGCGAGTCCGGAGACCGTGGCCGCCGCGGAGCCGGTCCTGGCGCAGGAGATGGGGCAGGTCCGTGAGAAGATGCCCAAGGCCTGGCCCTCGTTCCTCGCCTCCTATGAGCGCACGGCGCGCGGCGAGCGGGATCTCTATTTCTAGCCCGGCTTGACAGTGCGATACCCATCGCCGAATGTGCCGCCCGCTTTTCAACCGATGGAGATGTTGTCATGAGGCGGGTTTCTTGGATGGCTGGGGTGGTGGCGGCGGCGATCGGGACGGCGGCGGCGGCGCAGCGCGCGCCCATCGCGGTCGTGGCGAAGGATCCGTACGCGGGGGCCATTGTGGTCAACGCGGCGGATGGAGCGGTGCTTTTCGAGGATCAGGCCGATGCGCCGGCCTATCCGGCCAGCGTGCTCAAGCTCATGGATGCCATGATCATCCTGGAGAGCGTCGAGAAGGGGACGTTGAGGCTGCAGGACATGATTCCGGTCACCGCCGAGGCCGCGGGCATCGGCGGATCGCAGGTGTACCTTGCGGAGAAGGAGCAGTTCCCGCTCGATGAGATGCTCTATGCGCTGCTGATCCAGTCTGCCAACGACGCCGCGACGGCACTGGCGATCCACGTGGCCGGATCGAAGGACGGGTTCGTGCAGCTTATGAACGCCCGTGCCCGTCAGATCGGCATGAACGCGACCGAGTTCAATTCGGTCCACGGGCTCCCGCCTGCCGCGGGACAGAAGCCGGACGTGACCACGGCGCGCGATTTCGCCCGGCTGTGCGTCAACCTGGCGAAGCGGAAGGACATCTTCCGGTATACGTCCACCGCCGAGCGGGGCTTCCGCAACGGCACGTTCATCATGCGGACGCACAACGGCCTGCTGGGCTCGTTCCCCGGGTGTGACGGGTTGAAGACGGGCTACTACAAGGCGGGCGGCTATTCGATTGCAGCCACTGCGCAGCGCGACGGGGCGCGGGTGATCGCGGTCATCCTCGGAAGTGCGAAGAAGGAGACACGCGATTTCAAGGCGCGCGAACTTCTCTCGCTGGGTCTCGCCTCGGTGGCACGGGCCCCGGTCGCGTCAACAGCCGCACCTGTCGCTTCGGCCACGAACGCTCACTCCATGCCTCAGGTAGCTGCCGCGCTGTCGCCGCCCGACGCACCGTCGACGGGTTCAGGCCGCCGGGTGCTTTGGATCGGCGGCGGCGGCGCCGTCGTGCTGATCGTCATGTTCCTGGCCTACCGCCGCCAGCAGTGGGGACGCTGACCAACGGGGCAACGAGGGCCTCGAAGACGAGTCCGCGTCGGACGCGGCGCACCCAGATCTCATGCGCCGCGGTTCGGACGCGGGCATCCGGGGCCGGTGCGCCTCCGAGCCGCGCGCGGATCCATTCGTCGATGGTGGCGGCGCCGGACAGGCCTTCATCCGAAGATGCCTTGGCCACGTCCGGCAGCGGGGCGCCCCCGCCGACGAGCCAGACGCCGCCGTCCATCGGATGGATGGTGCGGGGCAGGCGCTCGTAGTCCGTCTCCCGGGGGCCGAGCAATTCTTCGACGACATCCTCCATGGTGGCGAGGCCCGCGGTCCGCCCGTCCGCCTCGCGAACCACCGCCATGTGTGCCCGTTCCTCGAGAAAGATACGGAGGGCCTCGTCGCAGGTGGAGTCGGCGGGCAGGAAACGGACCGGCCGGATGATACCCCGCAGGGTCGGGTTGGCGGGGTTGGTACGGACGCGGTAGACGAGTTCCTTGAAATTCACGTAGCCGAGGATCGTGTCGCGGTTGCTGCCGTCGGTGACGGGAAACCGCGTGTGGGGATCCAGGTGTGCCGCCACCACCGCATCGTGGAGTGTCTGCGTTGCGGAAAGGAACGTCACCTCCGCCGCGGGCACCATGACGTCGCGCAGCGTCTTGCGCGACAGCATGGCGGCGCGCGCGATGATCTTCTCCTGGTGCGGGGAGATGATGCGGGCGAGCCGCGCATAGGCCGCCAGCGCCGGAATCTCATCAAGCCCGAGCGCGGGCGCCTCGCCGTGCGACCGCCGCTCAAACGGCCGGTTGAGCCATCGCAGGGCGCGGAGCACGGGCGACAGGCCGCGGCACATGAGACGGAGCGGGACGGCGAGCACGCCGGCAAGCTGCCGGCTGAACCGCACCCCGAGGGTCTTGGGGAGGATCTCGGTGTATTGCAGCATCAGGAATGTGAAGAGGGCCGAGAAGACGCCAATCCACTTGTCGCCGAACACGACGGCGAACTCGGCCCCCGCCACGGTTGCGCCAACCGTGTGCGCGGCTGTGTTGAGGAGGAGGATCACGGTGATCGGCTGTTCGATGTCGGCCTTGAAGGCCTTCCAGATGGCGCCGGCGCGCGGTTGGGTTCGCTCGAGTTCCGCGACCTGGCCCGGCGTGAGGCTCAGCAGGGCCGCCTCCATGAGCGAGCAGCAGAACGACACGCCGAGGGCGAGCAGCAGGCTGATGATCAGCAGCGTCATCCGCGAGTTCCTTCGATGTGCACCGGCATGAATCCACAGTAGCCCGGCGGCGGCGCGCGGGCAATAGCGGTCAATCGACGATGCCGTCGGAGAATCGCCCGATGCGTCGGACCTCGGGCCGCAGGGGCAGATCGAACATCGCCATCACGGCGTCGGCCATGCGTCGCGTGAGCCGGTCGACGTCGGTGGCCGTGCATCCGGGGCCGTCGGCCACGACGATATTGGCGTGCTTCTCGAAGACGCGGGCGCCGCCCTCGCGCATCCGGAGTGCACCGGCCTGCTCGAGAAACCAGCCGGAAGCCTGCCGGCGTCCGGCGGCGGATGTCGGCTCGACATTGCGAAAGAAGCTGCCGGCGGTGGGCAGTGTGCGCCAGTCGGGATGTTTCGCGGTTCGGAGGGCGAGGATTCGATCGCGCTCGGCGGCGAGACGGCCGCTGTCGGCCGGGGCGAGACGGAGACGCACTTCGGTGACGATCGAATTCCGAGCTGCCATGTCCGAGTGGCGATAGGCAAAGCCAAAGAGCGAGGGGTCCTCCTCGCGGATGCGGCCGTCGGGATCGAGCACGGTGACTGAGACGAGGCGTCCCGAGATATCCTCGCCGAATGCGCCGGCGTTGCCCGCGACGGCGCCGCCGACCGTGCCGGGGATGCCGGAGGCGAAGAGGATCCCGTCGAGCCCCTGCCGGACGCTGAACTCCGCCAGGGCGTCGAGCGGGGTGGCGGCCGCGGCGACGACTTCCTCGCCATCACGCCGGACGACCGGGGTGGGGGAGGCATGGCGGACGACCACCCTGTCGATGCCGTCGTCGGAGACAAGCAGGTTCGAGCCGCCGCCGATCAACAGGAACGGAAGGTCCGCCGCGCGCAGCGCCGCGACGGTGTCCGACAGGGACTTCACGTCGGGGCATTCCACGAGCGCGCGACAGGGGCCGCCAAGGCGGAAGGTCGTGACATCCGCCAGGCGCGCGCCGACGGTGACCCGGACGCCGGGTCCCAGATCGGGCAGCGAGGTCGCAGCATCGTCGATTTGCGAGGGTAAGCTCATGTCGGACCCGTCCGCCGGACTTCGATGTTGGATGTTCGGTGTTCGATGTTGGACATTCGTCTTCAGTCCAGCAGGTCCGGACGCTCTTCCTCGGATCGGGCGAGGAGCCACAGGTAGTCGGAGAGGCGGTTGAGCCACACGACGAGGGTGCGGTTTCCGACGACGCCTTCGTCGACGAGGCTGGTGACGCGCCGTTCGAGGCGGCGGGCGACGGAGCGGGCGTGGTCGATGTGGGCCGAGGCGGGGTTGGCGCCCGGGACGATGAAGCCCTGCGGCCAGGGTGTCAGGGCCTCGAGGGCGTCGCGCCGTTGATCGAGGTCGGCCAGCATGGCGTCGTCCACGCGTCGCGAGAGCAGGTCGAGCGCATCCATCGAGGTGGCGATCTCGGCGCCCACGATGAAGAGGGCGCGCTGGATGGCGCGGATCGCCTCGCGCGTCTCGATGCGCTGTGCCGTGGCGCGTGCGATGCCCAGGGTGCTCACGGTTTCGTCAACGGCGCCGAGGGCTTCCACCCGCGAGGCGTGCTTCGGAACCTCCTCGCCGGAGAAGAGCCGCGTCGTGCCGCGGTCTCCGGCCTTCGTCGTGATGCTGCGCTTGAGTTGGCTCACGGAAATCTCCATCCCGTGCCGGTGCGGCACGGCGGAAACAATAGCCGCGCACGGGCCGGATGCAAACCGATGGCTGGACGGAGGGGCGCGTCGGATGGTATCTATGCGCGTTCGTATCGATGCCCGGAGGCGCTCCATGGGTTTGTTGAAAAAGTGGATCGAGGTGGCGAAGGTGGCGGAGTTTACGGACTCCGACAGGAAGCAGGTCTTTGTGGACGGCAAGGACGTCCTCGTTCTGAAGATCGGCGACCGGTATCACGCGATTCATAATGTCTGCAGCCATGCCTTCGCGTTGATGGTGGGCGGGTTCGTGGAGGGGCATGAGATTGAGTGTCCCCTGCACGGAGCACGGTTCGATGTTCGCACCGGCTTGAACCTGACCCCTCCTGCGGTCCGTCCGCTTACGGTCTATGACACCCGGGTCGACGGGGAAGCGGTCCTCATCCGGATCTGATCCCCATGCGAAAACCTGTCATTTGGGTCGTACGGGGCGAAGACCGGGTCAAGACCGAGATTCGGGTGACCTTCACGGGTCACCAATCCATGCGGTGGCAGTCCAAGCGTGCCGACGCGGATGTCTGGGTCTATGACTTCACGCCCTCGATGGAGCAATGGGAGTTCCTGGCGGCCAAGGTCGAGGACCGGTACCGCCGCCGTGCCGCGACGTGGGAGGATGTGCTTCGGATCCGCCGACTGCGGGATGAAGCTCGGAGACGGGAGCCGCAGACCGGCGTGGATTCCGAAGTGGAAAACTCCAAACTCCAAGGAAGTTGAAAGGACCAAAGGACGAAATCGGAGTGCCGGGATCGGGATCCGCTTCTTTCCTTTCCTTCCTATACTTCCTGCCTCCCACTTCCTTGGAGTTTGGAGTTTCTTACTTCTCCGCGCTCTTCCGCAGTGCCGCGCCCACGAGTCCGGCGAACAGAGGGTGGGGGGCGAGCGGCTGCGACTTGAACTCGGGATGGGCCTGCGTGGCGATGAAGTAGGGGTGGTCCGCGATTTCCACCATCTCGACGAGGCCGCCGTCCGGTGAGGTGCCGGAGAGCGCGAGCCCTGCCGACTCCAGTTGCGGGCGGTGCTTGTTGTTCACCTCGTAGCGGTGGCGGTGGCGCTCGGAAATGGCGGTGGCGCCGTAGAGCTTCGCCGCCAGCGAGCCTTCCTTCAGCGCGCAGGCCCATGCGCCCAGGCGCATCGTCCCGCCGAGGTCGATGACCTTCTCCTGCTCCGACATCAGGCAGACGACGGGGTGCGGCGTGGCTTTGTCGATCTCGGTCGAGTTGGCGCCGGCAAGGCCGCAGACGTTCCGCGCGTACTCGATCACGGCGCACTGGAGGCCGAGGCAGATCCCGAGGAACGGAATGCCGTTCTCGCGGGCGTATCGGACGGCCTGGATCTTGCCCTCAATGCCGCGGGAGCCGAACCCGCCGGGAACGAGGATCCCGTGGAGGGTCTTCAGGAGATCCGCAGCTTCGCCGCTCTCGATCGCCTCGGCGCCGACCTTCACGATTTCGACGCCGGTCTGGTGCGCCATGCCGCCGTGGGTGAGGGCCTCGTAGATCGACTTGTAGGCGTCCTGCAGGTCGGAGTACTTGCCGACGACGCCGATGCGGACCTTGTGCTTCGGGTGGATGACGGCGTCGACCATCGCCCGCCAGTCCGCCAGTCGCGACGGCGGGCGGGCGAGGCGGAAGTGGACCATGATCAGCTCGTCCAAGCCCTGTTCGAAGAGAACGAGCGGGATCTCGTAGATCGAATGGGCGACATCGCGCTCCTCGATGACGGCGTGCACGGGCACGTTGCAGAAGAGCGAGAGTTTGCGGCGGGCGTCCTCGGGGATGGCGACCTCGGAGCGGCAGATCAGCACGTCCGGCGTGATGCCGATCTCGCGCAGTTTGGCGACACTCTGCTGCGAGGGCTTCGTCTTGATCTCGCCGGCGGCCCGGATGAAGGGCACGTAGGTGAGATGGATGTACATGACATTGTCGCGGCCCTCCTCGAGGCCCATCTGGCGGATGGCCTCCAGGAAGGTGAGCCCCTCGATGTCGCCGACGGTGCCGCCGATCTCCACGAGCACGACGTCGACATCCCGGTCGTCCGCCGCGCGGAGGCATGCCTTGATCTCGTCGGTGATGTGCGGGATCATCTGGATCGTCCCGCCGAGGTAATCCCCGCGCCGTTCCTTGTTCAGCACGTCCCAGTAGATCCGCCCGGACGTGTAGTTGCTTTTCTTCGACGTCGGCTGCCCTGTGAATCGCTCGTAGTGGCCCAGATCGAGGTCGGTCTCGGCCCCGTCGTCGGTCACGTAGACCTCGCCGTGCTGGAACGGGTTCATCGTGCCGGGATCGACGTTGAGATAGGGATCCATCTTGACCATGCGGATCCGCAGGCGACGGTTGATGAGGAGGCGTCCGATCGACGCCGCCGTGACGCCCTTGCCGAGTGAGGAAACAACACCGCCCGTGATGAAAATGTACTTCGCCATGGTGTCCGCCCGACCGTGCCGGGGGATTCCGGCCCCCCGTTTGGAAGAGCCTAGCGGAAACCGCCCCGGGTTTCCAG
>CAYRFK010000113.1:0-1832 GCA_964423465.1 uncultured Verrucomicrobiota bacterium | reverse complement strand
GCCTTCACGCGGGCGGTGGTCGTGAGCACATTGGCGATCACCACGGCGGCCAGCAGGAACAACACGACGCTCAACCCGCCGATGAACGCGCTGCCGCCGTGGGCCAGATTCTTCCACGCAAGCTGGGCGAGGGCGGTCATGGTTGTGACGCACATGAAGGCCATGGGCACGAGGACGAAGACCGTGCGGCGCCCCTCGCGCTTGAGCCAGGCGTAGACCACGAGGAGCGCGAGGGCGGCGAGAAGCTGGTTCGAGGCGCCGAAGGCGGGCCAGATCGCCTGCCATGCGGCCATCAGTTTGCCGTCGGGCCCCGGGATCTGGCGGAAGACGACCAGCGCGGGCACGACGAGCACCGCCAGCGTGGCCAGCAGCCGAGGGGCGAACCGGTTTCCAGTGCCCGCGATCTCCTCGACGATGAACCGGGCCAGCCGGGTGCAGGCGTCGAGCGTGGTCAGCAGAAACGTGCTCACGGCCATCATCGCGAAGGTCGAGGCGACGGAGGCCGGCATGCCCAAGGTTTCGACGAAGCCGCCGAGCCCGCGGCCGAACGTGACGACCGGCGTCTCGCCCGTTGGTGCCTTGGCCAGCACCATGACCGTTGCAACCGCCAGCAGCGCCAGCACGCCCTCGACCAGCATGCTCCCGTAGCCGACGACGCGCGCGGACGACTCCCGGTCCAGCTGCTTGGCCGACGTGCCGGACGAGACGATGGAGTGGAACCCACTGACCGCGCCGCAGGCGATCGTCACGAAGAGCGCGGGGAAGATGAAGCCCATCTTGGCATGCGTAAAGCCGAGAAACGCCGGGTAGGCCACGGTCGCCTTGCCCGTGAGGCCGGAGGCGACGAGCCCCACCGCCCCGCCCAGCAGACAGGCATAGAGCAGATAGGACGAAAGGTAGTCACGAGGTTGCAGCAGCACCCAGACCGGCAGCATCGCGGCAAACAGGCAGTAGATCATCAGGATGAGGCACCATGTATTCTTGGCCGAACCCAGGAACGGGGGGATCATGTCGTCCGTCAGCGGCAGCACGTTGCCGAGCCAGAGGCCGCCGAAGACGAGCGGCACGAAGATCACGGTGCCCAGCCATGCGGGCATCTTCAATCGGTAGATGCACTGTCCGAAGAGCAGGGCGAGAAGGATGTAGAACATCGAGGCCGTTGCGACGACGCCACCCTGCCGGGCCTCGAACTGGACCTGCTCGGAGCCCTCGACGTGCGCCGTCGTCCCGGCGGGGACGAAGGTTCCGGCCGTGATGTCCAGGAAGACAATGATGACGTAGATCAGCGTGAACAGGATGAAGAACAGGAACATGTAATAGGCCGGACGGCTCAGGTAGCTCTTGCAGATCTGGCCGATCGATCGGCCGTCGTTGCGGATGCTCGCGACCATGACGGTGAAGTCGTGGACGCCCCCGATGAGGATGGCTCCCAGGATGATCCAGACGACGGCGGGGAGCCAGCCGAAGGCGAGGGCGGCGATCACGGGTCCGACGATCGGCCCCGCGCCCGCGATCGCGCTGAAGTGATGCCCGAAGAGGATGAGGTTGCCGGTGGGGATGTAGTCGACGCCGTCCTCCCGCGTGTGCGACGGGGTAGGTCGCTCGTTGTTCAACCCCAGCCATCGTGCGATGGCCGCCCCGTAGAAGCGGTACGCGATCACGAACAGCACAACTCCGACGGCAAACGGAAGAATCATCATGGCATGTCCCTCGGTCGCCAGCATAGCCGCCGCACCCGCCAAATCAACCCCGCGGTTGCGTCCCAAATCATCGGCTAAGCCGGAACGATGCAGTTGACCGTGAACTGCGCGGATCCGATGGCACCGATGAGG
>CAYRFK010000112.1:0-15736 GCA_964423465.1 uncultured Verrucomicrobiota bacterium | reverse complement strand
AGACCGCACCATGACCCCCGCCCCGTCCCGCCGCGCGGTGCTTGCCGCCATGATCACCGCCACCTGTGCCGCCCTGCCCTGGAGCGGGTGCATCGGATACAAGCTGGGCTCCAACCTGCCGGGAAATGTGAAGACCCTTCACATCCCGGTGTTCAAGAACACCACGGCAGAGCCCCTGATCGAGGCGGACATCACGCGCGGCGTGGTGAGCGCGATCCAGCGCGACGCCACCTTCACGGTCGTGCGCACGGGGCAGCCGGCGGACGCCGAGCTCAAGGTGACGCTGAAGCGGTTCCTGATGGCGCCCGTGGCCTACGACTCGTCCCGAAACACGAGGGCCGACACCTACCGCATGACGATCGTCGCGTCCTACCAGCTGGTGCAGAATTCGACGGGGAAGATCCTGTCGCAGCACGGCTCGGTGCATGGACAGACGCTCGTGCCGATCGTCGGGGACATGACGTCCAGCAAGCTCGCGGCCATGCCGACCGCGTCGCAGGAACTTGCCCGCGACATCGTGGACAAGATTACGGAGACCTGGCAATAGCCAACCGGCCGCAGCGGACGCGGTGAAGCATCCGTGCGGCCGGTGGGCGGATGAATGAGGCCGGACCGGTCAGTCCGCGGTCGCGGCGGGCGCCGGGGCGGCGACCGGAGCCGCGGGCTTGGCACGCAGACGGGCGGCGGCGCGGGCCTTGCGGCGGAGCGCCGTGTTCTTCTTGATGATGCCCTTCTTCGCCGCCATGTCCAACTTGGAGCAGTAGGCTCGGAACAGCGTCTCGGCATTGTCCTTCACGCCTCCGGTCGTGGAGTCGAGGACCTCGCGACGGATATGCTTGATCTCCGTCTTGGCGGCCTTGTTCCGTGCGCGGGCCTTCTCGGCCTGACGCCTCCGCTTCGCTGCACCCTTGATATTCGGCATGTCTCGTTGGCTCCCGGATTTCCCTGCGCGGTCGGACCGTACTGCGCCCCGCCCCGCGCGGGCAAAAACGCATGGATCATATGCGCGGGCGCTCCGATGTCAACCGCGAAACCGGGCCCGACATGAACCGACTGCTCAAGTTTCTGGCCGGCCTGGCCATGCTTCCCCTCTGCGCGGCGCTCCTCCGCTCGGCAGGCGGGCTCCTGCTCGAGGTCGCCCGCAGCCCGTCCGGGCGCGCCCAGTGCGCGGGGCTCGCGATCGGCTTCGCGCTGTGGATCTTCTGTTTCTTCACCATGCCGCGACCGATGTGGAGCTACGTCCTCGGCCACGAACTGACCCACGCGCTGTGGACGCTCCTGTTCGGCGGCCGGGCCTCCGGCCTGCGGGTCAGCGAGCGCGGCGGACAGGTCCGCGTGACGAAGACCAACATATGGATCGACCTGTCGCCTTACTTCTTCCCGTTCTATACGATGATCGTCCTCGCGGCCTACGGCATCACGGGCGCGTTCACCGACCTCTCCGCCTACCGCCCCTTCTGGATGGGCCTCATCGGCCTGACCTGGGGCTTCCACCTGACCTTCACCGCCTCCCTGCTGACCGTCCACCAAAGCGACATCCAGGAGCACGGCCACCTCTTCTCGTACACCCTGATCCTGATCGTCAACGCCCTCGGCGCCGGACTCTGGATCGCCCTGCTCTCCGGCATCGGAGGCGTCGCATGGTTCAACCGGCTCTGGACGCACACCCTCTGGGCCTACACCGGACTCGCCGACCTCATCCGCCGCGCCGCCGAAGCGTTCGGATGAGGGGGGCGCGGGGAGCATGGGCGGGGCGCTTTCCAAGCCTTGGAAACCCGGTCTTCACGGGCTTCCAACCCTTGGACGGCGATCCTCATGTTGTCACAAACGTGGTCCGGCCGGACCACGTTTGTGACAACATGAAACCGAAACGTTGCCGGAGCGGAGTGCTAGGCGACGGCGGGGCGGGAGCGGAGGGCGAGGAAGAGGGCGCGGAGGCGGGCGTAGGCCTCGTCGAGGACGTCGTTGACGACGACGTGCATGTACTCGCCGGAGCGCGCCATCTCGGCACCGGCCTTGCACAGGCGGCGCTCGATGACGTCGCGGACGTCGGTCCCCCGCCCCTCCAGCCGCTGACGGAGCACGTCGAGCGAGGGCGGCGCGAGGAACACGTCGGCGTAGCCAAGGCGGACCGGATCGTCGGGAGCGGCGCGGAGCGCGGCCTCGCGGATCTGTGCGGCGCCCTGGACATCGATGTCCATCAGCACGTCGCGCCCGGAGCGCAGGCTTTGCTCGACGAGGCTTCGCGGAGTGCCGTAGAGATGACCGTGGACGGTTGCATGCTCCAGGAAGTCGCCAGACGCGAGGCGGCGGGCGAACTCGGCCTCCGTCAGAAAATGGTAGTCGTCGCCGTCCACCTCGCCCGTCCGCGGCGCGCGGGTCGTGCAGGAGACGGAATAGGCCATCGACGAAAACTCCGCGAGGAGCCGCTCGCACAGCGTGGTCTTGCCGGCGCCGGAGGGGGCGGAGACGATGAGGAGGACGGGCCTACTCGACATTCTGCACCTGCTCGCGCGCACGCTCGAGTTCGGCCTTGAACTCGACGACCTCGACGCTGATGGCCGCGTCGGACGACTTCGATCCGACGGTGTTGATCTCGCGGAACATCTCCTGGGCGAGGAAGTCGAGCGAGCGCCCCGACGGCCCGGACCCGCGCAGAAGCTTCCGCGCCTGGGCAAAATGGCTGCGCAGGCGCGTGATCTCCTCGCAGATGTCGCCCCGCTCGGCGATAAAGGCAATCTCCCGCGCGATGCGGTCCTCGTGCCCGGCCGCCGCAACCCCCGCCTCAGCGAGGCGCTTGAGAAGCCCCTCGCGGTAGCGGCGGGAGGCCTCGGGGGCGCGCTGCTCGATCGCGTCGAGACGGCGCTCGATCAGGTCGATCCGGCGGCCGATGTCCGCCGCCAGCGAGCGGCCCTCGGCCCGCCGCATCTTCACGAGGCGGGCCAGCGCCTGCCGCAGTGCCTTCGAGATCACGGGCCAGATCCGCTCGGTATCCTCCTCCGGGTGCTCGACGGTGAGCAGATCGGGAAGCGAGGCGAGCGTGCGGCTGTCCATCGTGTCCGGGAGGCCGAGGTCCTTCGCCGTCGCGCGGATGGCGTCGACGTAGGCCTTGGCCAGGGCGCGGTTGACGCGGACGCGGTGGGCGGTGACGCCGGCCGCCACGACCTGCACGCCGACCGTCACGCGGCCGCGGGAGACGGCGCGACCCACCTCGTCCTGGATGCGCGACTCCAGCACCTGCAGCGCGCGTGGGAGGTGCATCTGCAGGTCGAACTGCTTCTTGTTGACCGAGCTGATCTCGACCTCGATGCGGAGGCCGTCCGCCCGGCCCTCGCCGTGGCCGAACCCTGTCATGCTGGAGAGGCTCATGGGAGAGGAAGTCTCAAGTTCCTAGTTTGGGTTACAGGTGTCAGGAGATTCGATGTTGGGTGTTGGGTATTGGGTATTGGGTATTGGATGTTGGGTATTGGATGTTGGATGTTGAGTTCGCCCCGATGCCTCACCGCCGCGATTTCCAGTCGGTGATCTGCTGGACATCCTTGTCGCCGCGGCCGGAGAGGTTCACGATGACGACGCCGGACTTCTTCATCCGCGACCCCTCGCGCAGGAGCCAGGCGACGGCGTGGGACGACTCGAGCGCGGGGAGGATGCCCTCCAGGCGCGCGACGGCATCGAACCCCTCCACGGCCTCGGTGTCGGTGACGAACTCGTAGCGGGCGCGGCCCTGGTCGCGAAGCCAGACGTGCTCGGGACCGACGGCGGCGTAGTCGAGGCCGGCGCTGACGGAATGCGTGTCGAGAATCTGGCCCTCGGCGTCCTGCAGCACGAGCGTCCGCGCCCCCTGCAGCACCCCGAGACGCCCGCCCGCAAACCGCGCCGCATGGCGGCCCGGCCGGATGCCGAGCCCTCCGGCCTCGACGCCGACAAGCGCGACGCCGGGATCGCCGACGAACGCGTGGAAGAGGCCGATCGCGTTGCTGCCGCCGCCGACGCAGGCGACGAGGAGATCGGGAAGCCGCTTTTCGACGCGCAGGATCTGGCGGCGCGCCTCGCGGCCGATGACGCTCTGAAACTCGCGAACCATCAGCGGATAAGGATGCGCCCCGAACGCGGTGCCCAGGACGTAGTGCGTCGTCCGCACGTTCGTCACCCAGTCGCGCATCGCCTCGCTGATCGCCTCCTTAAGGGTCTCCTGCCCCGCGGTGACCGGCACGACCTCGGCGCCGAGCATGCGCATGCGCGTCACGTTGAGCGCCTGGCGCTCCATGTCGACGCGGCCCATGTAGACGACGCATTCAAGGCCGAACTTGGCGGCCATGGTGGCGGTGGCCACGCCGTGCTGTCCCGCGCCGGTCTCGGCGATCACCCGCTTCTTGCCCATGCGGCGGGCGAGCAGGACCTGGCCGAGCGCGTTGTTGATCTTGTGCGCGCCGGTGTGGCAGAGATCCTCGCGCTTGAGGTAGATCCGCGGTCCGCCGATCCGGCGCGTCAGGCGTTCGGCGAAATAGAGCGGGGTCGGGCGGCCGACGTAGTCCCGCAGCGAGGCGTTCAGCTCGCGCCGGAAGGCGGCATCGCGCCAGGCGGCGCGGAAGACCTTCTCCAACTCCGCCAGGGGCGCCATCAGCGTTTCGGGCACGAACACGCCGCCGTACGGGCCGAAATGGCCGGTCCGGTCGGGCTCTCTCAGAATTCTCGGCATCGCTTCACAAACTCCCCCATCCGGGCGGCGTCCTTGCGGCCGGGGGCGGACTCGACCCCCGAACTCACGTCGACACCCCACGGACGCACGCGGTCCACGGCCGCCGCAACATTCTCCGGCGAAAGGCCCCCGGCGAGCAGGACGGGGCGGGGGCTCGAGGCGACGAACTCCGCCGCGGCGCCCCAGTCGGCGACCCGTCCCGTTCCCCCGGGCATCGCCGCCGTTCCGCTGTCGATGACAAACGCCTCGACCGGGTACGGCGCCAGCGCATCGGCCGCGCCACGCGACAGCGAGAAGGCCTTCCACACCCGCGGCCAGGACGCGCGGCAGGCTTCAGGATTCTCGCGGCCATGCAACTGGACGATCGTCAGGCCCGCAGTGTCGGCGATCCGGCGGACGGCGTCCGGCGGCTCGTCGACGAAGACGCCGACCCGCTCGATGCCGGCCGGCAGCCCGCGCGTCCACGCCGCCACGTCCTCCGGCCGCGCCGCCCGCGGCGACCGCAGCCAGAACACGAACCCGAGGGCGTCCGGCCGCAGCGCCGCCGCGGCCTCGACATCCTCCCCGCGGCAGAGGCCGCAGATCTTCACGAAGAGTGGCACGGCCCCTATCTACCGCACCCCCCCCTCCCCTGCAACCGCAAAGCCGCCATGGTTGAGGTGTCGGGGTGGGCGCAAGGCAACTCCGCAGGACCTCCTCGCCCGCTGAAACTTGAGAAGCCCGGGAATCCCGCCGTGCGGGTGACTGTAGCCGCGACCGCTGGTCGCGGCAATGCGTCACGTGCGCAAGATCTGCCGCGACCATCGGTCGCGGCTACAGCAGCCCTGCGGAGCTGCCTTGCGCCCGTGTCCGGTTGAGGTTGCGCGCGGACCGGTCATGCGGCATAGTCTGCGGCCCCATGACTACCGAATGGATCACACTGATCGTCTTTGCCCTGGCTTACGTGCTGTTCGTGGCGCTGCCGGGACGCCGCTCGTGGGTCGCGTGCGCCGGCGGCGTCGTGCTGATCCTCACCGGGGCGCTGGGCGTGCGGGAGGCGCTGTTCGAGAAGATCAGCTGGAATGTGATGGGGCTCTTCTTCGGCACGCTGGTGCTGGCGGAGATGTTCCTCCTGTCCAAGGCGCCGGCGGTCATGGCGGAATGGCTCGTCGACCGCACCGGGACGGCCCGGGGCGCGATGATCGCACTGTGTGCACTGGCGGGCGTGATCTCGATGTTCGTCGAGAACGTCGCGGTTGTGCTGCTCGTCTCGCCGGTTGCAATCAGCCTGGCCAAGAAGCTGAATACGAGCCCGGTGGCGCTGCTGATCGGCATCGCGGTGAGCAGCAACCTTCAGGGCACGGCGACCATGATCGGCGACCCGCCGAGCATGATCCTGGCCGGCCACATGAAGATGAGCTTTCTGGATTTCTTCATCTACGAAGGCAAGCCGGGCATCTTCTTCGCGGTTCAGGTCGGCGCGATCGCGTCGCTGACGGTGCTGGCGTGGTTCTTCCGGAAGCACCGCGAGGCGACGAAGCTGCTGTCCATGGAGAAGGTCCTGTCGTGGGTGCCGGCGATCCTGCTGGGCGTCCTGCTGCTGGGGCTTTCGGTTTCGACCCTCCCCGACCCCGAATTCAAGTGGTTCGCGGGCGTGTTCACGATGGCGATCGCGGCGGTGGCGACGGTGTGGTACGCAACGAAGGCGCGGTGGACGTCGCTGGGAACGCTGTACCGGTCGATGGACTGGGACACGACGTTCTTCCTGATCGGGGTCTTCGTGCTGGTCGGCGGCCTGAGTGACTCGGGCTGGCTGGACCGGCTGTCCGGGGCAATCGCCCGCGGAGTCGGCGGCAACCTCGGGCTGGCCTTTATCGTGATTGTCCTGCTGTCGGTCGTGGTGTCGGGCTTCGTGGACAACGTCCCGTTCCTGCTGGCGATGATCCCGGTGGTCCAGAAGGTGGCGGACCACATGAATGCCCCGGTGCCGCTGCTGATGTTCGGCCTGCTGATCGGCGCCTGCCTCGGCGGCAACCTGACACCCATCGGGGCGTCGGCGAACGTCGTGACGCTGGGCATTCTCAAGAAGCAGGGCTACCACGTCGGATTCGGCGAGTTCATGCGCATCGGCATCCCGTTCACGGTCGTGGCGGTCGTGAGCGCGTGCCTGTTTGTCTGGTGGATCTGGGCGCCGTAAGGTCGCGACCCCAGGGGAGTCCGGTGAATGACAGTCTCTGAAAAGCCCGCCCATCGCAGTCTCGGGCGGCACATCCGCACCCGGATCGTCTCCGGGATCCTCGTACTGGTCCCCATTGCGATCACGGTCTTCATCCTGCGGATCGTGTTTGCCTCCCTGAGCGGGTTTCTGATGCCGGTCCTGCGGCCGTTCGTGGGCGACCTGTCGCCGTGGGCGCTGTACGCCATCGCCGTGACCTCGACGCTCCTGCTGATCTATGCGATGGGCGCACTGACGGCCTTCATGATCGGGCGGCGGCTCCTGAATCTCGCCGAACGGGTGATCCTGAAGGTGCCGCTGGTGAAGACGATCTACTCCGCGTCCAAGCAGGTCGTCGACACGTTCTCGGCGAGCAACCGCGAGACGTTCAAGGCCACCGTCATCGTCGAGTTTCCCCGGGCCGGATCGTTCGCCGTCGGGTTCGTCACCGGGGCGATCCTGGATCCCAAGGGCGCCCAACTTTACCGCGTCTTCATCCCCACCACGCCCAATCCAACGTCAGGCTTTCTGCTGCTCCTCCCCGCGGCGCAGGTGCTGCACACCGACATCTCGGTCGAGGACGGCGTCAAGATGATCGTGTCCGGCGGCGTGCTGGCGCCCCCTCAGTACCACGGAACGTTCGGCGCCCCGATCGAGATGGATGCCGCCCCCGCCCCGAGCGGCCCCTACGCTTGAAACGGGCGGACCTGCGGTCCGGAGGTCTTCCCGCGGCGCTCCTGAAGGGCCAGCACAACGGCGCGGGCCATGGTGGCGTTGTCGAGCGAGACCGTGTTGAAGATCATGTCGTACAGCAGGGGATCCGCGATGTCCCGGTCGAAGTAGTCGCGGATGAGCCGGGCACGCGACTTCTCCTGGCGTCGGATCTCGGCCCGGGCCTCCTCCTCGCCCATGCCGGAATCATCCATGATGCGGCGGACGCGGACCTCCAGCGGCGCCACGAGGCGGATGTGGACGCCGGCCGGAAAGCCGCGGGCAATGCACATGCCCGCCCGGCCGACGATGACCACGCGGCCCACGTACGCCAGAAAGCGCACGATCGCGGCGGTCCTCTTCTGCACCTGATGCTCCTCGGCGCGGCCGACGAACATCTCGTAGACGGACTGCTGCAGGCCCGACTTGTAGTCCTCCCGCATCAGGCTCTCGAAACTGGCCTGGGTGGCGGGATCCTGGGCGAGCACGGCGCAGAGCTTCTGGTCGAAGAGATCCCAGCCGCGGCTCCACGGCTCGTCGGCCTGTGCGTCCACCTCGCGGATGATCTCGCGGCCCAGCGTATGTCCGCCCGCCCCCGGTTCGCGGGAGATCGTGACGAACGGATAGCCGTGCTCGACCAGGTCCAGATCGTGGCCCTGGCTGAGGTGCCGCCGCAGAAGATCCAGATGCGTCATACCCATGGGCTCCCCGCGGCGGCCGCCGGACCACCCATCCGGCGCCCCCGCACGGCATTCGCTGTAGCCGATTCCGCGATGCATCGCAAGTCCGCGCTTCCGGGAGCCGGGCCGGCCGGGTTGAGTTCGGGGCGCCGACCGGCTATAGTGCCGGTCTTTGTTTCACGGTGAGCACGGCAACGAACATGACCGCCATCGCCGACAAGGGCGAGGCACTGCGGGAGTACATCATCGAACACGTGATGTACCGGACCACCCATGTCGACCAGTGGAATCTTCCGTTCCGACGGCTGGACTTCCTCGACGTCTTCCGATCCGATGCGGTGATGCTTTGGACGGCGGTCGCGGTTCTCGTGGGCCTGGCCTTGCTGGCACGCCGCCGAATGGGCGACGTCCCCACCGGTCTCGCCAACCTGTTCGAGGCCCTCGTGGCCTTCATCCGCGATCACATCGCCATCCCGTCGCTGGGCGCCGCGGATGGACGGCGGCTGACCTCCCTGCTCTGCTCGTTCTTCTTCTTCATCGCCACCGTGAACCTGCTCGGCCTCATCCCGATCTTCAGCACGGCCACGGGCAACGTGAACGTCACGGCGGGTCTGGCGCTGATCACGTTCGGATTCATGGTCATCGGCGCGATGATCCGCCACGGACCGGTTGGGTTCATCCGGGGCCTGATTCCCAAGGACGCCCCGCTCATCATGAAGCCCCTGCTTCTCCCGATTGAGATCATCAGCCTGCTCAGCAAGACGTTTGCCCTGACGATCCGGTTGTTTGCCAACATGATGGCGGGCCATATCGTGATCTTCTCGCTGCTGGGACTGGTCGTCATCATCGGCATGTACGCGCTCCCTGTGGTCGTCCTGGTGGTCGCCGTCTTCTTCTTCGAGTTGTTCGTGTGCCTCTTTCAGGCGTATATATTCACTTTGCTTTCGGCTGTTTTCATTGGGCAGACCTATAATCCGCAGCACTGACCCCGGGAGACGAACATGGCAGCAGAGATTGCTTTGGCAAGTGTGGGCGCCGGTCTTGTGACCGTTGGCGCTGGTGTGGGGCTGGGACTCGTGGCGGCGGCGGCGGTAGCGGGCATCGCACGCCAGCCCGAATCCGCTCCGAAGGTCCAGGTGACGATGCTGATCGCCGCGGCGTTCATCGAGGGGCTTGCCCTCTTCGGCATGGTCATCTGCTTCCTTCAGGTCTAGGCCCTCCGCCGAACCATGCGCGGCCTGATTCCCATGATTGCGACCGCCGATCCGGCGGCCGGACCCGATACGCCACGGAGCGAGATGGACGTGTCGAGCACGATGGTGCTCATGACATGGCTCTCCTTCGGCGTCGCAGCCTTCATCCTCCATCGCATCGCCTGGAAGCCGATGCTGCGGGCGCTGGAGCGGCGCGAGACGATGATCCGGAAGTCGTTGGAGGACGCCGAGAAATCGCGCAAGTCCGTCGAGCATGCCGCCGACCGGCAGCGGCAGATGCTGGACGAGGCCCATGCGCGGTCGCAGGCGATCGTCGAGGATGCGCGGAAGGCGGCGGCGACCCTGGCGGCGACGATCGAGACCGAGGCGCGGCAGGAGGCGCGGCGGCTGGTCGTCGAGGCCGCGGGGGAGATCGAGAACCAGCGGCGCAAGGCGATCGAGTCGATCCGCGGCGAGGCCGCCGAGCTGGCGGCGGATCTCGCGGAGAATATCCTGAACAACCGCGCCGCCGGGCCCGAGGGTGCGGCTTTCACCGCGCGCGCAGTCGGCAACCTGGAGACCCATGGCCCGGCCTGATGTCATCCGCCGGCTCGCCCTGGTACTCTGCTCCGTCGCCGAGGCGCGCGGCGTGGCGGACGCCGTCGGTGCGGATCTGGATCGCGTGACGGGGCTGTTCGAATCCACGCCGGGCCTGGCGGCGGCGGTGGACAATCCGGCGGCCCCCCTTTCCCGCCGTGAACTGTCCGGCACGATCGCCTCCGCCTGCGGCCATCCGATGACGCGCGAGTTCATCCGCCGCATCGCACTGCGCCGCATGATCCGGTGGCTGCCGGCGGCGGCCGCGGTGTATCGCGATGAGCGCGAGCGCAAGGCGGGCATTGTCCTCGTCGGACTCGCCTCGGCCGCTCCGCTGGCCGCGGAGGCGGTCGGCCGCATCGAACGGTGGGCGGCGACCGGGTACAACGGCGCGCACGTGACGGCGTCGGTCAACCCCGGGCTGATCGCGGGGTTCCGCGTCAAGATCGGCGACCGGGTTCACGATTTCACGGTGGCGGCGCGGCTGGCCCGCGCTCGGCGCGGCCTCGCGGCCGCGGGATGAAGGATTCACGATGAGTACAAACCTGAAGCCGGAAGAAATCTCCGCCATCCTGCGGCGGCAGTTGGAGAACGTCGACCTTCACGGCGACGTGAGCGAGGTCGGCACCGTGCTGAGCAACGGCGACGGCATCGCGCGCGCGTGCGGCCTGGGCGGCTGCATGGCCGGCGAACTGGTCGAGTTCTCGGGCGGCGTCACGGGCATCGCGCTGAACCTCGAGGAGGAGAGTGTCGGCATCGCGGTCTTCGGCGAGGACAGCCGGGTCCGCGAGGGCGACGAGGTCCGCCGCACGGGCCGGATCGCGTCGGTTCCGGCGGGCGAGGCGCTGCGCGGGCGGATCGTCGACGCGCTGGGGCGTCCGCTCGACGGCGGCCCCGCGATCGAGGCCACGGAGACCCGCGCGATCGAGAGCCGCGCACCGGGCATCATGGAGCGGCAGAACGTGCGCGAGCCGATGATGACCGGCATCAAGGTAATCGACGCCCTCACGCCGATCGGCCGCGGGCAGCGCGAGCTGATCATCGGCGACCGCAAGACCGGCAAGACGACGATCGTGATCGACGCGATCCTCAACCAGCGCGGCGGCGACATGATGTGCTTCTACGTCGCCATCGGCCAGAAGCGGTCGACCGTGGCGCAGATCCACGAGACGCTCAAGCGCCACGGGGCGATGGAGTACACGACGATCGTTGCCGCGACGGCCTCCGACCCGGCCCCGATGCAGTACCTCTCCCCCTTCTCCGGCTGCGCGATGGCCGAGTACCACCGCGACAACGGGCGGCATGCGCTCGTGATCTACGACGACCTGACGAAGCAGGCGCAGTCCTACCGCCAGCTTTCGCTGCTGCTCCGGCGCCCGCCCGGCCGCGAGGCGTTCCCGGGCGACATCTTCTACCTGCACAGCCGCCTGCTCGAGCGAGCGGCGAAGATGAGCGCCGACCTCGGCGGCGGGAGCCTGACCGCGCTGCCGATCGTCGAAACGCAGGCCAACGACATCTCCGCCTACATCCCGACGAACGTGATCTCGATCACCGACGGACAGATCTTCCTGGAATCGGGCCTGTTCAACAACGGCCAGCGGCCCGCAGTGAATCCGGGCATCTCGGTCTCGCGTGTCGGCGGCGACGCACAGCTCAAGGCGATGAGGAAGACGGCCGGACCGCTGCGTATCAACCTGGCGCAGTACCGGGAGCTTGCGGTGTTCGCCCAGTTCTCCTCGGATCTCGACGCGACGACGCTCAAGCAACTGACGGACGGCAAACGGCTGATGGAAGTGATGAAGCAGGGGCCGAACGCACCGATCCCGCCGGAGAAGCAGGTCGCGATCCTGTACGCGGCATCCAACGGGTTCCTCTCCGACCTCGAGAGCTCGCAGGTGCGCCGGTACGAGGAGGAGTTGTACGCGGCGATCGACGAGCGGTACGGGGACTACGTGCGCCAGTTCCGGGCGCTGCCGGAGATGAACGAGACACTCCGCGGCCTTCTCGAGGCCGCGCTGAAGGACTTCGGCGGGAGGTTCCGCGCCTAGGCGGGATCGCACGACCATGGCCAGCTACCGGGAAGCCAGCAAGAAACTGCAGAGCCTGCGCAGCATGCGCCGGGTGACGCGCACCATGAAGATGGTGTCGGCCGGGCACCTGCGCCGGGCGCAGGAGACGCTGGCCCGCGCGAACCGGGTTTTCGACGACCTCCGCGGGATGGCCGCCCACGTCGGGCCGGTCGGGGATCTGCCCTGCATGCTGACGCAGCCCGGCGAGACCGGCGGCAATGCGCTGCTGCTCGTCATCGGCGCGAACCGCGGGCTGTGCGGCGGCTTCAACAATAACATCGTCCGGGCGGCCTTGTCGTGGATCGACGAGGGCCGCGAACGCTGGCGGAACGTCCGCGCGAGCTTCGTCGGCCGGAAGCCCTACATGGCCCTGCGGAACCGCGTCGAGGTGCGCCGCCTTCACGAGGATCTCGCCTCGCGCCCCGAGTTTGCCGACGCCCTCCGGATCGGCCTCGAGCTGTGCGCGCTCTTCCAGGCCGGCATGTACTCGGAGATCCACATCGCCTACACCCGCTTCCGCAGCGCCATGGCGTGCGAGGCGGTGGTGGAACGTCTTCTGCCGGCCGATCCCGCCGCCCTCGGCGGGGGGCAGGCGGACGGGGCGAAGGGCATGACCATCCTGCTGGAGCCCGATCCGCACACGCTGGCGGAACGGCTGATGGCGAAGGCCGTGCATCTGACCATCTACCGCGCCATGTGCCACAGCCACGCCAGCGAGTGCGGATCGCGAATGGTGGCGATGGACGGCGCCACGACGAACATCGACAAACTGACCACGCGCACCACGCTGCTTCGAAACACCGCCCGGCAGGCCGCGATCACGCGAGAACTCGTTGAGATCGTCGCCGGGGCCGAGACCTTGAAAGGAGCCGGATGAACGCACCTTCCACCCCGACGCGCGGCCGCGTCACCCAGGTCATGGGCGCCGTCGTCGACGTCCAGTTCGAGCCCGGGCGCCTGCCGCCGATCTTCACTGCGCTGGCGACCACCAACCGGTCGCTCGGCGGCACGACGGGCAACCTGGTGCTCGAGGTGGCCCAGCACCTCGGCGACGACCGCGTCCGCACGATCGCGATGAGCACGACCGACGGCCTCGTCCGCGGGGAGCCGGTCGACTCCCTGGGGCGCGGCCTGACGATGCCCGTGGGCAACGGAACGCTCGGCCGCGTGCTCAACCTGCTTGGCGATCCCGTCGACGGCGCCGGGCCGGTCACCGCGACCGAGCGCTGGCCCATCCACCGCGCTCCACCCGAGCTGAGTGCGCAGAACACGGCGCAGGAGGTGCTCGTCACGGGCATCAAGGTCATCGACCTGCTCACGCCCTACAAGAAGGGCGGCAAGATCGGCCTGTTCGGCGGCGCCGGCGTCGGCAAGACGGTGCTCATCCAGGAACTCATCCACAACATCGCCAAGGAGCACGGGGGCTGTTCGGTCTTCGCGGGCGTCGGCGAGCGCACGCGCGAGGGCACGGCGCTGTTCCACGAGATGAAGCAGGCCGGGGTGCTCGGCAAGACGGCGATGGTCTACGGCCAGATGAACGAGCCGCCCGGCGCCCGCGCCCGCGTGGCGCTCTCGGCGCTGACGGTGGCCGAGTACTTCCGGGACGAGATGCGGCAGGACGTGCTGCTGTTCGTCGACAACATCTTCCGCTTCACGCAGGCCGGCTCCGAGGTGTCCGCGCTGCTCGGGCGCATCCCGTCGGCCGTGGGCTACCAGCCGACGCTGGGCACGGACATGGGCGAGCTCCAGGAGCGCATCACGTCGACACAGTCCGGGTCCATCACATCGATCCAGGCCATCTACGTTCCGGCCGACGACTACACCGACCCGGCGCCCGCGACGACCTTTGCGCATCTCGACGCGACGACGGAGCTTTCGCGCGCGATCGTCGAGCAGGGCATTTACCCGGCGGTCGATCCGCTGACTTCCTCGTCCTCGATGCTGGCGCCGGAGATCGTCGGCGCGGAGCATTTCCGCGTCGCGCGCGGGGTCGTCGAGATCCTGCAACGTTACAAGGACCTGCAGGACATCATCGCGATCCTGGGCATGGACGAACTGTCCGAGGATGACCGCCTGACGGTCGCCCGGGCGCGCAAGGTGCAGAAGCTGCTGTCGCAGCCGTTCCACGTCGCGGAGCAGTTCGTCGGCATTCCGGGCGCGTACGTGCCGCTCGCCGACACGATCCGCTCGTTCGACGAGGTCCTGTCGGGCAAGCATGACGCGGTGCCGGAGCAGGCCTTCTACATGGCCGGGGCGATCGAGCAGGTGCTGGAGACCGCTCGCACGCTGCGGGCCTGAGGTTCACGTGCCGACGTTTCACTTGATTCTTCGCACGCCGGACAAGGTGCTCCACGACGGGCCCGCCACCCGGCTGTCGGCCCACGCCGCGGACGGCTCCATCGGGATCCTGGCGGGGCACACGCCCCTGCTGACCGCGCTGGATGTCGGAATCGTCCGCGCCTCGGTCGACGGCCGGGAGTTGATGTGGGCGGCGGGCGATTCGCTGATGAACGTGAGGCCGGACCGGGTCGAAATCCTTACCGACTACGCCATTGCCGTCCCCGACGCCACCGAGGCGGCGCGCAGGCTGGAGACGGTTAGGGAATGGTACCGGGCGTCCCGCTACACGCCCGTGGCGGACGGCGGTCCCGCCGCCCGGGGTTGACTGCGTTCTGCGCCCGGGGCCGCGACGGATTAGACGTCGAGAAGCTGGCCGATCTCGTCCGAACTCTTTGCAGCGATGATCTTTGCCCGGATCTCCTCATCGCCGACCAGCCGGCCGACCTCGGCCAGGAACTGGATATGGGGACCGGCGCGGTTGAGCGGCGAGAGGGTCATCACGAAAATCGTCGTCGGGAGCCCGTCGATGGAGGCAAAATCCACCCCCTCCGGCTTCGTCGCCAGCGCGGCCACCAGGCGGTCGACGGAATCCGTCTTGGCGTGGGGAAGCGCGAGCCCGTTCTGGAGGGCGGTGGACATCTTTCCCTCGCGGTCCAGGAGCGCCTTGACCGCATCCCTGCGGTCATGCACATGACCCGCCGCAACAAGGATATCGAGAACTTCCTCGATGATCTCCTGCTTTGTCTGGCCCTTCAGCCCGACCCGGATCGTCTCTTCCGTCAGAACCCGCTTAAGATTCATATTTGTCCGTCCAAAAAACCGGGTCACTGTAGGGCATCGGACGCCCGAAAGCAATCCGGCCGGCAATTTCCTCAGCCGGAACGATGCAGTTGACCGTGAACTGCGCGGATCCGATGGCACCGATGAGGAAGTAGGGAAACTCCAAACTCCAAGGAAGTTGAAAGTGCAAAGGGGAAAGGAAGGAAATCGGAGGGGTTTCAGTTGCTGACGCAGGGTCGTCCTGAAAGGTACCCGTCTTTCACGGGCAGCTTGGGCACTGAGGCCGTCCGGCCTTTCCCCCTTCGCCCCCGTTGGCCTTTCCACTTCCTTGGAGTTTGGAGTTTTTCACTTTCCTCTTCCGGAACGATTCGCCCGCGTAGCGTCCTTAACTTGGGATCCAACTGAATCGTTCCGGCTTAGCCGGAACGATTCAGTTGAGCGTGAGCTGCGGGGAGTCCATGGCACCGGTAAAG
>CAYRFK010000111.1:0-15884 GCA_964423465.1 uncultured Verrucomicrobiota bacterium | reverse complement strand
GACGAACATCAGAAGGAGTAGAACGAGCCTCGCAAACCCGGGCCAGCGGTCGAAATCGTCGGTCGCAAAGCCGGTCGTGGTCATGACCGACGACACCGCGAACACCGCGCTGCGAAGGGCGCCTCCAATCGACGCGGCCGCTCCCGAGAACATGAGGGATGCCGCGACCAGCAGGCTGCCTGCACCGAGGACCACCATGTAGAGCTTGCACTCGGAGTCCCGCAGATACGTGCCGGGCTGGCCGCGGAGTGCCCGGTAGTGAAGGGCGAAGTTCATTCCGCTGACCACCATGAAAACGACGATCACGGCCTCGATGTAGAGGCTTCCGAAGTCCCCCACGCTGGCGGTACGGGTCGAGAATCCGCCGGTGGCGACCGTGGCGAACGCATGGCACCACGCATCGAACCAGCCCATGCCGCCGAGGCGAAGCAGGGCGGCCTCCAGGACAACCAGCAGAACGTAGACCGCCCACAGCCGCTTCGCGGTGCCGGCAATGCGGGGCGTCAGCCGGTCCTTCGTCGGCCCCGGCATTTCGGCCCTGAACAACTGCATCCCGCCGGTGCCGACGAGAGGGAGGATCGCGACGACGAGCACCAGCACGCCCATGCCGCCGTAGAAGTGTGTCAGCGACCGCCACAGCAGGATGCCGCGCGGCACGACCTCGGTCACGGGGATCACGGAGGCGCCCGTGGTGGTGAACCCCGACATCGTCTCGAAAACCGCCGCCATCCAGCCCGGTATCACGCCGGACATCACAAATGGGAGCGCGCCGGAGACCGAGGCAAAGACCCACCCGAAGGCGACGACGCCGAACCCCTCGCGCCGCGACAACTCCGTGGCATTGCGGTTGGCCAGCCACATGACGAGCCCGGCGGCCATCGAACCCAGCCCGGACCACCGCAACGCGTCTACCGCGGCCAGAGGATCCCCCATCCGCCAGCCGGCCAGGGCGCAGGCCAGCATCGACATGCCAAGAGCCAGCAGGACGAGTCCGAGAAGGCTTGCGACCGGTCGAAACCGCACGTCATCTCCTCCAGAAACCGGGCGCTGCGAGTGCGAACAGAGTGTAGAACTCGAGACGGCCCAGCAGCATGCACAGCGTCAGGGTCCATTTTCCCGCCGCCGGGAGGAACGCATAGTTCTGCGTCGGCCCCACCCCGGCGAGGCCCGGGCCCACGCCGCCGGTGGTCGCCACCACCGACGTCACCGCCGTCGTCATATCGGGCGTGAAGAGAGTCATGACCACCGATCCGAGCACCAGCACCAGCACATACAGCATGGCAAATGCGACCATAGGGCCGACGGAGGACTCTGGCAATGGCTCATTGTTGACCTTGACCGAAATGACCGCCTGGGGCCGGTAAAACTGGCGGATGCGACGCAGGATCGCCTTCAGGACGACCGCCACACGAAGCTGCTTCATGCCGCCCGACGTCGATCCGACACAGCCTCCAACCACCATCGAGAGGACGAGGACGATCTTGGCGAACGGCGTCCACCGGTCGAAGTCCGCGGTGCAGAATCCTGTTGTGCTCATGAGCGACGTGACCGAGAAGAGGCTGTCCCTGAACGCCCGGCCCAAGGACAATCCGCCCGCCATCCACATGTTCAGCGTGATGACAACCACCATGCCGCCGAGGAGCCCGGCGAAGAACCGGAACTCCGTATCGCGCAGGAATCCCTTGGCGTCCCCGCGCATCAGCAGGCGGTGATGAAGTACGAAATTGCAGGCGCCGATGAACATGAAGAGGATGACCACGCCTTCGATGTAGACGCTGTCATAGGCCGCGATGCTCGCCGTGCGGGTGGAGAACCCGCCCGTGGCGAGCGTGGCGAACGAATGGCAGACCGCGTCGAACCATCCCATGCCTCCAGCCCGCAACAGGAGGATCTCGATTCCGCAGAGGGCGACATAGAGCCACCACAACAGGCGGGCCGTATCGGCGAGGCGGGGCGTGAGACGGTCCTTGAATGGACCCGCCACCTCGGCGCGATAGAGTTGCATGCCGCCCGCACCGAGTGCGGGCAGAATGGCGATGCAAAGCAGCAGCACACCCATGCCGCCCAGAAAATGCGTGGTCGCGCGCCACAGGAGGATGCCGCGCGGCACATCCTCCAGAATGGGTATCACCGAGGCGCCGGTTGTCGTGAAGCCCGAGATGGTCTCGAACACGGCGCCGGCGAAGTCAGGGATGACGCCGGCCCACAGGTACGGCAGCGCCCCGAGAACCCCGATCGCCGCCCACCCGAGCGTGACCACGCCAATGCCGTCCCGAACCGTCAGATCCGGGGCGCGCCGTGTCCCGAGACGCAGCCCCACGCCCACAGCCAGCGTGATGCCCGCGGAACCGCAGAGGGCTTCGAGGGAGAGCAGCGGATCACCGAGCATCCGGCCCACGGCGCCGCACGCGGCCAGGGTCGCGCCGATGATGATCAGCACGACACCAATTTGGTGCAGGACGGCTCTGGGGTTCATCGAGTGGGCAAGGCAGGGCTAGGCATTGATGATGTTTGCGAGCCGCTTCACGGCGCCGGGGAGCGCGAAGACGACCAGCCGGTCGCCGACGCCAAGCAGGGTGTCTCCGGTCGGAACCAGCACCTCGCCGCCCCGCTCCATGGTCGCCAGGATCGTCCCCTTCGGCATGCCAAGGTCGCGAACCGCCCGGCCGGCCCACGCATGGCCGGTGTCCAGAACGATCTCAAGCAACTCCCCGGGGAGCGTATGAAAGAGCGTCGCGGCCCGCACATTCCGGCCCCGGATGAAGTGCAGGATGGAGTTCATCATCGAAAGGTGCGGACTGACCGCGCGGTCGAGGAGGCTCAGGTTGTTGATCACCGGCACGTATTCCGGCTTCGACACGCTGCCGACGGTGAAACTCGCACCCGCCTTCTGTGCGAGCAGGCACATGATGATGTTGTTCTCGTCACTGCCCGTGGTTGAGACGAAGGCCGTGTTCTCTCCGATGCCGGCGTTCTCCAGCGTCTCCTGCGACATGGCATCGCCGTGCAGCACGAGGGTGCGGTCGAGCGCGTTTGAACATGTGTCCGCCGTCTTCGCATCCGACTCGATCAGCACGATATCCAGCCCGGACCGCTCGAGTTGCCGGGCGAGTGAAAGCCCGAGGGATCCGCCGCCCGCGACGATGACCTTCGAGATCTTCGGCCGGTCGGGATACACCACGTTCAGGAGGGCCGGCAGCGCGTCCGGCTGTCCGACCACGTAGAGATCGTCACCGACCATGAATCGTGTTTCCCCGAACGGAATGCTCAGACTTCCGCCATGCTGGAGGGCGATGAACCGCACCGTACGCAGGATCTCCAGCGGCAGGCAGTCCTTCAGCGTCTGCCGCAACAGGGGGCTGTCCGCGGAAACCTTGAACCCCAGGGCCAGCACCCGCCCCTGTAGAAGATCCACAACCTCCTCCGCCCCCGGAAGCTGAAGCATGTAGGCCAGTTCGACGGCGCATTCCTCCTTGGGGTTGATGGCGAGATCCACCCCAAGTTCCGGGAGCCGCAGGAGGTCGGAATCCGTGCGCACATCCAAATTCGAGACCCGTGCGACACGGAAGCTGACGCCGGCGGTCTTTGCGCAGACGCAGGCGAGAAGATTCACCTCGTCGTTGTCCGTCACCGCCACGAGCAGTTCGGCCTCTCCGATGCCCGCCCGCTTGAGAACGGCAGGACTGGCGCCGTGGCCGACGACCGTCTGGATGTCCATCTCCTCCTGAAGCTGGCCCAGCACCGTGGGGTTCCGATCCACAACCACCACGTCGTGCTGCTCCTTGTACAGGCGCACTGCAAGATCACGTCCCGCGCTGCCCGCCCCGATGAGTATCGCTCTCATGTATGCTCCGAAGCGTGGAACCGTCCTTCGACGACAACCGGCCCCGAACGCTCACGCCCCCCGGTAGATCGCCGTCGCGCCCAGCCCACACTCCTTTCAATCATCCCAGATTCAGCCCGAAAGGACAAGATCATGGATCCGTTCATCCTGCAGCGCTCCGGTCCAAGCCGCCATCCATAGCCCGCGCCCGATCGACTCTCCCCATGCCGGCCTGAACGCGGGAACTTAACCTAATACTCAGATTGTGAACTTCTTGCGAACGGATTGAATTCTTCCATATACCCATTCCGCTTTTGCGCAGACCGGCAACCCGGACGGGCGCGTGGCCCCTCTCGTTTCCGCGAAACACACATTGACAGGTTGAATGCGCAGCATGTACCATTCCGACGAGGTTGTGAGGGGATTCCAATGATTACCGTGCCTGTCGTACATCGTCCCGCGATCGATGGATGGCCTGTCGAGGAAGCGGGCCTTCCCGCCCGCGGTGTCCACTGCTGCGAGCGGATCGGCATCCGAACCGTGGGAGAGCTTCGGGGATGGAAGGCGGAGGATCTCCTGAAACTTCGGAGCTTCGGAGTGCGGACACTGAAGCAGACGCGAACCTTCTTCCGTCTCTGCCGCCGACTGGAAGAGGGATCCCTCGAGTTCGAGAATCTCAAGGCGATGCTCGCCGAGTTCCTTCTGCCGGCCCAGATTCACGTCCTGACCCGCCGCTACGGACTCCATCGATCGGATGCGGGGGCATCCCGCGACTGCGAGACGCTTCAGGAGATCGCCAGTGACCACAACCTGACCCGCGAGCGCGTACGTCAGACCGAGGCGGCAGGCCTCGCCCGCCTTCGATCCAGGCTTCCCCTTGCCTACCTCCAGCCCATTCTGGACGCGGCCATCGCATTCCTCGCCTCCCGTGGCCGTGCGGTCACCGCCTCCGAGGTCATGGTCTGGAGCGGATCCGGGATCTTCGCCCCCTATAACCCTGCCTCCGCCCTGCTGATGCTGGCGGATGCCCATCCGGGCCGCATCTGCAGTCTCGACAGTCTGTTCACCCTCACCCGACAGGATACACTGGCTGCCATCGAACAACGGGCGCGGGCGGGACTCGCGGCCGCGGGCGGCCCCGTGTCCGTCGATCCCGTCATCGAGCATCTCGGCGCCTCTCTCGTGGACGAGATGGCGGCGGACCGCCATGTCATGCTGCCCCGCATTCTCGCGCACATGAAGAACGTGCTGGCAACCCGTGACGGCCGATTTCTGCTCGACCGGCATGCGGACCGGTTGGTCGCGGACATTCTGGCGGGGCGCCAGGGCGGATCCCTCCACTTCGAACACATCACGGGCCTCCTGAACGAATGCCTCGATGAGCGCTCGGCACTGAGTTCGACCCAGGTCCTCATGCGTATGAACCGATCGGACAAGTTCGAGCGAGTCGAACGCGGCCACTACCGGTTGCGCGGCCCGCCGCCAACGACCGCGCAGACCTGATTCGCACCGACCGCGGAACTCCGGCGGACGACCCCACTCACCGGGGGTCGTCGAACTCCCTTGACCGAACTGCGGCCTTGCGTAAAGTGATCGCCCTTTGGACCCGTGAACGCATGAGGCAGATCCTTCGGAACTTCGCAGCCTTGGCTACCGCCTGCTTGGCGGTCGCCGGACCATGCCGCGTCACGGCCGCGGACTTGGTCTCATTTCACTTCGCCGACCCGGGCGAGGCCGCCACGGCATGGCCTGCCGCAGAGGGGACCCCGTCAGCCCAAACGCGGACGGACGGTCTTCTGCTCCGCGCTCCATTCTCCGCGGATTCCGCCGATCGCCACACCTGGGACCACAAGGCCCCGCTCGATCTTTCCCGCACACCCCTGCTCGCGCTCGATTTCACGTGCGACAAGCCCGAGGCCGTCCGCGCCATCAACCTCTACTTCGAAAGCGGCGACGGCTGGTACGCGTGGGCCGTGCCCGTGCGCCGGCCAGGCCGCCAGCGCGCCTTCCTGGCCATTGATACGCTCCACGCCGAGGGCAAGCCGGCCGGGCTGAGCCGCATCACGCGCATCCGCCTCTCGCCGTGGCGCGGAAATGGCGACGACGCCCGCCTCGTGATCCACTCGCTGCGCACCGCCGAACCCGTGGTTGCCGTGCTGCGGGGCACGAAGTCCCTCCCCGACGCCGCCGAGCGGAAGTTCGGCGATTCGGTCACACGACGGATCCAGGGGTGGCTGGAGGATGCAGGGCTTCCCCACTTGGTCCTCGACGAGGAGGACTTCCGCGCGGACTCGCCCGCCCGCGTGGCCATCCTGGGATACAACGACATCCTTCCGGATTCCGTCCACGGCGCCATCAAAGCGTACGTACAACGCGGCGGCCGCCTGATCGCATGCTATTCGTCGGATCCGCGACTCGCCGGACTGCTCGGATTCCGCCTCGGCGAATACCGCCGCCTGGATGGCGACGGCCGGTGGACGGGCTTTCGATTTCAGGATGCGGCCGGCCTCCATGTGCCGGACTTCGTCGGCCAGCAGTCCTCCAACATCCGGCCCGTGGAGCCCGCGCGCGCGGACGCGAGGATCGTCGCGACATGGGAGGACGACACGGGCGCCGCCCCGCCGGCCCCCGCGTGGGGTATGTCGGACACCGGATTCTGGATGACGCACGTCCTCAGTGGCGACGACACCGAGGGCAAGCAGCACATGCTCGCCGCCATGGTGGCCTCGCTGTATCCGCCGGCCTGGCGATGGATCGCGGAACTGCTCCTCGCCGACGCCGGCCGGATCGATTCATTCGACGGCATCGAGGATGCGACCGCCGCCATCCGCGCCGCCGCGACTCAGGGCCGCGGCACCGACCCCGCCCGCGTCATCGACCGGCTCGACCGGGCCGCGGCTGCCCACGCTCGCGCGACCGCTGCGGCGGCGGAGGGCGAATGGGGATCCGTGCTCGATTCCAGCCGCGAGGTGCGGGCGATGCTGACCGAGGCCTACGCCGGGATCCAACGCCCCGCGCCGGGCGAAATCGCCGGCATCTGGGACCACTCGGGGGCCGGCTGGTATCCCGGCGACTGGGACCGCACCTGCCGGATCCTGAGGGACAGCGGCCTCACGCACGTCTTCCCCAACATGCTATGGCCCGTTCAGGCCCACTATCCCGGCTCCGTTCTTCCCGAGTCGTACACGTCCCGCACCCACGGCGACCAGGTCGCGGCATGCCTGCGCGCCGCCCGAGCGCACGGGCTCAAGGTTCACGTCTGGAAAGTTTGCTGGAACCTTGAAGGCGTGACCGATGCGAAGCGGAAGGAACTGGCGGCCGACGGCGCGCTGCAGAGGACGGCGGGCGGGCAGACTCTCGACTGGCTGAATCCGGCGATCCCGTCGAACACCGACCGGGAACTCGCCTCCATCCTCGAACTCGCACGGACGTACGCGGTCGACGGCATCCACCTCGACTATATCCGCTATCCCAACGGTGACGCATGTTTCAGCCCCGCCTCACGCGCGGCCTTTGAACGCGCCTCCGGCCGGCGCGTGGCGTCGTGGCCGGCCGACGTGCGAAACGACGGCGATCTCGCGGTCGAATTCCGCGAATGGCGCGCCGCAGTCATTACGGAGTTCGTCCGGCGCGTCCGCCGCGAACTCAACGCCGTTCGGCCCGGCATCCAGCTCTCCGCCGCGGTTTTCGCCAACCAGCCTGACTGCCGGCTGTCGATCGGCCAGGACTGGGCGCTGTGGCTGCGCGAGGGGATCGTCGACTTCGTCGTCCCGATGAACTACGACGAGAACCTCCAGCGCTTCACCTCCCGCGCCCAGGTCCACGCCGCCCTGCCCGGTGCGCGGGGACGCATTCTGCAGGGCATCGGCGCCACCTCCGGGGAGTCGCGACTGCTGGCCGACCAGGTCGTTGAACAGGTGCTCGCCGCCCGTCGCACGGAGGCGGCGGGATTCGTCCTCTTCGATATGAGTCCGACCGTGCGCGACCGCATTCTGCCGATCCTCCGCTTGGGCGTCACCGCCAGCGATGGCACCCCGGCCGCCCCGATGTCCCCTTCGCCGGTCATCCCCCCCATCCTGTTTCCCCCGGCCGACGCTGTGGCACGACCTCCATCCCGCACGCCGACGGAGCCTGCATACCCCGGCACGACTCCGATCGCGTGGCCACCCCCGCTGCCGGAGCCCGTTCTTTCCATGCCTGCCTCGCCGCCCGTCTCGCTCCCCACCATGCCGCCGCCTCCCTTGCCCGTCCCCATCCTCACTCCGCCCCCGACCAACCCGGCGCCCGTCCTCGGACTGCCCGGGGCGCCGCGCTTGCAGTGAACGTGGGGGCGGGTACAGTGTCCAAGTGCATGGCCGCGGTGGATCGCGGCCCACAGCTTGAAGGACGAAAGCAATGAGTTATTGGATATTTGCAATTCCCGGGCTGCTGCTGGCGGTTCTGGCCAGCCTGCTGACCAAGTCCACGTTCCGGCGCTACTCGCGGGTCCGCGCGATGAGCGGCCTTACCGGAGCGGAGGCGGCCGACCAGATGCTCAGGTCGCAGGGAATCACCAACGTTCAGATCGAACGGGGCCACGGGTTTCTGAGCGACCACTTCGACCCGACGTCGAATACACTCCGCCTTTCGCCGTCGGTGCATGACTCGCCCTCCCTGTCGGCCATAGGCGTCGCCTGCCACGAAGCCGGACATGCGCTGCAGAAGGCCACGCACTACGGTCCTCTTGGCCTGCGCAGCGCCCTGGTTCCGGTGACGCAGTTGGGCAGCCATCTTGCCTTCCCCGTGATCATCGCCGGCATGGCCCTGGCGCGGCCCGGACTCTTCCAACTCGGCATCCTGCTGTTCGCTCTGGTCGTGGCCTTCACGCTGATCACGCTCCCCGTGGAATGGAACGCCACGGCGCGGGCGAAGCGGCTGATGGTTTCGTCGGGCATCGTCACGCCGCAGGAGCAGCCCCATGCGGCCTCCGTGCTGAATGCCGCGTTCCTCACCTACGTTGCGTCGGCGGTTTCCTCGGTCCTCACCCTGCTCTACTACATCACGCTGGGCGGACGCCGGAGCAACTAGAAGATAGCGATGAATGATGAGTGATGAGTGATGAGCGGGACAACCCTCTTCAACTCATCACTCATCACGTATCGTTCATCACTCGGTTCTTCCCCCTACCGACCGAACATGAGCGGCAGCAGGTAGGCGATCCAGGCGAGGCCGTAGGCGGCCACGGCGGCGATCTGGATGATTCCGATTCCGGTCTGGGCCAGCACCGAAATCGCCGGCGTGCGAACCACCCGGTCCACCAAGGCGACCACACCGGACCCGGCAAGAAAAGCCAGGATCCAGAACCAGGATGGCACGCCGAGTAGCGCCGCCAGGAAGCCCGGAACCGGCGCGTCGATGGCGTCCACCAGCCACCGGAAGTAGAGGTTGCCGGCCCCGATGAAGCCGAAGAGAACGACGAAACCCGCCACGTTGCAGCCCGCCAGAAACCGCACCCATGCGCGCGTCGTTTTCGACGGCCCCGCGGGCGCGGCGGGTTGACCGGGTTCGATCGGCGGCATCATGCAGCGTCCCCCTTCGCACCGGCATGCGGCACCGCATAACTCAACAACGCCCCCAACCCGAACGTCACGAGGAAGCCCAGGGGGAACAGGTAGATCTCGTGGCAGAGTTCCGCTCGCTGCATGCCGATCGTGAGACCGATGGCGATCGTCGCGGCAGGCAGCCACCCCGCGAAGCTGCCGCGCCGCGTCACCATACCCAGTACGAACAGGGCCAGGACCGGCGCGCTGAAGAAGCCCGTGAAGGCGAAGAACGCCTTCACCATCCCGCCGATCCGCGTCACGAAGAATGCGGCACCGGTCGCGGCCACGCCGAGTACCACCGTAAGAATTCTGGCCATCCGGAGCGCCTCGGCATCGGGCCAGGCCGGGCCGCGCACCGGACGGGCGAAGTCCGATACGATGACCGTCGCGATCGAATTGATGCCGGAATCCAGGCTCGACATCGCCGCGGCGAACACCGCGGATACGATCAGGCCTCCGACGACCGGCGGCATCTCGTGGATCGCAAAGTGCGGCAGGAGGGCGTCCGGAGACAGTCCCGGCGGCAGCGGAACGCCCGTGCCCGCGGCATGAAAGGCCGCAAGCCCCAGGCCGGCAAACAGCAGGAGCGCGACCATGACGACGTCCGTCAGCGCATTGAACACGATCGCCCGCGTCACGCCGCGCGAGGTCCGGATGGCCAGCAGCCGTTGGACCGTGACCTGGTCGACACCATAGTCGTGCATCAGGATAAACACGTAGGCGATCACCACCGCGAGCCCGTTCATCCGCATCGGATCGAACGTCCAGTTGGACGCTGCCAGTACACCGTCGCCCGAAGCCATCGCCAGAATCGCGGGAACCCCGCCGTCTACGCGCATCGCAAGAACCACGCAGATCCAGACCGCGCCGCCAACCATCAGGACGAACTGCGCGACATCCGTCCAGACAACCGCCGCCAGCCCGCCGGCCGCGGTGTAGACCGTGGCGAAGATCCCGATCGAGACGATCGAGATCCACAGCGGCAGCCCCGACGCCGCCGTCAGGGCAAGCGACGGCGCATAGATCACGAGCCCCAGCCAAGCCATCCGCGACAGCAGAAAGAGCCCCCCTGCGCAGAGGCGCGCGGACCGTCCAAACCGCATCTCGGCGTACTCGTAGGATGTCGTCACGCCCATCCGCCGGTACATCGGCAGGAAGACCCGCGCAAGAACCGGCGCCACGACCAGGCTCATGGCACCGACCACCAGCAGTGACACATTGCCCGACGACGCAACGCCAGGAACCCCCATGAAGGTCACGGCGCTCGTGACAGAGGCATACATGCTCATCGCAACCGCAAGCCACGGGAGGTTGCGCCCGGCGAGAAAGAAGTCCGCGGACGTCTTCTGGCGGCCTGCAAGGCGAAGGCCCATCGCCACCATGGCGGCGCAGTACACCGCAATGACGAGGCCGTGAATCCAGCTGAAACCGCCGCTCATCCGGTTGCGTTCTCCCCCGAAACGGGACGCCCGCGACCGGATGGCCCGGCCGCGGGTGTCTGCGTCACACGCGGACCCGTGGTCAAAATGCGATGGAGGCCCCGATGCCGATGAACAGCGACTGCATGTCGACCTCCATGTTGCCGTCGCCAAACGCCTCCGCGCCGCCCATCATCAACGCGGTCTGGTACCCCGCGGAAACCCCGAACGAGAGCACATCGTTGAGCGGCATCGTAAGTTCTGCGCCGATGCGCCCGTTGATCGAATCATCCATCTCGACGGTCTCCGTCGCACCGTCGCGCGACATGGTGACGTCGGAGTCCGTCACCGCGTACTCGAAGCCGACAAATCCCGTCAGCAGGCCCCACCCGAAGTCGGCCACCCGGAGATAGCCGGTGAGGCACAGCGGGATGACCATCATGTCGCCATCGAGAGTGCCCACCCAGTTCCGGCTGTCTTCCTGGACCGTCCAGTTCTCCACGCCCAGCCCCACCCCGACACCGAGAACGTCGGAAAACCAGTAGCGGTAGTCGAATTCGACCCCGAACGCAGTGTCGAATACGTCGAAATCCCCCAGGCCGGGCGCATGCACCACCGCCGTGCCGCCGACCTCCATCTCCTTCATCCACGCGTCATGCGAGGGCAGCCGGACCGATCGCGGAGCCCCCACCGACTGCGCCGAAGCCGCACCTGCGAGCGTCGCCAGAGCCAGCACAACCAGAGCCTTTTTCATAATCATCCTCCGATGCTTCATCCATCTGACGGGAGTATACGCCCCACCCTCGCGGACGCAATCCGGCGCGGTCCGACCGGGCGATCCGAAGTCTACGCATAGTCGCGCTCGGACGGCTCCTCAATGGTCGCGACCAGCTTCTCGACGAGTTTCATGGGCGTCATGCCCTCGCTGTCGGCCGAGAAGTTCGTGAACATCCGGTGGCGGAGTACCGGAAGTGCCGCCGCCTTCACGTCGCGGCAGCTGACGTGGATCCGTCCGTCAAGAATCGCCCGCGCCTTGGCCGCCAGGATGAGGAACTGCCCCGCACGCGGCCCGGCACCGACAGAGACATACTGCTTGATGAAGTCCGGCGTCTTCTCCAGCCCCGGTCGCGTCGCGCGCACCAAACGGATGGCGTACTTCACGACGTGGTCAGACACCGGCACCTTCCGCGTGACTTCCTGGAGTTGGAGCACCTGCTCGCGCCCCAACACCTTGCCGGGCTGCACAAGGGTCTCGACGGTGGTCGATCGGACGATCTGCTCCTCCTCGTGCTCCTCCGGGTAGTCCACCCAGACGTTGAACATGAAGCGGTCCATCTGCGCCTCGGGCAGAGGGTACGTGCCCTCCTGCTCGATCGGGTTCTGCGTGGCCAGCACGAAAAACGGCGCATCGAGCGAATAGGTCTGGTTGCCGACCGTCACGCGCTTCTCCTGCATGGCCTCCAGCAGCGCGGCCTGCGTCTTCGGCGGCGTGCGGTTGATCTCGTCCGCCAGCAGGATGTTGCAAAACACCGGGCCCCGCATGAAACGAAACTCCTTGTCGCCCGTCTCCCGGTTCGTCTCCAGCACGTCGGTTCCGGTGATGTCCGTCGGCATGAGGTCGGGCGTGAACTGGATGCGCTTGAACTGCAGATCGAGCACCTGGGCGATGGTCCGCACCATGAGCGTCTTGGCCATGCCGGGCAGACCGACGAGCAGCGCATGGCCGCCCGCGATCATCGCCATCAGGATCTGGTCGAGCACCTCCCGCTGGCCCACGATCACCTTGGCAACCTCGGCGCGGATCGCCTCCGCGTGGCGGCTCATCTCCGTGACAAGCCGGACGTCCTCATCCGTGGCGCGTACCGCCGGCGGCGGCGTGTGCCGCACGGGGGCAGGCGGCGCGGCCGGACGATCCTCCGCCACGGGCACGGACGGGACCGGCGCCTCAACCGCCACCTCCGCTGTGAACCGGAACTGCGTCTGGCCGACGGCCACCATGTCGCCGTCCTGCAGGATCATCGTCGACACCGTGTGGCCGTTGACCTCCGTGCCGTTGGCGCTCTCGAGGTCGCGCAGCATCCACTGGCCGCCGAGGTTCTCGATCCTCGCGTGGTTGCTCGACACGGCGAGGTCGTCCTCCAGCCGCAGGTCGCAGACGTTGCTCCGACCGATGACAAACCCCGCCGGTTTCAGGGGCAGGGTCTCCCCCGTCCGCGGCCCCATCACGATGATGATCTTCGCCATGTCGTCCCCCATCCTTCTACTTTGCCTTCAATTCGAGCGTGCCCAGATCGCGAACTTCGTCCGTGACACGGATGCCCTGCAACTGCGGGTCGTGCGCGTGCCGCAGCACGCCCTTCGTGTCGCCGGGACCGACCTCCTGCCGCAACATCTCCCGCGTCCGGATCATATGCCACCCGGGACCGACATTCTCGAAGAACGCCAGCTTGAGGCTCCGGGTCTGGATGTCGGTGCGCACGCTCGCATCCTGGAGCGTGATGGGCCGCGTGCGCACTTCCTGCGTGACGGCGGAGGCGCGCCCCTCGGCGCCGGCCACGCCCTCGCAGCGGTGGATGACCTTCGTGTCGAAATACTGCACGGACCGGTCAAACGTGGCCTTGATCTGCTGCCGGTCGGCGTCGGTCAGCGTGCTCGCATCGCGGTGGAGAAGCACCCCCTCGACGAACCGGCCGTCGAAGACGAGCACGAGATCGTATCGGCTCACCGGAAGCCCCGTGAACTTCACGGCGCGGCCTCCCGGCGCGACCTCGCCAAGATACGCAAGCTCGCGCGACATCACCGGCACCGCGATGGCGGCCTCAAGGGGATCCGACGCGGCGGGAAGGCCGAACGCAATGCCGCCGCTCGACGCCGGGTCCGTCGCCGTGTAGAGGCGCGAGGACTGCTTCGTGCCGGTGGTCTCCCCGGCATGGCCGGAGCATGCCGCAATCGCGACGAGCACGAAGCATCCGAAGCAAGCGAGTTTCGTCTTCATCGTTTTCGTGCCGGCACCACCGCGGTTCCCGTGGGAATCCGTTTCGCCGCCTCCTTCGTGAGGGCCTCCATCTCGGCCTTGAGCCCCAGGGCCTCCAGGCACCGCATCTCCATCGAGATCGCACGGGCAAGATAGCTGTTCATCTCCACCATGGTCCGGTAGGCGGCAAGGATCCGCTGCGCGCGGCGATGATCCTTGATGCCCATGTAGAACCCGGCCTCGGCGAGCGGGAAGTCGCCCTCCAGTTTGCTCAGCGGAAACTCGATCTCCCACTGGTCCAGCGCCCGCCGCGCATCGCCCCACGCCGACTGGTCGACGAGGCTCTGAACGGTCGCATGATTCGCGCCCTCCCGCACCGCCGCAATGCGCCAGTCGCCCGCCAGCCGCGCCATCGCGCTCATGTCGTCGGCAGACTCGCGCCGCGTCGCCGAGAGCGCCGCGGCGGACTTCTGCATGGCGCGGTAGCGGTCCTGCGCGGCGGCGTAGTGACGGGCGGCCTCCTCGCGCTTGCCGGCAAAACGTTCAACGTCGCCGGCCAGCACGGTGGCGCGCACCGCCGCCTCAGGCGTCAGCGTCATCGGCTGGATCTCGCCCAGCGCCGCCCGCGCCTCGTCCGTACGGCCCAGGTCGTTGATGAGAATCCGCGCACGCTCCATCTGCCAGTGGACTTTGCGCGAGGTCTCCATCTCCTCGGTCGCAAACCGCTGCACCCACGGCAATGCCCCGGCGGGATCCTTGATCCGCTGGTTCTCGATGAAGAGATCCTCGATGACCCACCGCCATTCCGCCGAGACGCGCGCCAGATCCTGCCGCGAACGCTCCACGATCAACTGCGGAATCTCGGGCGCCTCGTAGGGATCGAGTACCGCCGTCAGGGTCGCCCACAGGTTGGAAGACCAGTCCGAGCACGGCCGCCGCTGCGCCGGCCCGGCCTTCAGACGGCTGATGAAGGCCTTTCGAACGAGATCGCGATCGGCCGCGACATCCAGCGATGCCCGCGGCGGATAGACCGGAACGTGGATCGCCAGCGTGCTCGACGCCAACGTCGCACCCCGGCCCACGGACAAGGTGACCGCGTGTTCCGCCTCGTCCTCCCAGAACCAGACGAACTCGCGATCCTCGAGCTCGTACGTCTCGTCGATCTTCCACGTCGTGCGCACATCCTTCGACGCCGGCGCTTTCGGCACGGCGGACAGGCGGAAGAGATTCAGCGGCTTCTCGCCCACCCACGCGTACTTCACGCACTGCCAGTCCATCACGGGGATTGGCGAGCCGTCCCGCATCTGCGCATTCACGATGCGGGTCACGCCCGAGTGGAGGAATGCGTCCTCGGGGACGGTCACGGGAAGCTTGTCCGACAAGGTTCCGGCCGCCTTCCAGCAGAGGTGCGCCTCCTGCTGGCGGTCGACTTCGAAATGCAGGTATTCGATCGGATAGATCCCCTTGGAAAGATCGACCGAATCACCGAACTGGCCCTTGGCGCCTTCTGCCCGCGTGTGCTGGCCGGACCATCGCGCGACAAGTTTTCCATCGAGCCGGAACTCGGACCCCTCGTCCGAAATCGTCGCGAAGAAGTACCGGCCGGGCTTCTCAATCTTGATCCACCCCGTGTACCAGGACATGTAGTTGTCGTCCTGTCCCAGTCGATTCTCCATCTGGCCGATGTTCGGCACCAGCGCCAGGCGCGAACTCCGGCCCGGGGGCACATCCCGCGGCATCGTCATGACCTTCGACAGCGACGGCCGCGCCGTCGCCGTCTCGATGAACATCAGCACGCCGGGCTTCAGGCCGGTAAGTTTCGAATCCAGAGGCTTCACCTTCGGCGTCGACTGCAGGTAGATGAACGCATTCCTACCCTTCAGCGGAGTGTCGAAGCAAATGCCAGCCCCCTCGCGCGGGTTGTGCCACACGATGCCGCACTTGAGATCCTTGCCGTCGGCGTCCGTGACCGTCACGTCGGGACCGGGCTTCGGCAACGCCCCGCCGTCGGGAAGCAGCGCGATGTTGCCCGCCTCCAAATCCGACGGCGGGTCAACGATCTCGACCTCGAACCGGTGCGTCGCGGA
>CAYRFK010000110.1:0-15884 GCA_964423465.1 uncultured Verrucomicrobiota bacterium | reverse complement strand
ACAACCGCAGACTGCGCGCGGCGATTACCCGTTTCTCAGTACGGATGCGCCATGACGACCGCAAGCAGCAGGCCGCCCTCGCGCTCGCCGTCGTCTTCGTCCTGCTGGGGTGCGCCTGGATGGCGTTGCTGAATTTCATCAGGCCCGCAGGACTGGTCGGCCAGTCGGCGATCGTCGGCAATCGGGACACCGGGGCGCTGTACGCCCGGATCGACGGCCGCCTCTACCCGGCGCTCAACCTCACCTCGGCCCGGCTGGCGACCGGAAGCGCCGCTGCGCCGAGTTGGGTTAAGCCCGCCGAGATCGCAAAATACCCAACCGGACCGATGATCGGCATCCCGGGAATTCCCGACGACCTTCCGATCAGGGGCAATCCAGTATCGGCCTGGACGGTCTGCGATACCGCTCCCGAGCGCGGTAGCGGAGCATCGACCGTCGTGACCGCGATCGCCGGCCAACTCTCCGGAGATCGTGCCGCGCCAATGACTACCGAACAGGCACTGCTGGCCAGCCATCGGGGCACCACCTACCTGATCTGGAATGGACGACGCAGCAGCATCGACCCGGCTGACCGTTCGGTCACTTTCAACCTTGGCCTGGATCCGGGTGTGACGCGGCCCGTCGAGTTGTCCAGCGCGCTGTTTGACGCGATCCCGGCCACCGAGCCACTTGTGGTTCCGGCGATTACCGAGCCCGGTACGCCATCACGGTTTCTATCCGATTCTGTGGTTGGACGAGTGTTGGAAACCCAGGATGCCAATGGGAACAACAGCGGTTTCTACGTCTTGCTGCCCAACGGTGTCCAGAAGATCACCGCCTTCGTCGCCGACCTCCTGCGCACCGCGAACAGCCAAGGCGCTGCGGCGCCCCAATTGATTTCCCCGGATCAGCTTGTCGACATCCCTCAGGTTGAAGTGCTCAACGTGGACTTCTATCCGACCGGCAAGCTCAACTTCATCGACACCGACGCCAGTCCGGTCAGCTGCGTCAGTTGGACAAAGGCAGCAGGTGACCCGCAGGCCGCCGTCACCGTCTACAACGGCCGAGGACTGCCGGTGCCGGCAGGCCAAGACGGCCACATTGTCGCGCTGGTTCGAGATGCCCGAGATCCGGATTCCGTCGAGGCGCAGCAGACGTTGATGCTCCCCGGCGCAGCGAACTTCGTTGCCACCACAAGTGGGGCCGTCACCTCCGACACCCGCGAGAGCCTGTACTGGATCTCCGCCCAAGGAGTGCGGTACGGCATCGAATGGGACCAGAACACTCTGCAGGCCTTGGGAATTGACCCGAGTCGTGCGGTCCAGGCGCCATGGCCGCTGGTGCGCACGTTTGCAGCCGGTCCTGCCATCAGCCGGGCGGGATCGCTCTTGTCGCGTGACATCATCGATCCAGGTGGCGCGGCAGCCGCCCTGCTGCAAGGGCCAGGGGGATAGCGATGTCCAAGAGAGGATTCGTCCGAGGGCCCCGCAAGGCCGCACCCACGGTGACACCGGTGCGGGTGATGGTGAGCCCTCCACTGGCGCTACCCGAACGCGAACCGCGCAACCTTTTGTTGATGATCGCCGCACCGGCACTGCTGGTTGGCATCATCGGCACCCTGGTGGTGATGTACACCTCCGGGGTCCGGTCCCTGCAAGCCGGGCTGTTTCCCCTCATCGGCCTGGTCGCCTTCGGCGCGATGATGTTCAGCGGGCGATTCGGTCGGGGTCGCCGCGTCAGCTGGGGTGAGCAGGAGAAACAGCGCCGCAGCTATCTACGTCAACTCGACGAGGACCGGGACGAAGTTCAGCGGGCCGCCCAGCAGCAGCGACGCAGCCAGCTGTACGTCCACGGTGATCCAGCGCGGTTCGACACCATCATCGGTAGCGCCCGGATGTGGGAACGGCGCCCAGGTGATCCAGACTTCCTAGACGTCCGGCTCGGTATCGGTGTCCAGGCGGCGGCGGATTCCGCTGTCTCACTGCAATGGCCCGAGGTGCCGATCGGTGAGGAGCTCGAACCGGTGACCGGCCGCGCTCTGCGGGACTTCATTCTGGAGCAGACCAAGATTCGCGACATCGGCAAGGTGGTGAGCCTACGTTCTCGACCCGGATTCAGCTTTGTCGGCGACGACATCAAAGACCTGCATGCCGTGATGCGCGCGGCGCTGTGCTCGTTGGCGGTCTACCACAGTCCGGCCGACGTCAAGCTGATGGTCGTCACCCGCAATCCTGAGCACTGGTCTTGGTTGGTGTGGCTGCCACACAATCAACACGACGAGATGTTCGACGCCTGTGGGCTGCGAAGGCTGGTCTTCACCTCACCGGCAGACCTCGAAGAGGCGCTCGACGCCGAATTACACCGCAAGGGCCGAGGTCCATGGACGCCACCCAGCGGTTCGAGCCCGACCACCACACCCTCGCCGATCGATTCCCGGGCAGTATCCGCGATCGGCCCGCACTGGATCATCGTGGACGACAACGTCGGCACCCCTGAGCAGTGGGAAGCAGTCACTGGACAGAAGGGAATGGCCGGAATCACGATGCTGCGCCTGGCGACCCGCCCGGGTGAGGGCGTCGGATTCGCTAACGCCGACGAGCGCTTTCAGATGCGCGAAGGACGGCTACGCCACCGCGATGCCTTCTACGCCGTCGCCGATATGCTCGCGGAAAGCACTGCGGACAGATATGCCCGAGCGCTAGCGCGTTGGTCCCCGACGACGGCAGGTGAGCTCTCCGAAACCGACAGCCAGGGCGGAGAACTTCTGCGCGCCTTGGGAATCAGTGATCCAAGGGTTCTCGATGTCGAACGACTCTGGGCGGACAGCCGCGGCCGTGGAGACCCACGCTGGGCAATGATTCCGGTCGGTGTGCGCCCTGGCGGCGATCTCCAGCACGTCATCCTGCGAGCCAAGGATTTCGGCGGATACGGGTTCCACTCCGTGGTGATCGGAACATCGGGAGCCGGCAAGTCCGAGTACTTCCTGGCACTGTGCAATGGCATCGCACTCACCCACTCGCCGGAGAGCTTCATCGTCATCTTCGTCGACATGAAGTTCGAATCCGCAGCCCAGGACCTTGCGGGACTGCCGCACGTGGCAGCGTCACTGTCCAATCTCGGCAAGGACGAACGTCATCTAGCCGAACGGATGCGCACGGCAATCGATGGTGAAATAGCCCGCCGCTATGCGCTGTTCAAGACAGCCGGCGCCCGAGATGCCAACGAATACGAGGAAATGCGGTTGGCTGGGCGCGACCTCGAACCGGTACCGATTCTGCTGGTCATCATCGACGAATATCTCGAGCTCTTTCACCACCATCCCGAGTGGATCGATCTTGTCATCCACATCGGCCAGGAAGGCCGTGGCTGCAACATATTCTTCACTCTCGGCGGTCAACGGCTGGACCTGTCTTCGCTGAGCAAAGTAAAGAGCAACATCGCCTTTCGGGTCGCGTTACGGGCCGAGACCGCTGAGGACTCCCGCGACGTCATCGGCAGTGATGCCGCGCTGCACCTGCCCTCCAAGGAGAACGGCTACGCCCTGCTGAAGGTAGGGCCGCGTGACCTCGAGCAGTTCCGGTGCTTCTATGTTTCCGCACCGTTCGTAGTGCCCAAGAAGGCGATCAACACCGACGCGATGGTCTCCGTCAGCTTCACCCAACCACTCTCGCTTACGTGGGAATACCAACCGTTAACGGAGGCGGACAGCGAAGCCCTCGCAGTGGCTGACCAGCCGGATCAGCCCGACGAATTCCTCTATCACGCTGACGGATTCAGGCGGAAGAAGCTCCTTGATGTCATCCGCGAGGCGCTAGCTTCCCACCCGGCGCGCCCACCCCATCAGATCTGGCTGCCGCCATTGGAAGTCAGTGCGACGGCCGATGCACTCGTGCAGATGTGGCGCGGTAAGGCGTGGTGGGAAGACTATGGACAGAACCCCGGCCTGGCATTCCCAGTCGGCGTCGAGGACTTCCCGGAGGAACACGCGCAACGGGTACATGTGGTCGACGCCGAATCCGACAACGTGATGGTGGTGGCAACAGCGCAACGCGGGAAATCCACAACCTTGATGACGCTGATCACCTCAGCCGCGCTGATGTACCGACCCGAGCGAGTGAGCTTCTTCTGCATTGGGGCATCCCTATACCCGGTGGAGGGATATCCCCATGTGGCCGGCGTCGCCAGCATCACCGATATCGAGGGCGTTTCCCGCACCATCTCGACGATCGAGGGGGTGATTCGGGCCAGAGAGGCTTCATTTAAGCGCTATCAGATGGACGTCGCTGAATTCCGGGAACGCCGATTCGGAGCCAGGGCGGGAAGTGCCACCGATCCGGAGGACAAGTTCGGTGACGTGTTCCTCGTCATCGACAACTTCGGCGACCTCTACGAAAAGGACAATACAGTCGGTGATCGAGCGATCGCCATTGCACGCCAGGGCCTTTCGTACGGAGTGCATGTCATGACCAGCGCCAGTGGTTGGCTTGTCGGGCAGAAGCAGGCGCTTCTGAACGTGGCCAATGCCCGCATCCAACTCCGGTTGAGTAACCCCGATGAAACCCAGATGGGCACCGGAATGGAACACCGCCGAGCTGCCAGGCACACGCTTGACCGCCCTGGTTTCGGGGTAACCCGCACCGGCCACGAGTTGTTGATCGGTCTCCCCGAAATTCTGGGGCCCGATGGAAGCCGGGTCACCGCCCGCGAGGTTGGCGCGGTGATCGCTGCGCAGACCGGCGCAGGCAAGGTGGACACACTGGCACGACTGCCCGAGCGGATCTCTCTGCGCGCGATCATCGATGCCCACACCGGCGAGCCGTTCGACATCCCGTTCGCCATCGGCGAGAGCGCCCTGCGACCGGTGGCGTTGCCGAGTCGGCAGGTGCCCAACCTCTTGGTGGTGGGCCGGCAGGGGTGCGGCAAGACCAGCGCATTGGCGGCTATCGGTCAAGCAGTCTCGGCCCGGCTTTCGCCCGAGCAGGCGCTCATCACCATCATCGACCCGAAGACGAGCCTGATCGGTCAAATTCCTGACCGAAACGTCGCGGCCTACGCCTATACCGCCGATGACATTGACCGAGCGGTGGAGCGCATCGCCGGAATCATGCGCGACCGGCTGCCGCCCTCGGGTCTGACCCAGGAGGAACTCCTGGCCCGGCCGCCCTGGTCGGAACCACACCATTTCATCCTCATTGACGACGAGCACGAACTGCGGCCTAACGGACTGGTCGGAAAGCAGGCGGCCACTGCACCGTTGTGGAACCTGATTGAACGCGGACGCGAGATCGGCCTCCATGTCATCGCAACCCGGTTGCCTGGCAACTGGGCCGGCGTCTCGGCGATGAGCCCGTTCCTGCAGAAGCTCACCAGTTCGCGGGCGCCCACGTTGTTCATGGACAACGACCCCCAGGCCGTCAAAGTCTTCGGCCGGACCAGTGCTCAGCAACTTCCAGCTGGGCGGGGTCTGCTCGTGACTACCGACGGGTCCATGGAAGGCGTCCTCGTCGGGACTCCGGATTGGGGTGCATAACAGAGTTTGCTAGAGAGCCTCTTTACCGGCTCGACATTTCAGTACAGCAACATTTATTGTGAGACGGCTGCATCGCAGATGCGGGCAGAGGGAGGGAATTGAAGATGGTGTTGAACGTCGGTCCGGAAGCGGTTGCGGCGTCAGCCGCAACAGAGGGCGGGGTCGGAGCAGGGCTTACTGCTGGCTCGGTGGCGGCATCAGCGGCACTGACGGCGGTGATGCCAATGGGCGCCGATCTCGATTCGATCCAATTCGCCGCTGCGCTCAACGCCGCGGGCGCCTCTTACCTCGCCGCCGCAGGTGAGCACACTGCCAACCGAGACTTGTTCGCCGGTTCGCAGAATTTGGCCGCCGCCACGTACGCGGTCACCGACGCCATCAACAACACCACGCTGGCCCTCTAAGGGCAGACCCAAAGCATCCGAGAGTTTCGTAATGCCAGACCCCGCATGGCCGTCGTCGCCGCCCGAAGTCAACTACCTCAGGCTGGTCGGCTCGGGCGCGGCTGGGACGGGAACGACTCTGGCCAGCGCGGCTGCCTGGCAGGCGCTGGTGATCGGTAACGAGGTGGCCGCTTCAGTGTCTACCGTGAACACGGCGGCAACGGCCCTCAACTTCGAGGGTGTCGGCGGTGTCGCTTCAGCAACAACCGCCACCGGACTGAACACCTCCCTGCATCTGCTGGCGGGCTGGGTCCAGGAAAAGCCGCCGATCATGGCCAGCGCGGTCGCGGCTTACGAGACGGCGGTGTCGTCGATGATTCCCGCTCAGATCTCGCTGGCCAATCGCGCCGAACAGGCCGCCGATGTTGCGCTGAACCCCTTGGTTCTCGGAGCGTTGACGCCTGCCATCGTGGCCCTTGACCTGATCTACTTCGGCGAACACTGGCCGCACAACGCCAGTGCCGGGGCCGCGTACGGATCGGCTTTGACGGCTCTACTGCCGGCACTGGCGGTGCCGCCGCCATTGGCGCCGCCGGGAGCCTCGCCAGCCGCCCCGGCGGTGGCTGCCGCCGCAGTCGCGGAGACCGCCGGTCAGGCGGCCGCCGGAGAGGTCATCAGACAGTCCGGTCAGGCCGCCGGGGTAGCGGCCGAAGGCACCACTGCTCCGGCCGGAGCCGCCGGTCAAGTCGGCCAACTGGCCACATCGATGACTCAGCCGTTGCAGTCGTCGCTGCAGCCGTTGATGGGCATGTTCCAGGCGCCGGTACAGGCCCTCCAAAGCCTGTCGAGCTTGCCGCAATCACTGGGGCAACTGACCGGGCACTCTGCCGCCGCATCACCCGGCGCGGCCGAGTTCCCGTCAGCGACGCTCGCCGCAGCCGGCTCCCCCGGCGGGCTCGGCTCAGGTGGCGGAGCATCGGCCGGATTGGGCGCGGTGGGCAGTGCCGGTGCCGTTAGCGCTGGCAGCGTTCCCGGGCCTGGACTCACCAGCTACACCAGGCCCACCAGCACCTTCGCTCCGGAGACCAGCGGCAGGCCGGTGGGACTCAAATCGGGCTTACTCAGCGCCGCTGACCTTCGTGGATCGACGACGACCACGGCGGGTGGTCCGGTGCCGGTGTCACCTGCTCCCGCCGGAATGCTCGGCCAGAGCAAGGGCTCGGATGCCAAAGAGGACGTTTCCCATGCACGGATCGTCGTGCCCGCTAGCCCGCAGAAGCTCAGCTAGCTAATTTCAGATTAAAGGGGGTCTTTCCTAATCCGATTTGCCACAGGGGTGAAGTGACAGGTCCCCGCACCCGTCCAATACTCGAAACGCCCGCAAGGGTCGCAGTCGACCACCGTCACCAACCAGCGAAGGAAGAACATATGACACTCGTCGTAACACCCGAGGTGCTGCGCACCACCCAACAGGCCATTGAGGCTGCCCTCCAGCAGGCAACCGCGATCGCCAACGGATACCTCAGCAGCCACGAGGGCCTCGGTGCTGCTGTCTGGGGTGGTCAGGCATCGCTGGCGTCGGTAAACACCGCCGCCCAGGTCAATTCGGATCTGCAGCAGACCATTACTGGCGGCACTCGCCTGGCACATGGACTGAGCCAGGCCGCATCGCTGATGGAGCAGCACGAAGCCGACTCGGCCAACAGCCTCACCACTTTCGCCGCCAACGCCTGATCGCCGAATCTTCTCATCCCAGAAAGGACAACCAATGTCAGATAACATCACGTACAACCACGGCGCAGTCGCCGACTTCGCCTCCGATGTCGGCGCCCGATCAGCCCAGCTGATGGAAATTCACGACGATATCGCTCAGCGCACCAACGCTATCGCCGACTTCTTCCAGGGCTCTGCCGCGACGTCATTCCACGAAGCGCAGATGCAGATGCTGCACGGGTTGCAGGGACTGATCCAGACCATGAACCGACACGGACAGACCATCAGCAGCGTCAACGAGGGCGCCCACAGCACCGACATCCAGATGAGCAACTTGTTCTAAACCGCACGACTGGACAGGCCGGTCGGGCGCACGGCGTGCGCCCTTCCGTCTGTCAGTCCCCAAGGAAGACGATGTTGACGACGACGCTAGATGGACTGTGGGCACTGCAGGTGCTCGCCGGGACCGAAGTGCTGGCGCCCGAACTCGGCCTTCGCCCGCATCTGCCCAGCGCTGAAGAGAGGGCGACGGCGCTGGCACATCCGGTCGCCGAAGAACTGCGGTTCGCCGGTGTGATCGACGCACACGGTGTGGTGGACGGGGCCGTTCTGGAGTGGCTCACCGTGCTGTCTCGACGCGATGCCGCGGTGTTGCTCTACGTGCAGACTCCAAACGGGCGAGACACAGCGGAGCGGATTCTGCTTGCACGGTTCGCGCAGTGGTGGGTCAGCCTCGAACGATGTGGGACACAGGTCCGCCTCAGCGGAGCCGGAACCGCAACCAGCGAGCAGTCCGCAGGCCTGCTGATCAACAGCCAGATCGAGCGGATCTGCGGTCAGATGCCCCCCGCCGCCCTCAGGCCGGTCACCCTTGACTCCGCCGAATTGCTCTCTTCTGTAAAGGATTCAGCCAGCCTGCGCAGCTTCCTCCACGGCCAGACGATCGATAGCGACCAGATTGCCATCCTCACCATGGCGGCTGACGACACCCGCTCCGCGCAAGCTTCGGTCGTCGCCGTCCAGTCCGGTGCAGGTGGTGGACCCACCCGATCGCACATCGAGGCCGGGACGGTAACGATTATTGACACCCCGAAGGGCCGACTGGTGTCCGAACACGTTCGGCACGGGGAGAAGCGCTGGATGATCATCAGTCCCGGATCACCCGTCACCATCGCATCCGCCGTGCTTTCCATGCTGCGCAACCTGCCCGCGCAGGAGCAGTGGCATTCCTACAGAAAGGTTGTCTAGGTGAGCAGTCCCTGGAATGAGCAGGTTCACGCCACGGACCCGCATATCGAACTCCAGCGTGGACCGTCCGGGTCGCTGCACGCCGAGGGCTTCGCCGACTCGGTCTCCGGCACGCTGCGTATTTCCGACCTGGTGGCGCCCCGCAAGATCCCGCCTGGGTCGGGCTGGAGAAAGCTTGTCTACAACGTTTCCGGCAAGACGCTCAATCCCGGTGAATCGCGGGCCGAGCGGCACTATCGGGAACTGCGTGAACGTATCCGCCGGCATATCCGCAAGCAGTACGTGATCGCGTTTGTCTCCGGGAAGGGCGGCGTCGGCAAGACGACGATGACGGCCTGCGTCGGCGGTGTCTTCCGCGAGTGCCGGCCGGAGAATGTGGTCGCGATCGATGCCGCACCCGGTTTCGGGACTTTGGCGGGCCGCATCGACGAGGCGCCCCCCGGCGACTACGCCGCGGTGCTCAACGACACCGACGTCCAAGGCTACGCCGACATTCGAGAACATCTCGGGCAGAACACCATCGGTCTGGATGTCCTGGCTGGGAACCGTTCGTCTGATCAGCCGCGGCCGTTGGTACCGGCCATGTTCAGCGGCGTGCTGTCGCGGCTTCGGCGCACCCACAACGTCATCCTGGTCGATACTTCCGATGACATTGAGCATCCAGTGATGAGGGCAGTCCTTGATGCCTGCGACACCCTGGTCTTCGTCTCCGGCCTCACCGCTGACACCTCACTGCCGGTGACCCGCGCTATCGACCTGCTGCGCTCGATGGGCTACCACGAACTGGTTTCGCGGAGCATGGTGATCCTCAACGACAGCCGCAACGGCTATGAGAAGGACGCCCGCGATTACCTGACCGAGCGGTTCAACCAGTCCGGCGCCACCGTCGAATTCATGCCTTATGACCCGCATCTTGCCAACGGCGGAATCATCGACACCGGAAACGAACTGCAGAAGAAGACCCGATTGCGACTCTTCGAGATCACTGCCGAGTTGGCTGACAAATATATTCCCGACGCAGACAGGCCGCGTTGATGGCGACCGTCTCCTTCCCCGCACGTTGCGCCGTGGCAGTCGTCTGCGGCAAGCATCTCGTCTCGCAGGTCTACCCTGCCGCGGTGCCTGTTGAGGTGTTCCTCGACAATATCGTCGAGCTGCTCAACGACGATCTGAGGCGCCGGGGCGCCCCAGCACTGGATACCGGGACGGCCTATGAACTGCAACGGGCAAACGGGACCAGCCTCGACATCACCAGAACGCTGGACGAACTTGGTGTCGAAGACGGCGCCACACTCGTTTTGGTACCCGCCCAGGCCGGGGAATCGTTTGAGCCGCAGTACGAGTCGCTGTCTACGGGCCTAGCCAGGGTTGGCAAGCGACTCTTTTGGGCGGTCAGTGCCCACACCGCGGCGATGACCGCCCTGGCGATCCTGGGAATGGTCATCGCTACAACACTGGGGTTGGCTGTACGCACCCGTCTGCGCACCGATTCGTGGACGACAGCGCTGGTAGTCCTGGCCCTCGGCGCAACCGTCGCCGTCGGGGCTGTCCTGGGTTGGCGGTGGTGGCCCGAAAAGCGCCAGCTATCCGACGGTTTGGGCTGGCTGGCAATTCCGCCGTTGGCCATCGGCCTCGCCGCCGCCGCGCCCGGACGGGTCGGTGGTCCACACATCTTCATCGCAGCACTGGCAGCCGCCGTACTGATCTGTGGACTGGTGGCGGCTTCCAGCCGCTACCTGACCCCCGCGGCAGCTGCCATAACACTTATTGCCATAGGTGGACTCATCGCTGCAATGCGGATGTGGCAACCGGTGCCAGCTCAGCGCCTGGGCATGTGCACCTTGATCGGACTGCTCGTGTTACTCAGTGCCGGTCCAACGATCGCGTTATGGGTGGCTCGAATACGGCCACCGCACTTCGGCTCGATCACCGGCCGCGATGTCTTCAACCGCAGCGACGGAATGCCGGTCGATGCGGTCGCCCCGGTCGACGAGACGGTCGATGAGGAACCCAATCCCGACGTCACGCCGCGAGGCATCGTGATCGCCGAGGCAGCTCGTCGCGCCAACAGCGTCCTCACCGGAATCTGCGTGGCCACTGCGATCGCCCTACCGGCCGCAACATGGGCCACCCTGATCCCTGGCCAGGCACGAAGCGCCGGCGCTGCAGTCGTTGCGATTCTCTTCGCGTTGATCTTCATCAGCCGCGGGCGCGCCTTCGCCGACAGACGCCAGGCGGTGGCACTGGTCTGTGGGGCCGCGGCGGCCGTGTGCGTCGGAGTGGTGCGCTATGTGCTGCATTACCCACCTGACTCCGCCGCACCGCTATGGGGAGTCTTGGTGCTGACGCTATTCGGCGGCGCAGGGCTGGCAGCGGCACTGCTGGTACCGGTTACCCGTTTCACGCCGCTGGTTCGGATGGTCGCCGAGTGGCTGGAGTTAGCCGCCATTGTCATCGCGCTTCCCCTCGCCGCATGGGTAGGTGGCCTGTTCGCTTGGGTGCGGATGCGATGACTCGCTGCTGTGAGCGCATCGCGGCAATCGCTATGGCGGTTGCGATGACTGGGTTCCTGTCCAACGCGCCGGTGGCGTGGGCAATCGAACCACCGTCGGTCGACCCGGCCCTGGTTCCGCCCGACGACACTCCAGGGCCGGAACAACCGATGCGGCAGAGCAATGTCTGTGCCCGGGCCATTACCGTCGCCGAACCCAATGTCGGTCTACCCGCGCCCGGCTTTGCCATGCTCAACATCAGTAAGGCCTGGGAGCATTCAACTGGTAACGGCGTGCCGGTCGCGGTCATCGATACCGGTGTCAACCCGAGCCCACGGCTGCCGGTCATTCCAGGCGGTGACTACATCATGGGCGGTGACGGCCTGTCCGACTGTGACGCGCACGGAACGGTGGTGGCCTCCCTGATCTCCGCGGCGCCGTCGGGTATGCCGATGCCTGCTCCCATGCCGCCAGTCCCCGCGTATCCGCCGCCGGCCGCCGGCCCGCCGGTGGTCCCACCGCCGGTTGCGCCCCCCAACCCGGAAGTAGCACCGGCACCCCCGCCGGCTGATCAGCCAGCACCGCCTCCACCGGCTACCAGTCAACCCGTCGGTGTGCCCGGAAATGCACCCGGCACTGCGAGCGGGGCTGCGGCGCCGGAGGTTCCGGCACCCCTGCCCGGTGCGCCCGACGGCGTCGCCGGCGTGGCGCCACACGCCACCGTGATCTCGATCCGCCAGTCCTCTCGGGCCTTCGAACCGGAGAGTCCCGGCGGGGGCGATATGGAAGCTCGGCGCAAGGCTGGCACCGTATCGACGCTGGCGCGTGCAATCGTGCATGCCGCCACTATTGGTGCCAAGGTCATCAATGTCAGTGTCACGGCTTGCGTTTCGGCAGCAGACCCACTCGACCAGCGGGCTATCGGTGCGGCCGTGTGGTACGCCGCAACCGTCAAGGACGCTGTCGTTGTCGCCGCCGCCGGCAATGAGGGCGAGGATGGTTGTGCACAGAACCCGGCCCTGGACCCGCTAGACGTTGATGACCCGCGTGACTGGCAGCACGTCAAGACGGTTTCGTCGCCGTCCTGGTTCTCCGACTACGTGCTGTCGGTTGGTGCAGTCGACACCACCGGCGCACCGCTGAGAAAGAGCCTGGCCGGACCGTGGGTGGCGGTAGCCGCACCGGGAGTTGCCATCATGGGACTGTCGCCCCAGACAGGCGGTCCAGTGAATGCCTACCCGCCGGTGCGCCCGGGGGAGCAGAACATCCCGTTCTGGGGGACCAGTTTCTCCGCCGCCTACGTCAGTGGTGTTGCGGCACTGGTCCGCGCCAAGTTTCCGCAACTGACTGCCCACCAGGTGATCAACCGGATCCTTCAGACAGCGCACAACCCACCTCGTGGAGTCGACAACCAGGTGGGCTACGGCATTGTGGATCCGGTCGCCGCGCTGACCTTCGACGTGCCCTCGGCCGATCCGGTGGATCCGGAGGCCCTGACCCGGGTACTGACTCCGCCTCCCCCGCCGCTTCCGCCAGACCATCGGGCCCGCAACGTCGCGTTGGCATTCGCCGGCGTGGTTACCGCCGGCGTGATCGTGACCAGGTTCATCGCCAGGGCCAGGAGAGCGCGATGAGACACGACCTGATTCGGCTGGCCGTCATCGTTGGTGTGTTCACCCTGGCGGTGATCGGGTGGGCGCTGGGCGGCTACCTCGGTGCCTGCACGGGCCTGACCCTCGGTCTGCTCGTCGGGGTAGCCCCATGGCGCGGACAGACTCTGTGGTCGTGGCTCAATCTCTTTCTGTGCCGGAAACGCCCCATCACCCTGGTTGACCCCGTGACCGTCGTCAACGATCGTGCCGGCGGCGGCGTCCGCTACCAGGAGGGAATCGCCATCGCGGCGATCCAGGTACTCGGAAAACACTATGAAGCAACCTGTTTCACCGGCTCGGCATCCAGTGAGACGGCCAACACCCTTGACGTCGCGGCGCTGCCTTCACTGATGCACCAGAGCATGGGACTCACCCTTGACTCACTTTCGGTGATCAGCTCAGGGGCGCGGCGACGCGCCACCGGCGATTACCCACGTGTCTACGACACCCTCATCGGCACCACGCCATATGCCGGCCAGCGGGAAACCTGGCTGGTGCTTCGAGTCAGAGCGCTGAATAACGGCGATGCCCTGCACTGCCGTACGACGATCGGCACCGCAACCCTAGCCGCAGCACAGCGCATCGCCATGACTCTTCGCGGCAGAGGAATTCGTGCTCGGGTGGCCACCGCCGCAGACATTTCCGAACTTGACCGACGATTGGGACGCAGCGCGCTGGAGCCGCACAACCGGCGCTGGAACACCGCTCGAAGCGACGCCGGCTGGCAGACCACCTATGCATACCGGCCCGCCGACATCACCACCGAGACGCTCTCGCAGGCCTGGTCATTGCGCGCAGACGGTGTTATCCAGAACGTCACGACATTCCCCGACGGCCGTGTGTCGGCGACGCTTACCGTCGTCAGCGCCCAACCCCCCACAGCGGCGCCCAGCATCGTGCTGCAGACACTTCCAGGTGAACAGGCCCAAGCCGTCGCAGCCAACCTGTGCGGCCCACGCCCGCAGCTTCGCCGGGTGAGCCGCGGACCGCTGCCGACGGAGTTGGTCATCCCGGTAGCACCGTCGGGTGTGCTGCTGGGAAAGACAATCGACGGCGACAGGTTGGCGTTGCCGTTCAGCGACCCGGGCGAACAGAGCCGCGTCCACATCGCCGCCGATGATGCGATCGCCAAGAGGCTCATCATCCGCACCGCGGCAACAGGCGAGCGCGTCACGGTCCACACCACCGACTTACAACGGTGGGCCACCGTCCGCATGCCCAACGTTGCGGTAGTCGAACATCCACGTCCGGCGTCCGGCACCACCGTCAGCGTGATCGACGGCTCTGTCCCGCCCGCACCGCGGCCTGCCACAGTGATTTCCGTGGGCGTTCCCGGTGCGGCTGTTCACCCTGTGGCTGACGTGCTGCTGACCCAGATCGGCCCGGACATCGTCGAGGTAACCGCCGCCGGCCTGACATACCAGGTTGCTGTGGAGTTCTTCCGCGTCGAGAACCGCTACGTCGCAAGGGGTGCTCTGGACTTCGAGGCTCATACCGCCGAACTGGAAATGGCGGACTGAGCGGTGACGGCGAGGGCCGGAGGGGCGTCCAATGTCCTCGCGCGCAGGAATTTCGACCAGGCGATGTCCATCCTGGATACCGACCCATCAGCGGCTCGACGGCTGTTCCGGGAGGCAACCGAGACCGATCCGGCCATGGCCGACGCGTGGCTGGGCCGGATCGCTGCCGGGGATGAGAACCTGGGGAACCTGACGCGGTTGCACGGCTTCGGAGCCCGCCTGCATCGCGAGACCAACCGGCTCGGGGTGACGCTTGCCGCGGCAGTCAAAGCCGGCCCCTACCTTTCGATCACCGTCACGGAGGCCTCCCACGTCGGGATCGCCCTTGCCAGCGCCCTGGTGGACGACAAACAGTTCGAGAAGGCTGAACAGGTGCTTGATGATCCGGCGCTGCTGGACGGCTGGGAGAACCATCAATGGCGCCAATACGTGCTCGCCTATCTGATGTTCGCCACCCAGCGCTGGCCAGACGTCATCGCCGAAGCCGCCCGGGTTCTCCCGCCGCAAGCTCTGATCATGACCGCGGTCACGGCCGGCACCAACACACTGGCAGCCCACGCCGCCGCTCACCTCGGACAAGCCCGAGTTGCGCTGGACTGGACTGACCGGATCGAGCTGAGATCTGATCCGGCCGGCCCGTCGGCGATCCGACGCAGCCTGTTGGAGACAGTCACGGCAGTGATCGATCCGATGGAGTTTCCCCTCATCGCGGCCGATCTCGCCTATGTACGTGGGATGGCGCATCGCCAACTCGGCGAAGAAGCCGCATCCCAGGTATGGCTGTCCAGGGCCGCCATTAACGGAGCGCTTATCGAGCCTGCCAAAGAAGCGCTGGCTGATCCGCGGGTCCAGTTGGTCGTGACCGATGAGGAGGCGATCAACAGCCGCACCAACAAGTGGGACGTCACGACCGAGCGGTCCAAGCAGGCCCGGGCGGAGGCGGACAATCAAGACCGCCGCGCCGAACTCCTTGCCGAAGGGCGCGCGTTGCTGGACAACCAGGTGGGCCTTGCCGAGGTCAAGCGCGCCGTCGCCGAGATCGAGGATCAGATCGAGGTTCGGGCCCTACGCCTGGAGCGCGGGATGCCCGTGGTAAACCAGACCAATCATGTGCTCCTGGTAGGCCCGCCTGGCACCGGCAAGACCACGACTGCTGAAGCACTCGGCAAGATCTATGCCGGTTTGGGTATCGTCCGCAACCCGGAGATCATCGAAGTCAGAAGGTCTGACTTCTGCGGCGAGCACATCGGTGCCTCTGGCCCGAAAACCAATGACCTGATTGATCGTTCGCTTGGACGGATCCTGTTCTTCGATGAATTTTACTCGCTCGTGGAACGCCACCACGACGGCCGGCCCGACATGATCGG
>CAYRFK010000109.1:12557-15890 GCA_964423465.1 uncultured Verrucomicrobiota bacterium | reverse complement strand
GAATTCTCTGTCCCCACCGGCACCATGAATTCTCTGTCCCCACCGGCACCGTCCCCACCGGCACCCACCGGCAGTTGCGGGGACAGAGACGTCCGAGCGAACGTCATGTTGATCGCTGTCCCCTTTCTTCGGTCCACTTTCGCCGCGGCGGTGGGGACAGAGAGTGCGCGAGTGCACGCCCGGTAGTGCGCGACAGAAAATAATCGACCCGGGCATCCGTTCCCTGTATGTCAAATCGTCGAGCTTGGCCCGATCGGGTGGCTCGGTGTGTGATACGGAGGAACTGAAATGAAGAGAACAGGATGGATGATGGTGGTGGGCATCGCCGCCATGGCGGGAACGGCATCGGCCCAACGCGGACCGGCTCCAGAGCGCGACCGCAATGATGAACGCCGCGGACCGCCCCCATGGGCACAAGGCCGCCAGGAAGACCGTGGCCCCGGCCCGCAGGCACCCGCTCCCGAATGGGGACGCGGCATGCAGGGCGGGCGACCCGATGTGTGGCAGTTCATGCAAGGAAATCCCCGGGTTTCGGAATTCATTAAACAGCATCCGGAGATTGCCGAGAAATTCCGCGATCGCATGATGCAGCGCGGAAGGATGGCACAGGGCATGCAGGGCCGCGGCAGGGGCGCTTCCGGGATGCAGTCCCGCGCCTTCGGCGGTCGGATGGGCATGATGGGCCCGCCTCCGTTTGCGCAACAGGGGCCGCAGGCGCCGCGCGAATGCCCGCGATGCCATTTCCAGTTCGACCAGGCGCCGCAGATGCGCGGCCCGGCACCCGAGGCCGCATCGAGAGATCGCAACGAGGCGCGCGATCGTCCGGCCGGCTCACGACCGGACCTGCGTGATCGCGCATCGCGCCCCGATGCCCGCAGACTTCAGCGCCCGCCTGCGGCAGCGAAGGGCGGAGACGATTTCGATAAGACCCGCGGTTGCGACAAGCAAGCCGGTGGATGTAACAAGCAGTCCGGCGGTTGCGACAAGAAGGCCGGCGGCTGCGAAAAGGCTGGTGGCTGCAAGAAGTCCGGCGAAAGCGGAGCCTCGTGCGAGAAGGCCACGGAACCCGCCAAGACGGATCGCGCCGCGCCCCGGCGCGACAAAGAGGAGCGCGAGGAACGGCCCCGCAGTCGGCGGGTCTGACCGTATTCCATGGCGCTGTGAGCGGGGCCGCGGTCCGCATGGATCGCGGCCCCGCTTCGTTTCCGTCCCCGGCACCGCATCTTCGCGTTGAAACCGGACGCTGAGCCCGGCTATCATCCCATGCAGCAATGTCTGTACGCTCACGCCCGTCCGATGATCATGCCGGCAGCAAGCCGGTATCGCCGCATTCCGCACGGACCGCCTGCATCCATGCGCATCGAAGTCCACCTCCCGCATCGCTCGTGATGACAGGGATCGCGCCGGGACGTCTCTGCCTCCACTGGATGGTGCCGGTCCCGGTCTGGGATTCCGCCAACCGCCGATCCCCGTCTTCACGCCCCGCACTGCGGCTCTACCGAATCGACATCGGTGTCCCCCGCCCCGCCGGGATCATCCAGTTCATCGACGGCGCTGACGGACTTCACCGCATCGACGCGCGCGTAGGGGTCTTTGTCGCTGAAATCGGCATGATCCACGTCGATGGGCGGTTCGACCGGATCGCGGCATCTGACCCCGCCACTGTTCCCGCCGCCGCCGAGTCGGAGGATCAAAGCCTTCAGATCATCGACCTCGGCGCACCGCAGCCTCCACAAGCAACGCAGGCGTCATCCCCGTCCCATCGCTTCCTGCGGCTCTTCGCCCAAGGCCGGCATGACCGAATCGTCATCCGGCGCCATGCCGTCCCGGGCGGCCTCGCCCATCCGGCCCCTGATGGCGATCATCCTCCCGCCGCCATCCCATCCGTCGAGTGCCAGCCACCCGCGTTGTCCGGCGCCGGCGTCCAGGACGAGAGCGGCGACGGCTGGCCCATCGCGCTGCGCATCCGACCATCGGACACTTCGCCACCGGCCAGCCCTACGGTCTCACGGATTGCCTCCTGATGCCCGCCGCCACCCTCAGCCTGATCCTTCATGCCCACTTGCCGTACATCCGTCGGCCGGGCGCCGAGGCTGGCTTCGAGGAACGCTGGCTGTTTGAAGCTGTGATCCAGTGCTATCTTCCCCTGCTCCGGGTCTTCGAGGGGCTTGTCCGCGATGGCATCCGCGCCCGCTTCGCGTTCTCCATCTCGCCCACGCTGTCCGAGATGCTCGCCGACGTGCTCTTGATGGACCGTTGCGCCGCGCATCTGGCGGGACTCGTGGATCTCGCAGACCGCGAAACGAAACGGACGCGCGAAGACGCGCGCTTCCACAGGCTCGCCCACCGCCACCGCGACCACTTCGCGGACCTCGCCAAAGACTTTGAACTGAGAGGCCGACGACTGCTCCCTTCGTTTGGCGCCCTTCGCGAAACTGGCATACTCGATCTCATCACCACCGCAGGAACGCATGGCCACCTGCCCCTTCTCTCCACCGTACCGTCCGCCTCGCGGACACAAGTCCGGATCGGCATCGCATCGCACCGCCGCATCTTTGGGGGGGCCCCGCAGGGCTTCTGGCCTCCGGAACTGGCCTACCGGCCGGGACTCGAGAAGGACTTCGCGAGCGAGGGCGTCCGGTGGTTCTGCGTCGAAACGAACGGACTTCTCTTCGCCGACACGCGGCCGCACTACGGAACCTTCGCCCCGATCGCCTGCACCAACGGAGTCGCCGCATTTGCCCGCGATCCCGATCTCGCCCGGCGCGTCTGGGACGCGCGGCAGGGATATCCCGGCGATCCATGGTACCGGGAGTATCATCGGGACATCGGCTATGAACTGGACCCGCGCGATCTCGGCGCCCTTGCCGCACCGCCCGGGGCCCGCGGACCGACCGGCATCAAGTATCACCGCGTCACGGGCCCGGCGGAGGACAAGCGCCCCTACGAACCCGATCGCGCCGCGCAACGCGCCCGCGACCACGCCGCCGACTTCCTGCGCCGTGCGGCCGCCCGATGTGCGGCGGCGGCGCCGGCGATGGACCGCCCGCCGCACATCACCGCCCCGTTTGACGCCGAGCTCTTCGGCCACTGGTGGCACGAGGGCCCCGCGTGGCTGGACGCCGTCGCCCGGCTCGCCGCCGGCTCGGGCCTTGTCGAACTGACGACCCCGGCCGTCCACCTCGACCGACACCCGCGGATCCAACTCGCAACGCCGGCGGAATCGAGCTGGGGCGCGGGCGGCGGACACGAGACCTGGCTGAACGAGACCACCGCCTGGATCTGGCCCCTGCTCCACGATGCAGCCCGCAGGATGGAGCGGATGGCGGAGCG
>CAYRFK010000109.1:0-12457 GCA_964423465.1 uncultured Verrucomicrobiota bacterium | reverse complement strand
GCGCGGCATCTGCTGCTGGCCCAGGCATCGGACTGGCCCTTCATGATCCGGAACGGACGCGCCGCGGATTTCGCGGCTCGAATGGTGCGTGACCAGCTCCGGCGTTTCGACTACCTTGAGGACGCGGTGAGGCGCGATCGGGTGGGTGCGGCGCGACTTGCGGCTCTGGAACGACGCGATCCCCCGTTCGCAAACCTTGAATTGGGCGGATTTACGGACTAGGCAGACATCATGTTCATCGTTCACATCGCCTCGGAGTGCGCGCCGGTTGCCAAGGTCGGCGGACTGGCCGATGTCGTCTTCGGACTCTGCCGCGAGCTGGAAATCCGCGGCCATTCCGTCGAAGTCATCCTGCCCAAGTACGACTGCATGCGGTACGACCGCATCTGGGGACTGCAGATGGTCCACCAGGATCTCTGGGTCCCATGGGACGGCGGCAACGTCCACACCTCCGTCTGGTTCGGTTTCGTCGAGGGCCGCAAGTGCTTTTTCATCGATCCGCACAGCGGCGATGCATTCTTCAACCGGCGGACGTTCTACGGACAGGGCGACGACGACCGCCGCTTCGGCTTCTTCTCGCGCGCCGCCCTTGAGTTCCTGTTGCGCTCCGGGAAACGTCCGGACGTGATCCACTGCCACGACTGGCAGACCGCCCTCGTCCCGGTCCTGCTCTATGAGATGTACGCCGCGCTCGGCCTGCACCACCCGCGCGTCTGCTTCACGCTCCACAACGTGAAGCACCAGGGCATCACCGGCCCGCACCTGCTCCATGCCTCGAGCCTGCACCGGCCGGAGTACTACCTTCACATGGACCGCCTGCGCGACAACTTCAACGCGGGTGCGGTCAACCTGATGAAGGGCGGAATCGTCTATTCGAACTTCGTCACCACCGTCTCTCCGCGCTACGCCGGGGAGATCAAGCACACCGACCAGGGTTTCGGCCTTGGCCACACGTTGCACGTGCATTCCGGGAAGTTCGGCGGCGTGCTCAACGGCGTCGACTACGACGTCTGGAACCCGGAGATCGACGAACACATCCCGCAGCACTACAGCCCCGCGACGCTCGACGCCAAGTACGTCAATAAGCGCGAACTGCGAAGGCGGCTCCTGATGCGCGACGACTTCCGCCCCATCGTCGCATTCATCGGGCGGCTCGACCACCAGAAGGGCGTGCCGCTGATCAAGCATGCCCTGCATTGGTGCATCAACCACGGCGCGCAGTTCGTGCTTCTCGGCTCCGCGGCCGACGCCGCGATCCATGCCGACTTCTCCGGACTCAAGCGCACGATCAACGACAATCCCGATTCGCACCTGGAACTCGGGTTCAATGAGGACCTGGCCCACCTGATCTACGCCGGCGCGGACATGCTGATCGTGCCCAGCCTTTTCGAGCCCTGCGGCCTGACGCAGATGATCGCACTCAAGTACGGCACCGTGCCCATCGTCCGCGAAACCGGGGGTCTGGCGGACACCGTGTTCGACGCCGACTACGCCTCGCGCCCCTTCCACGAGCGGAACGGGTATGTGTTCAAGTCCTTCGACGCCGGCGGCATCGAGTCCGCCCTCGTCCGCGCCGTCGGCCTCTGGAACCACTACCCCACCTATTTCCGCGAACTGATGGGAAACGGCATGAGGTACGACTACTCGTGGAACCATCCGGGGCAGGACTACATCAATATCTACGAGTTGATCCGGAACAAGTAGGCGAAAGATGCGCGCGCGCACATCTCAGACCGTGGGCGCAGCCGCAGTGGCGGTGCTGGTGTGTGCCTGCATCGGAACCGCCGCCCCCTCCCTCTTGCCCGCCGCATTCAACACAGGCGGCGGGTCGCAGACCGGTTCGGTCGTGCGGTGCATCAGTTCCGTCGGACAGCCCGTCGGCGGCGGATTTCTCTCGTCCGCGTCGTATGTGGCACGCAGCGGGATGCTCTTCTCCCCGCTGCTCGACCCATCCCGCGACGCCGATGCAGACGGGGTTCCCGACGAGGACAGCCCGGACGATGACGCGGATGGTCTGACGGACCTCCAAGAGATCCTTGGATCGTCGTTCTCGCCGGCGACCACCACCGACTCGCTTCGCCGCGACACCGACGGCGATGGAATCTCCGACCGCGACGAGTCTGTCGCCGGAACTGACCCGCTGGACCCGACCGCCCTGCTCCGCATCCTTGCCGTCGGCGGAACGCCGGCGGGGCTGCGCATCGAATGGACTGCACGCGGCGGCCGGACCTACGGCCTCCTTGGCGCGACTAACGTGGTCGGGCTTGCCGCAGGCGGAGCGTTGCAAACCGTCACCGCAGGCACCGGCACCGGCACCTGGCAGGTCACCCGTGCATCGGCTACGAACTCGTGGCCCGCAGGCGCGCAGTTCATGACGATCCGCCCGCAGTAGACTCGGCGACTACGAAAGCCGCAGTCCGACGCGACGCGCTTGGCCCTCGTTTGCAGGTCACGCACATCAAAAGGCCAGGCGGTTGCGAACTCCCGGCATCCGCAACCGCCCGGCAAGGCACGCCAGATCTACTGGGCGTGGTAGGTCCTGGTCTTCTGGTTGTTTCCGTCGCTCTTCTCGGCTGTCGCATTCGCGCTGTCGGCGAAGGCGCGGAGCGTGTACCAACCGGAAGCCGGGGCTGTAAGAGGAACCGTGATCACGGTGGATGCGCCCGCCGCCAGCGGACCGATCATCGCGGAGGCATTGCCCGTGGCGCCAGCAGGCTGCGCCGCCGGCGAGTGCATCCACACATCCATGCGGCCGCCGTTGCCGGCAATGTCGCCCTTGTTGATCACCGTGATCTGGGCGGTGAACGCGGCACCGGCAGGGACGGAGGCCGGGCTGAACGTGATGGAGGCGATCTCGAAGTCGGGCTTCATCCACGACGGCGTTCCGCCCGGCGCGGCCGCGGACAACGTGTAGGTCTTGGTCTTCTGATTGTTCCCTTCGCTCTTCTCCACGGCAGCGCCCTGCGCGTCCACGAACGCACGGAATGTATACGTGCCGGCGGACGCGGGCGCCGTCAGACCGTCGATGCGGATCGTCTTCGTCTCACCGGCCGCGAGCGCACCGGCGTTCACGAAGGCATCGGAGGCATCCCCGGCGCCTGCCGCCACGGGACGGTTGATCCAGAGGCTCAGGCGCCCGGCGTTCGCCGCCGCGCCGTCATTGAAGATCGTGACGAGCGCGGCGAAGGTACCGCCAGCCGTCAGGGGATCCGGATCAAAGGCGATCGCCGTGACCTTGAAATCGGGCTTCTCAATCGGAGCGCCGCCCGAAGGGGGTACACCGGAGACCGCCTGGATCACGGCCGACGCGATGTCATCCTCGCCCGGCGCGCTGTTGCCCGGCGTCGAGTCCGGATCGGCTGCGGAACTGCTGGCGACCTCGGCCGTATTGGTCACAGCGTTCGTCGTCAGCACGTTCACGTCGATCCACAGGCAGGCTGTCTGCCCGGCGGCGATGTCGCCGATGGTCCAGATGCCCGTCAGGTGGCTGTAAGCGCCCATCGAGGCGGTCGAACCCGTGAACTGGAGTTCGGCAGGCAGCACGTCGGACACGGTCACCCCCGTCGCGGCCTGCGGGCCGGCGTTGGCGACGCAGATCTTGAAAGTCTTGTCGCTCGTCGTCTGCTCGCGGTTGAACCAGCCCTCGATCGTGAAGTCGGTCGTATCGAGATGCAGGCTCGCGCTGTCCGGGATGACAATCTTGTCGTCGATTCCGTCGAAGATATACCCCGGGCCAGCCCGGCCGGCCGGCGTCCACGACGCACCCGCAGGCGTGCCGTGATTGCCAAAGACCGTCGAGTCGAGCACGGCACCCGCCGCCTCATCGAGGTGCTGGACCATGACAAAGCTGGCATCCCAGACCGTCGCCGGGGAGGCCGCGGAGATCGCGGCGGCGTTCCCGTAGTGGAGTTGGAATCCTGCATCGACACCCGCCTGCAGCGACGGCAGCGTCACCCAGGCGACAAGACGCCCGGAGGCCCGGTCGAACGCCTCGACCTCGAACGGAAGCACCGCGCCGGTGTCCGTTGTGAAGACGAGGTCCGTTCCCGCCGCGCTCTCCACGTGGGCCGTGAGCGCCGCATTGGTCAGGCTCACGAGCACGGGGAAGCTGGCGAGAGTGCCGGCGACCTGCGCGCCCTGGACCGTCAGGCCCATGCGATAGCCGTAGCCCGGCAGGCTGCCCGGCAGTTCCGGCCCGGCCGTCACGAAGGCGGATGGCGCCGTCATCTGCCGCCACGTCGTCAGCAGCCAGTCGGTGCTGCGGGCGGTGCGGGACAGGCGGACCTCATCCATGACGCCGGCGTAGAAGTAGCTGGTGCCCAGGTACGCGCCCAGCATGAGCGACGCCGTGGAATGGTCGATCGTGCCCGAGGCGACCTTCGTGGCGACGACCACGCCGTCAACGAGGATCTCCATCGTGTGCGGCCCCCACGCGTTCGGTCCGCGGGTCAGGCGTCCAGCCACGTGGTGCCAGCCGCGATCGATCTGCACGCCGCTCTTGAGATTGCCGGGCCCCCACACGTCGAAGCTGGGCTCGTTGTACTCCAGGCGCAGCCAGTAGTCGCCGTCGACGAACTGCTCGCCCTTGCTGATCGGGATCGTCCACTTGACCGGCGAGGCGGGGGCGTTCACGACTTCCTTGGTCAGCGAGAGGTCCGCTCCCGTGGCCGGGGCGGTCACGTCGACCACCGCGTCGTCGGTATCGGACACCGGCGTGCCGGCATAGTCGGCCACGACGCTGCCGATGTTCGTGACATCCGCCGTGACGCCCGCGGCCGTCTTCGTGAAGACCACGGTCGCTCCGGCGGGCAGCACCGCCTCGGTGCCCACGGCGCCAAGCTTATCGTCGGTCACGACGACGTTGGTGAGGGCCACATTGCCGGTGTTACGGACCGTGTAACGATAGACCACGTTGTCACCGGAGTTGATCGTGAGCACTGCGCCATCCGCGGCCACGCCCGCCACCTTCACGATCGAGATTGCTGGCGCGGGAACCGGAGGCGGCGTCACATGCACGACCGCATCATCTGTGTCGCTGACCGGCGTGACGCCGTACTGCGCCGTGACGGTCACGACGTTGGTCACATGGGCCGTCACGCTGGCCACGACGGAGGTGAAGGCCACGGTGCCGCCCGCGGATAGCGACGCCGAGGCGCCCACGGCGCCGAGCTTGTCGTCGGTGGCGGCGATACCCGTCAGCGCGACGTTGCCGGTGTTCCGAACCGTGTAGATGTACGTCACGGGCGAGCCGGACACGACGGTGAGGACCGTGCCGTCCGCCGCGCCGGAGGCGATCTTGACCACCTCGATCGCGGGGGCCGGGGCCGGCGGGCTTGTCACGTCGACGATCGCATCATCCGTATCGGTCACATCCGCCGGATGGCAAGGCAGGTCGGCGCCCGAGGCGTCCACCGGGTGCGCCACGACCGTGCCGATGTTCGTCACGGCCGATACCACCGAGGCGACGGTCGCCGTCAGCACGAGGGACGATCCCGGGGCCAGCGGGCCGGGCACGACGCCCACGGCGCCGAGCTTGTCGTCCGTGACGACGATGTTGCCGAGGTACGTATTGCCGGTGTTCTGCACCGCGTAGCTGTAGACCACCGCATCACCCGGATCGACGACCAGGGCCGCGCCATCCGCCGCACCACCCGCCCGCTTCACCAGGCGGACGCCCGGCACAGGCGCCGTGAGGCCCTGCACCGCGACCGATGCGATGTCGTCCTCACCCGGCACATGGTTGCCCGGCGTGGAATCGGGATCGAGGGTCGGCGTCGACGCCACTTCGGCCGTGTTCGTCAGCATCCCGCAGGCGGCGGCGTTGGCCGCGATCCTAAGCGTGGCCGTCTCGCCCACGCCGAGGTCGCCGATGGACCACGTCCCCGGCGGCTGCGCGAAGACGCCGCGCGAGGTCAGGGCGTTGACGAGCGTGAAGGACGGGCTGAGCGGATCGGCCACCGTCAGATCCTCGGCCGGATCGGGACCGTCATTGCGGACTGTGATCTCGAAGAGGTAGTCCGCCGCGACCGTCTTGCGGGCGTACCACGCCTCGATCGTGAAGTCCGTGGAATTGAGCTGGACCGACGCGCTGTCCGGAATCGTGATCTTGTCGTCGATGCCGTCGAACGCGTAGGCACCGTCCGTGAGGCCATGAACGGTCGGGGCGGCTCCCGACACCGCTCCATCATTCCCGTTCGCCGTCGAGTCGGAGATCGGCCCGGCGGATTCCTCAAGATGCTGGACCATCATGAACCCGGCATCCCAGACGTCGCCCGCAGAGAACGCAGGCACGGGCGGCGCGGCATGCCCATAGTTCACGTAGAACCCGGTCGCCGCCCCCGCGGTCACCTCGGGCAACTTCACCCATGCGACGAGCCGGCCAGACGCCTTCGTGTAGAGCTCGATCTCGTGCGGAAGCACGGTGCCGTCGGCCAGCGTGAAGCTCAGATCCGAACCGTCCGCCGTCAGAACCTTCGAGACCAGGAACTCATCGTTCAAGCTGACGAGCACGGGGAAGTTCGTCAGGTTCCCGGTCACCAGCGCTCCATTCACGGCCAGGCCGCGACGGTACGCATACCCCGGCAGCGTGCCCGGTTCCTCGGCGCCGAGGGCGACGAAGGTGGACGGGCTCTTCTGCTGGGCCACGGTCGCCTTGAGCCACGCATCGCTGCGGGCGCCGCGCGACAGGCGGACCTCATCCATCAGCCCGGCGTACCAGTAGCTGTTGCCCATGTAGGCTCCGAGAACCAGCGGAGCCGTCGAGGGATCGGTGGTGCCGGTCGCCACCTTCGTCGCGACCACCACGCCGTCAACGAGGATCTCCATCGTGTGCGGCCCCCACGTGTTCGTGCCGCGCGTGAAGCGTCCTGCAACGTGGTGCCAGTTCATGTCGATGCTGACCCCGCTCTGGAGATTGCCGGGACCCCAGACGTCGAAGCTGGGCTGATCGTATTCAAGCCGCATCCAGTAGTCGCCATCCACGAACTGCTGGCCCTTTGAAAGCGGGATCGTCCACTTGCTCTGGTACTCGGTGATCGCCTTGCGGGTCTTGGTCAGCGAGACATCGGCGCGTTTGCGGATGATGCCGAGATCCCAGCTCAGATCGCTCTCGCCCCACGCAAGGCTGGTCGGTTCGGTGAGTCCGGTCGTCTCGTCGGCGTCGCTATCCGTCGGATCGCTCGTACCGTCCGGTCCCTTGACCGTCGGCTTGTACTGATCCGGCAGAGTCGAATAGTCGAACGCAACCTGGTACGAGCCCGCCACGAGGCCTTCGAAAAGGTAGTGGCCGGTTCCGTCGGTCACATTCGTTGCGATCGGCAAACCACCGAGCAGCAGCGTCACACGAACTCCGGGCACTCCGGGCTCGCCGCCGTCCTGCGTGCCGCTGTCGTTGTTGTCGTACCAGACATAGTCGCCGAGCGAGGCGGGCTGCCACATTCCGGCGTCCCAGGTCGGATCGTCCTCGCCCGAGGTGAGCGTCGTGACGGCGGTGCGGCCCGTGGCGGGATTCGCGTCGCTGTCCTTCGCATCGTCGGAGCCCTGGTCCTTCGGACTGATGACGAAGCCGGCCGGGGCCGTGAATCCGACGGAATAGTCGCCGGGCACGAGTTCCGCAAACTTATAGAAGCCCGTCGCGTCGGTGTTGGTCGTAGCCACCGCGGATCCCGCTCCGTTGTAGAGGGTCACGAGCACGCCGGGCACGCCGGCCTCGCCGCCGTCCTGAATGCCGTTCGTGTTCGCATCGAACCACACGAAGTCGCCCAGCGAGGCGGGCAGGTAGATGCCCAGGTCCCAGGTGAGGTCATCCTCGCCCGGATCGAGTGTCGTCACGATGGCGCGCCCGCTCACCGGGTCGGCATCGCTGTCCGCCGCATCGCCGCCCTGGTCCTGCGGGCTGATCCGGTAGCCGGCGGGCGGAGTGAAGCCGACCGAATAGCTGCCGGGGATCAGGTCTTCAAACTTATAGAGTCCCGTCGCGCCGGTGTTGGTCGTCGCGATGGCCGCGCCCGCCGCGTTGTAGAGCGTCACGAGGACGCCCGGCACGCCGACTTCGCCGGCATCCTGAACGCCGTCCGCATCCATATCGTGCCACACGCGGTCGCCGATCGACGCGCGGTTCAGGAAGATGCCGGCGTCCCAGGTCGGATCGTTCTCGCCCGGATCGAGCGTCGTCACGACCGTGCGACCCGTCGCGAGGTTGGGGTCGCTGTCCACCGTGTCGTCGGCCCCGGTGTCGCGCGGGCTGAAGAGATGATCCGCGGGAAGCGTGAAGCCGACCGAATAGTCGCCCGGAACGAGCCCGGCGAAGCCGTACAGGCCGTTGACATCCGTGTTCGTCGTCGCCACCGCGGCGCCGGAGACATCATAAAGGGTCACGAGGACACCCGGCACGCCGGACTCGCCCGGGTCCTGAATGCCGTTCATGTTGATGTCGTTCCAGACATAGTTGCCGATCGAGGCCGGCCGCCAGAGGCCCGCATCCCACGTCGGATCGTACTCGCCCACGCTGAGAGTGGTCGGGATCGTGCGACCGGTCGACGGGTTGGCGTCGCTGTCCCTGCCGTCGTTTCCGCCCTGATCCTGCGGGCTGAAGACATAGCCGGCAGGCGGCGTGAACCCGACCGAGTAGTCGCCGGGGATAAGGTCCGCGAACTTGTAGAACCCGACTGCGTCGGTATTCGTCGTGGCAACCGCTGCGCCGACCGCATCGTACAGCGTCACGAGCACCCCGTTGATCGGAGTCTCGCCGCCGTCCTGAACGCCGTCGCGGTCCGCGTCGTACCACACGTAGTCGCCGATCGACGCCAGCCGCCAGAGGCCGAGGTCCCATGTCATGTCATACTCGCCGGCTTCCAGCACAGTGGGAACCGTCCGAAGCGTGACGAGGTCGGCATCGCTGTCGGCGGCATCATTGGCGCCCTGATCCTGCGGGCTGACCACGTAGCCCGCAGGCGGCGTGAAGCCCACCGAGTAGGTTCCCGGCAGGAGGCTGGCGAAGATGTACCTGCCGTTGGCTGCCGTGGTGTTGGTCGCAAGGGGTGCGCCGGCGGCATCGTACAGGACGACCCGCACGCCCGGAACTCCTGCCTCACCTGCATCCTGGACACCGTCGCGATCAAGGTCGTACCACACGAGATCGCCGATGGCCGCGTAGACTTCGACGATGGCGGGATCCTCGTCGCGAACCGGGGGCGCGCCGGGAATCTCCAGGCCGGTGGACGGATCGGCCGGATGTCCGACGACATCGGCAATGTTCGTCACACCGAGCGTCAAGGCGCCGGAGGTCTTGGTCAGCGTCGCGCTCGCGCCCGGCGCCAGCGGCCCGGGAATCTGGCCGATGTACCCGAGCTTGTCGTCGTTCACATCGAGCCGCACCAGAGGCAGTTCGCCGGTGTTCGTCACCAGGAACGTGTAGGTCACAGGCGTCCCCGGCTGGATCCAGTGCACGCCGCCATCCGGGGCCGTCCCGGCGGTCTTCACGATGTTGACCGACGTCGGCGGCAGGAAGAGGCCGAGGTCCCACGTGGGGTCGTTCTCCTCGTCGTCGAGCCACGTTACGATCGTGGCACCGGTGGTCGCATCGCCGTCGGAATCGGCGGCATCATCGCCTCCCGCATCCTTCGGGCTGACTCCGTACACCGGCGGAATCTCGAACACGGCGTAGTAGTTGCCCCGGTCGAGATTCGGGAAGTTGTAATACCCGGGTTCGCCGCCGAAGTTGTCCGCCGTGACCGTGTAGCCGACGAGGTGGTCCTCGTTGGTGTTGACCACGCCGTCCGAGAAACCGCCGGGGCCGCTATCCTCGTAGAACCGGACCCGAACTCCGTTGATGCCTGTTTCGGCAGCTTCCTGGACTCCGTTGGAATTGGCATCGAACCACACACGATCCCCGTACACGGCGTTGGTGTCCGGCATGATCGCAATGCCGACCTTGATGGGCTCCGACGGAAGAAGCCTGGTGAACGTGTCCATCCGGGTGCCGTAGTAACCGAAGGAGTTCCACGCAATCCTTCCGTCGGTCGGCGTCCCCACCGGCGAGCGCATCGGCCACGTCAACTCGTAGGATGCTCCGGGCTGGATCACGATGCTGTCGAAGACGAACTTCAGCGACCTGACCTCGATGATCGTCGCGGGGAGGTTGGTGCTCCAGTTCGCGGGGTCGGAGCCCGGAGGCCCCGACGGGTCGAAGTCCAGGCGCGTGGGATCCTGCTCGCGGCTGTAGTAGACCGTGGCGCCCGGCGGGGCGATGACCGGACCCGCCAGCGAGGCCTTCCATTCCGTGTCCCGCTGCGAGAGGTCGATGACGCCCGTGTCGTCCAGGGTCGGCAGGATATCGAGCACCACCGCGTTCGTAATCGGCACGTTGCCGGTGTTGGAGACGATGAGCCGGTAGTCGGCGCGACCGCCGGGGACGGTCAGCCCGTTCGTGGGGAACTTGCTCCACTCGGAATCCAGTTCGCCCTTGACCCACTTGATCGAGTCCATCGAGGCCCGGGCGCGCACCGTGACCGTCGTGCGCCTGTAATGGACCGTCTCGGTCGTGCTGCCATCGCCGTCCAGATCGCGGACGTCCGTCGCCGAGGTCGTCCCCGAGGCGTCAAGGTCGGTATTGCCCCACTGGGCGAGCGTGAGGTCGTTGTTGATGCCGCCGTAGAGGGTGCCCGCCGGGATCCGGGCCTGGAAACGCATTTCGATGAAGCTGTTGATGGGCAGGTCGTACGCGGAAGCGCCCGTCCACTTCCATCGAAGCAACGTGCGCCCTGTGCCGTTGTAGTTTGCAATCGTCTCGAAGACGGGCACCGGGGCAGCCGCCGGCTTGCTGACGATCGTCCAGCTTCCCGGTTCATAGGCAAGCTTCGCATCCAACAGGTCGGCCAGCACCGGGTTCACCAGCGGCTGGGCGGCCTCGGAGCGATTTGTCAGCCGGATCGTGAACGTGGTCATGTCGCCGTCATTCACCGTTGTAGGGGAGGCCGACTTCGCCAGTTCAGCCACCGGGCGCTGCGTCTTCACCGGAATCGTCGCAAGGCTTGTCTTGGATGTCGGTCCGCTGAAATCGCTGTAGGCCAGAGCACCGATGTTGGAGATGATGTTGCCCGCAACAACCGGCTGGCCGTTGCGATCGTTGGTCAGGATACTGGATGCGAACTGCAGGCTCCCCACGGAGTACCCGACAGGAAGGGTGCCGAAGTCCCACTTGATTGCCGTCACGGACTCGCCCGCCCCAAGACCGAGCGAGGCTGCCGGGATCGTGACCGAGGCCGTCCCGGGATAGGGATTGCCCGGTGCCGCCAGCCATGAAGATCCTCCCGTCTTCATATAGAACACTTCAATCGAGTCCTGGAGGCCGGGGGGCGTTCCGGAAGGCACTCCGACATTGATCGATGTCACCTCGACCTGCGCCGGAACGGCGTCGGTCAGCACCACGTCGTACATGGGAACATTGCCGCTGTTCTGCAGCGTGAACGTCCAGGACTTTGCAGTGGGCTTGCCTTCATATACGTAGCTAGCATTGACCCCCTTGCTGAAGCTCGAACCGCCTTGGGGGGCGACGATCGTGTCCCCGCGCCGGGCCGTCAGGTTGGTCGGCGACCCGCCGAGCGGCGTGACCGAAACCGATAGGTCGTTCGTGACCTTGGCACCCACCGGATAGGCCGTCGACGGGTACATCATCGTCACAGTCCGGGAGAAGGAACTCCCCGCCGCCAGCGATGGAGTCGTCCATGTCACCGTATGCGTCCCCGGATCGTAGACCCCGCCGCCGCTCGCCGCCACGAACACCGCGCCGGTCGGAAGCTGGTCAAGAAGCGTCACATTCGTGACATTCAGCGCACCCACGGACGAGCCGTTGTTGGCCGCGACCGTGTACGTGACGTTCTGATCGAGCGGAACCGACCCTGTCAGACTCTTCGAGGCTGTCGTGCGATTGGTGGCCATGGAGACGATCGTGACCGGCGGCGACGTGTCTTCCGGGAAGTTGCTTGCATCCATCGTCGCACTGTTCGTGGCAATCGTCCCGGAAGGCGTCGTTCCGGGGGTGAAGCGAACGTTGACCTCGATCTCCCCCGTGCTCCCCGCCGGAAGCGGATCGATGAAGTCCACGCGAAGCTCGCGCGTGGCCGGGTTATGCGCAAAGGACGCCACGTGCACCGTGCCCACCAGCGACTGAAACTCGACGCCCGGAGGCAGGACGTCGATCAGATACGTCCCAAAGAAGTCCGTCGTCGTGCTCGCGGCGCGATACTGGAGCTTGTACGTAAACGTCTGGCCCGACGGAACCGTCGTCAGCCCGTTCTTGATCACCTTGGTGACCTCAAGCCCGGCAGGCGCCGCCATCGCGAAGCCCATGACCGCTACCGCCACGAGCAGAACCTTGAACCAATTCATTTTCATCTACCACCCTCCCACCACGCGCGTCGCCCGCACGGACGCTAAACCTACGACCGATCTTGCCTCG
>CAYRFK010000108.1:0-15925 GCA_964423465.1 uncultured Verrucomicrobiota bacterium | reverse complement strand
GCTCGGGACTACGGCTTGGCACGCCATCTCCCTTCGCCCGAGCCTTGCGAGGGCGTCCGGCTTCGTCCCGAGGACCGGACTACGCCCGGACAAGAAGGCTGCCACGCCGTAGCCGGCCGCCAACGGCGGACGTGAAGGCGGACTCCATTCGCGCCGCCCCGGCTTGAGACTTCCGCGTCCACCCGAAAAAGGAATCGCGTACCGACGCTTTCGTCGCTACAAGAGCGACATGAATGCGACTCTCCGTGGACTGGTGCTGGGCTGGATCTTCTTTTCATTGAATGCCGTCGCGGCGGAGGCGCCGTCGGCTGGGGATACACGCTGTTACGAGATGCGCGTCTATTATGCCGCGCCCGGCAAACTTGACGCGCTCCAGGCGCGATTCCGCGACCATACCTGCAAGCTGTTCGAGAAACACGGGATGGTCAACGTCGGCTACTGGGTCCCTGCAGAGAACCCGGAGGGTCGATTGATCTACATCCTGGCCCATCCCAGCCGTGAGGCGAGCGTGCAATCGTGGAAGGCATTTGGTTCGGATCCAGATTGGCAGCAGGCGCGCAAGGCATCCGAGGTGGATGGCCGGCTGACCCGGAAGGCGGCCGACGTCACGTTCCTGAAGGCCACCGATTTCTCGCCGGAAATCAAGCCCTCCGGCGGGACCGCCCCACGGATGTTCGAACTGCGCACCTACACGTGCACCTCCAATAATCTGCCCAATCTGCTGGCCCGGTTCCGCCATCACACCGTCGCACTGTTCGCGAAGCACGGCATCACCAGCGTGGGATACTGGACGCCAACCGACGCGGGCAAGGGCGCCGACGACACCTTGATCTACATTCTGGCGCATGCCGGCAAGGACGCAGCGGCGGAGTCGTTCAAGAACTTCAGGGCGGATTCCGCCTGGGTCGAGGCCAAGGCGGCTTCGGAGAAGGCGGCAGGTGGCCCCCTGACTCTGCCGACCAACGGCGTGCAGTCCGTGTTCATGCAGCCCACCGATTTCTCCTCGATTCAATAGCCGTACCAGACAGGGCCCGACGCGACCGCGTCGTCCCCCTCCATCGAACGGCGAGCGGTCCGACGGGGCGCCCTGCCCTGTGGGGCTTGCGTTGACCGGGCTTGAGTGACACCATGATCGCACAAGGGGACGGCATGCAAGGGTCCGAAGGGACAGGGGGATGCCGGAGCGCCTGAAAAGGGGATACTCGGTCCAATGAGTGCTCAGGGAGCAGCACCTCACGCCGCGGTCGAACCTTGCGCCCTGTTGCTGGACGCACTGCCGGACGCGGCGTTCTTGATGAGGCCGGACGGAACCGCGCTGGCGATGAACCGTGAGACCAGCCGGCGCCTCGGCGTTCCGGCAGACCAGATCTTGGGTAAGAACTTCTTCGACTTTCTCCCGCCCGATGTCGCAGCGCATCGGCGCGCCCAGGTTGCCGAGCTTCTCCGTACCGGGAAGCCGGTGCCTTTTGAGGACATTCGCGGGGACCGGATCATCGACAGCCGTATGTATCCGTTGTCCAACGACCGGGGCGAGATCGACCGGATCGCCATACTTGGACGCGATATCACGGAGCAGCGAAGGTCCGAGCGGGAGTTGACCACGAGCCGAAGACTGCTCGACCAGGCGGAGAGCATGGGGCATATCGGCGGCTGGGAATGGGATCTTGCGACCCAGACGATGACCTGGACCGAGGAGACCTACCGGATCCACGGCTTCTCCGCCCGGGATTTCCCGTCCGGGTCCCCCGAGCACATCGCCCGGAGTCTGGCCTGCTACGATCCGGAGGTACGGTCCCGCATCCGCGACACATTCGAGGCGTGCGCCACCCACGGCACGCCGTACGATCTGGAGGTTCCCTTCACCAACGTCGCAGGAAAGCGGATCTGGGTCCGGACCAGCGCCAAGGCCCATCGCGACGACCAGAACCGGATCGACAAGGTTGTCGGCTTCTTCGCAGATGTGACCGACCGGAACGAGGCGACCGAGGCCCTGCGCGAGAGCGAACGAAACCTGGCGCAGATCCGGAAGACGGAAAGCCTGGGCCGCATGGCCGGCGCCATCGCGCATCACTTCAACAACCAGTTGCACGCCGTGATCGGCAATCTTGAACTGTCCGGCGACGATGTCACGGACGTGCAAAAACAGGCGGGATACGTCGGCTCGGCATTGAATGCAGCCTACAAGGCCGCGGAACTCAGCCAGATGATGCTCACGTATCTGGGGCAGACCCAAACTCAACGGGGGCTTCTCGATCTGGCGGACGTGTGCCGGACAGTCCTTCCAGTTCTGGAGTCGAAGCGCCCGGCAACCGCCACCCTGGTGACAGAACTCCCGGAACCCGGCCCCGAGATCGTCGCCAACCGCGAGCACGTCCAGCAGGTCGTCACCCACCTCGTCATCAATGCCTTCGAGGCGGCTCCGGAGGGGACCGTCCGTCTTACGGTGGGGGTCCGGCCTCCTTTCCCGGTGGCCGGCAGCCTTCGGATCCCGATGGACTGGACTCCGCCCGCTGTTCCGCACGCGACGATCAACGTCTCGGACGACGGCCCCGGCATGAGCGCCGAGCAGATGATGCAGATCTTCGATCCCTTCTACACCACCCGGTTCCTGGGCCGCGGCCTCGGACTGCCCGTGGTTCTGGGAGTGGCCCGCGCCTGCGGGGGCGGCATCATGGTTCAGAGCAGGCCCGGCGGCGGCACCGCGTTCCACGTCTTCCTCCCCCTGGCGCCGGATTCGTCTCAGCGCTGGTAGATCGGCAGATAATGGAACTTCACGGATAGGCTCAGCACGGCCATCGCGGTGCCGTAGACGCTGCCGGCGTTGTGCTCCTCGCCGTGCTGGGCGCGCCAGGAACCGTCGTCCTTCTGCTTCGCCAGCAGGATCGCCTCCACCTCGCGCCGGGCATGGGTCGCGTACTCGCCGCCCTTCTGGTACATCCCCTGCGCATAGTAGTAGGTGCCATACAGGAAGTACCGGCCGTCCCACTCGAGCTTGTTGCTCTTGAGCCATTCCGCGGAGCCCTTGACCTCCTCCGAGTCGTAGAGGCCGCACACCTGCAGGGCGAGCAGTCCGGCGGCACCGGCCGCGTAGCTCTGGTTGTTGCCCGGCTGGTAACCGCATGCGCCGCCGACCCGATCGCGGCCCTTCGTGTCGGCCTTGTAGCACTTCTTCAGATACTGGACCGCCTTCTCGATGGCCTCCTTCGGCACGTCGAGCCCGGCATTCTTCGCGGCACGCAGGGCCATGAGCTGCCAGATGGTGACCGACAGGTCGGAGTCGCGCGAGTCCGGCTCGTAGCGCCAGCCGCCGAACTCACGATCGTTGTTGCGCTCCTTGCGGTCCTGCGACCAGAGGATCAACCCGATGCCCTTCTTCAGACGCTGCCGGATGCGTGCGTCCTGTTCGGGGCTGACGCCCATGTCGAGCAGTTCCGCCATGGTCAGCGTCACGATGCCGTGGCCGTACATGCGGGAGCCGTCGCCGCCGAAGTAGCCGTTGTCGCGCTGCCGCTCCTGACCGAGCAGGTAGTCCAGCGCCTTGCGCAGCGTCTCCCCCTCGGGTGTCGGATCGGTCGTCTGGTGGCCGACCGCCGAGAGCGCCATGATCGACAGCGCAGTCATCGCGTGCGGATTGCCGCTGTCCGTGATCGACCCCTCCCCCTTCTGCTGCGAGCGCAGGTAGCCGAGGGCCTTTGAAATCGCCCCGTCGACCCGCTCCTCGCCGGGAGGAGTGACCTGTGCTCGAACGGGAGAGGGTGCGACAAGCAGCGGCACCAGGAGGAAAGTGGAAAACTCCAAACTCCAGGGAAGGAGAAAGGAGGAAAGGAACAAGGACGGAAGTCGGATGCGGAATCGCGATCGCGGGCGCGATGCCGGGCAAGCCAGGCCTCTCACCGGCGCGATCCCTCCGGCCTTCATCCCTCCCCCCTTTCCACTTCACACTTCCTTGGAGTTTTGAGTTTCATACTTTCCACGTGCGCCTATGGGTTGGCCTTCTGCGCGTCGGTTGCCACGGCTTTGAAATAGACCTCGACCATCGCCCGGTATTCCTCCGGGACGTTCTCGCGCTTCGCCTCCATGAGATCCCGCGCCATCTGGGCGGGCAGCTTGGCCCAGTCCTCCGGAACGGCCACGGCGGGCGCCGGAACACCCTCGGGGCCCGCCCGTCCCGCGACGTGCGCCGGGGCGCCGTCCTTGGGCTGCGTGCCCGGCACCTCGCCGCGGGCACGGCTTTGCGACATCGACGCGGCCTGGGCCTGCGCCGCCTGCGACATCGCCGACTGCGCCGCCTGCTGTGCCTGGGCCTGGGCGGCCTGCTGGGCGGCGGAGGCCTGTTGCGCGGAGGCGGCCGCTTGTTGTGCATCCATCTGATCCAGCGCCCGGGCCATCCACTGCGCGGCGGCCTCGGCGGCCGAGGCGGCGGGCATCGCCGGCATCTGCGACATGAGCCCCGCGAGTTCCTCGGCGCGACGGCCGACCTCGCCGCTGGCCTGCTGGACGGACGGCGCGGCGGCCTCGGCGGTCGGCTGGGACTGGAGTTGCCGGCCCGCATCCGTCATCTCGCCGGCGGCCGTTTCCTGCGTCCGTTCCCCGGCCTGCTGCAGGGCCTCGCCCATGTTGCGGCCGAGCCGCGATTCGTGCCGGCCCGCGCGCGCGATGTCGGCACCGGACTGATCCGCCGACGACGTCAGCGGCGACTGCTGTCCCGCGGCCTGTTGCAGCGCGCCGCGCTCGTTGCCGGCCATCTGGCGAAGTTCGCTGGAGACCGCGGAGGCCGCATCGGCCAGTTGCTTCGCCGCCTCGTGTGCGGATTGCGCCTCGCCGGCCACACCCTGCGCGGCCTTCTGCTGTCCCTGCGCCGCAGCCTGGGCCTGCCGGGCCTGGTCCGCGGCATTCGGATCGCCCGCTGCCTGCCCCTGCGCGGCCTTCTGCCCCGCCTGGTCGGCCGCGGTCTGCGCCTCGCCGGCCGTCTTGGATGCCTGCCCGGAGGCGTCGGCGGATGCCTGCGCCGCCTCGCGCAACTGCCGCGACGTATTCTCCATCGCGTTCGCCAGCGTCTCGCGTCCGGCCTCGAAGTTCCTCGGAACCGAGGCGGCGGCCTGTTCGAGCGACTCGCCGGCGGCCTTCAGCGGCTGCTCGGCGGACGGAGCCGCCTGCGAAGCCTGCCGGGCGGCGGACTGCACCTTCCCCTGCGCCAGCTCCCGGGCCTGCTTCGCGATAGCCGCCGCGGGCCGGGCCAGACCGGCCCCCCGCCGGCCGGTCAGGTCCTGCAGCGCCTGCGCCCGCTCCGCCAGCGTCTTCTCGCCCTGCGCGGCGCGGTTGAGGTCGGAGGCGGCGCGGTCGAGAGACTCACGCGCGAGGCGGTCGAGGGCGGCCTGCATCGCCGGATTCGACGCCAGTTCCTGCTCCAGGCCGGCCATGGACTGCGGCGAATCGCCCTGCGCCATCTCCGCCATGCGGCCGGCCTCGCCGTACTCCTGGTCCAGCGCGGTCTGCAGCCCGGCCTCCGCCTCCTGGGCCCGGAGGTCGGCGCGAAGGCCCTCGGGGCTCCCCTGCTCCATCTGCGCGTAGTGCTTGGCGAGTGTATCGAGGGACTTCTCCAGACGCCCCTGTTGGGCCGCGGCCTGTTCGAGCGCCGAGGCGCGCTGGGCGGCTTCGCGGGCGGCGGCGGCGGTCCGCAGGAGATCCTCCGCCTTGGGCGGAGGTTCGCGAAGCATGGCGAGGCCGTCGTCGGCGTCGCGGGCACGCTCGCGGCCCTCTGCGGCAGCCATGTCCTGCGCGGCCGCATCGGCACGGAGGGCCTGCCGGATGTCGTCGACCGCCTCGTTCAGCCGCTGCTGCGCCGCAAGCTCGCTGCGGACCTCGTCCCTCGCGGCATCGGCGGGCTTGTCCCGGTCCGAGGCGAGATCCTCGGACTGCTTCCGCAGCTTCGCCGCGTCCCCGTGGGCATCCGCCAGTTGTTCGGCCAGGGACGGCGCCATCGCCGCCAGCGCCTCGCGCGCCTCCTGGAGCGCCGGCTGAGCCTTGCGCGCGGCCTCGGCGAGTTCCGTCCCCACCGCCGCGAGCTGGCCGGCGACGGACTGTTCCCCGCGGTTCTGATCGCGGCGGCGGTTCATTTCCTCCGCGACCCTCGCCGCATCGGGCCCGTTGTTGGCTTTCGCCACGGAGTCCGCCGCCTCGTTGGGGAATTGCTGCGAGCGCATCTCGCGTTCGATGGCGGGCATGTCCTGGCGGAGGTTGTCCCACTCCCGCTGGCGCTCGCGACCGGACGCGGTCTCGGGACGGTCCCACCGCTCCTCCGCCGCCATAGTCTCCGCGGCACGCGCGGCGGCCTGGAGATCGTGTCCGGTCTCCAGCTTGGCCACGGCTTTGGCGAGATCCTTGACACCCTCCGCCATCGCGCGGGCGGTCTCCGGCGTCGCATCCTCGGGACGTACATGGCGCAGGGCCGCGGCGGCGGTGGTGGCGTCCTTCATGAACGCGGCATCCGCATCGGCGCGGCGCTCCTCGATGGCCGCCGCATCCTTCATCTGGTCCGCCGCCGCGTCGCGCAGGGCGGAGGCCTTGGCGACGAGTCGCTCCTGACGTCCCTCCGGCTGCTTGCCGGATCGCGAAAGCTCGCCCAGCGTATTCTGGAGGTCGCTCAGCGGCTGCCGCGCGTCGTGCTCCGTGTTGAGCCGGCGGCGAAACTCGTCCGCCTCGCGCCGCAATTGTGCGGCGATCGGTACGGCCTGGTTCAGGGCATCCTGAACGGGCTGACGGAGGGCATCCGGCGGCATCGGCTTCGTGGGATCCTCCGCGCCGCCCATCTGCTCGCGCGCCTCGGCGGCCTTCTTCTCCATGCGGCCGGCCATCTCCTTGAGGTCACCGCGCTTGGAAAGCTCGGCCGTATCGCGAAGGGTCGCGGCCACCTGGTCGAGATGGCCGACCGCGACGGCCTGGCGGCGGGCCATCTGCTCCGGCGGCGGGGCGCCCTCGGGCCGGGCGGCGACCTCCGCCATGCGCTGGTGCTCGCGCGCCAGCTCGGCGAGGTCGCGAACGGCCATCTCGGATTCCTCGGCGGCCAGCATCTTCGCCACGGCCCGGTCCATCTCCGCCGCGTTCGAGGAAGCCCGCTCCAGGCGGCGCTTCATGTCCTCCTCAAACTCCCGTGCATTCTCCGGCGTGGCATCCCGCTGCGCATCGAGCATCTGCCGGGCCACGTCCAGATCCGAGCGCTGCGTCCGGCTCAACGCCCGCGCCACGTCGGAAAGTTCACGGGCCGGCGCACCCTTGGGCGTGGTTTCCATGGCCTTCTGCAGTGCATCGCGAACCGCTTCCGCCGCATGGTCGGTCGCCTGGACGGCCGCCGCCACTTTCACCTGCGCCTGCCGGGCGGCCTGCGCATCACGCTCCGGGTTCCTCAACGCATCGCGGCTCTCATCGTTCGTCTTCTTGGCCGCCTTGGCGGCATCCGACAGCTTCTCCGTCGACTCGCGAAGCGCCTTGCGGGCCTCGATCGACTTCATTCGCTCTGGATCAAACCCGCGCGCTCCGATGGTCAGCCGCCGCACGGTCGACTCGCCGATATTGCCCTTGAGGTCGGTGGCGACGAACTTGACCAGCACCTGGTCGCCGGGCTTGAGCCCCATCGGCATCAGGTCCCAGGAGCGCTCGACGGAGACCTCGGCATTCGTCGCCACGGCCGGCGCGCCCTCGTCGCGCCAGGCGGACCGGTTCACCTGTACGGACTGCACGAGCGAGGCGATGCCGAAATCATCGCGCGCCACGGCGGCCAAGCCCACGACTTCGTCCGGCGTCACCGTGACGTCCCGCTCCGGCGTCTTCAACTCCACCTGCGGCACCAGGTCCGGCAGGACGCGGATCTCGTAGACGGGCCGATAGCGGTTTTCGAACCCCGTTCGCTCCGCGACAAGCCGGACATGGTAGGTCCCCGGTTTCTCCAGCGTCAGGTCCGTGCGCAGCGAACCGTCCTCCGCCTTCTGCAGCGGCACGGTCGTCGCTTGGGCGCCGTTCTCGATGCGCAGTTCGGCCGCGCGGACGGGCTGATCCACGTCCAGCTTCAACTCGACGCGCGTCCCCTCCAGCCCCTCCAGATCGCCTGCGGTCTCGTGGACGGTTCGCGGCTCCATCTTCGCGTAGTCCGGCACGCGGTAGGTCTTGTGGAACGCGACGACCTGCGGGGCCGGATAGGCGGTGATGCGGTAGCGCCGCGTCAGCGCGTCGCCGCCGCGGATCCGGTACTGGAGGGTGTCCGTGCCGACATCCACGTTCGCCGTGAACCGCGCCGGCCCGATCGGCTTCATACGCACGCTCGCGCGCGCCCCGCCGGCGAAGGTCTCCAGGTGGATCTCGGACGCCGGGCGGCCGGAGACCTCGACGACGACCGGCACCGTATCGCCCCGCGGCACGACGGCGTCCGCGGGCGTCGGATCCACCACGACAATGCGCGTCTTCGAGACGCGCTCGATGTTGGCCGAGGGCAGCAGCGCACGCGCCAGCAACCGCCGCCACTGCAGTCCCGGCACGAAGGCCAGCAGCAGCATGAGCACGATCGAGACCCCCGCCACCCGCGCCCATCGCGCGATGAGGCGGAACGGGAGGATCTCGCGGACATCGAGTCCCTCGACGCGGCGCGCGATGTCATCCTGCAACCGGGCGCGGAACACCGGCGAATCCCACCGATCCGCCGACGCCGGCTCGCCCAGTTCGACCGCCGAGAGCAGATCCTCGCGCAGGTCGGGCCGCGTCGCCTCCAGCCACCGGGCCAGCACGCGATGATCCGCCCGGCGCGAGAGGTGCCGCAGGCAGACGCGCCAGAGGACGAACCCGGCCAGGCCGTAGGCCAGCGCGCTGAGCAGGTAGCGGATGCCGTCCTCCAGCAGGAAGAGACCGTCCGCCGCCGCCACGATCACCAGGGCGCCGAACCATGCCGCCACGGCGGCGAAGATGCCGCGCTCGACGATCAGCCGGCGGCGACGCCGTCCGAATTCCTCGATCCGCGCCGCGGTGACCGGATTGAGTGCCACCGCGGGCTGCGCATTGGATGGGTCCACATTCATGGGATGTCCGGATGCCTCACAGCATCCCCTTCCGCTTTCTCACGATCCACTCGACCGTCAGCAGAAACACGACGAGGCCGAACCAGGGCCAGCTCTGCCACAGGACGGTCTCGCTCTCGACGACGCGGCCGCGGCTCATCGGCTTCAGCGCGGCGACCGCCGCATCGAGGTTCTCCTCGCGAACGAACTGGCCGCGGGTCACGGAGGCGATCTGGCGCATCAGCGGCTCGTTCGCCGCAAGGTCCGCGAGCTCGCCCGTATCCTGCGGTTTCACGGCGAACGTCGCGCGGGCGCGGACATCATCCTCCGGGATGCCCTTCACGACCAGCCGGATCTCGTGCTCGCCCGGCTCCAGCGTGCCCGTTTCGGTGCGATAGGCGCCGCCGCCGGACTCGTCCGGGGGCATTGGCAGCACCGCGATCCGCTGGCCGTCCCGGTACACGTGCGCGAACACCGTCGCGCCGGTCATCGCGCGACCACGCTCGTCCCGCAGCCGGGCGCGCAGGAGGGCACGCCCGCCGGGACGGTGCACGGGCGATCCGGCATCGATCGACACCCGGTCGTCACGCACGGCGAAGGGCGACTCCATCATCGCCATCGCCATCTGGTTCCAGAACCGCGTGTGATGCTTGTCGGCCACTTCGTAGCGCCAGCGCCAGGTCTCGTCGAACGCGATGTGGAGCACGCGGCCCGCGCCGAACGGCCGCGACAGGATCGCGGGCACGGCGCCGCCGCCGCGAGTCACGGCCTCGACCCACACCTCGGCGCCGGGACGCGGCTTCAGCGGCTCGACGCGGTGCGGCGGCCGCAGCGCGGCCCAGACCGCGTTGCGCGTGAGGCCGTCCGCCGACATGTCGAGCGCGGCGATCCCCTCGCCCGCCGGCGTGAGGCGCAGGGCGGACGGCAGGATCTCGGCGCGGCCGGTGATCCAGTCCGCCGGGAACAGCGGCCCGAGCGGGCCGTCCGCGTGGCTTCGCAGTGCCTCGTGCTGGCCGTCGAGCAGGACCAGCCCGCCGCCGCGGTCGCCGACGAAATCGCGGATCCACTCGAGTTCCTGCGGCTGAAAGGCGCGGCGCGGCAGTTCGCCCATGAGCACGAGGTCGAAGGCGAAGAGCGCATCGCGCGACGCGGGGAAGCGGTCCTTCCCCTCGCCCCGCGGCAGATCGCCGTCCGGGCTGAAGACCGAGACCGTCTCCCATTTCTCGTCGCGGTCGAAGAGGTTCCGGATGTAGCGCCAGTCCCAGCGCGCGCGGCCTTCGAGAAGGAGCACGCGGTACTTCCGCGTCACGGCGAAGATCTCGAACGCCCGCTCGTTGTTGCCGGGTTCGGCGTCGCCCTCCACCTCGGCCACGACGGCCCGCAGGTCCAGCCGCACGCCCGCCCGGGCCACGCCCTGCAGGCCCCGGAGCGTCTCCTCCTTCGCGAGATTCTCGACGGGAAGCTCGTACTCGACCGCCCTCAGCCCGGACCCGTCGCCGAGCAGTTTCTGCTCCCAGACGACCTCGTCGCCGCGCAGGATGCGCACGGTGAACGGCCGGCCGGCAGGCAGGTGATCGGCGACGACCACGCGGCCGCGGGCGCGGTCGGTGTGGAAGATCGAAGCCGGGGCGTCGACGCCGACGACCGCCACGTCCTCCGGCGCACGATCGGCGCCGATGAGCACCGGGAACGCCGGCACTCCGCGTGCGCCCAGAAGCCGCGCAGCGCGCAGCGGCGTCTCACCGAGATTGTGGATGCCGTCGGAGAACAGGAGCACGGCGGACCGGACCGCCGCGGCGCCGGACGTCGGGGACGCCTCGACCGCATCGCCCGCATCGAGCCCGGTCCACACGCCGGAAAGGTCCGTATGTGCGCCCTGCGGTCCGGCACGGATGGGTCCCGGCGGCTCCCCGGTGTCGCCCTGGCGTCCGGCGCGCGAGCGCCAGACCTCCTCGATGCGTCCGTCCTTGAGAACCAGTAGATTGACCTCATGGTCCTCCGCCAGCGCGGCGAGCGCGGGCGCACGGCCCTCCCACAGCGCACCGGCGACCCGTTGCCAACGCGGTGTCCGGTCGAATCTCTCGAGTACGGCGCGGATGGCCGGCTGGTCCTGCCCGGCCAGGTCCCCGGCGTGACGGAGGAACGCATCGCGCAGTTCGCGCTCCCAGACCTCGGCCACGCGGGCCAGATCCGACAGCTTCGCGCGCACCGCCGCCGCATCGGCGCCGGCCGCCTTCCCGGCCAGGTCGCGGGCGGGATCGGCGAGATCCGCGACGAACACCGCCTTCGGATCGCCGCCACCGTCCCCGCCGCCGCCATCGAACGGCAGCAGGCGCATGCCTGGAATCGGACTCTCGATCTTGCCGTCGGGAAGCTGCCAGCGCACGAGGAGGTGATCCTCCCCGCTGCCTTCCTTGTGCAGCGCCTCGAAGTAGTAGCGGCGGCCGGCCTCCAGCCGGATCCTGCGCGACTTCTGCGACGGCACCTGCTCCCACTGGTCCGCCGGCGTGTAGGTGCCGGAGACGGAGGCGAGGCGGCTGCGAAGCCCTGGATCCTCACTGGAGCTGAGCCAGAACTCCCCGTCGTCGTCGCTGGTGATCCAGAACGTGTACTCACCGGTCGCGGGCGGTACGAGGTAGCCGCGGATCCGTTCGCCGAAGTTGTCGGCGGACGTGCCGCGAACCTCGAGCGCCTTCACCCGCTCGCGCCGCTGCGGCGGCTTCTGAAAGGCGTCCTTCGTGATGAGGTCCGCGATGAGGCTCCCCGGCAGATTCTCCCAGCGCTCCAGGTCCGCGGTGCCCGACCGGCGGATGCGGGCCAGGGTGCCGTCGCGGGTGGACTCGATCTCCTTCCTCGCCTCCGCCACGGCGTCCGCGAATGCCTGCGCGGCGGCGGCGGCGGCGCCTTCGGATTCCGGTGCGGCGGCAGCCTCGCGGGCTGCCTGCAGCCGGTCCGCGGCGCGCAGGGGCGCAGCGTCGAGCCCGGCGGCATCGGTCCAGCCCAGCCGGTGCGCGATGAGCAGCTTGCGGCCGGGCTCCATCTGCGGATCGCAGCGCCCCATGCTCTGCGAGGCATCGAGCACGATGCGCAACTGGATGAGGTCCCCGATGACCCGCCGGTGATGGAGCACGGGGCCCGCGACCATCAACGCGACGAGGAACACCGACGCGGCCCGCAGCGCCGTCAACCACACGCCCGCCCCGCCCTCGCGACCGCGGAGTTCGCGCCGGTACAGGACCACGGCGACAGCCGCCGCAGCAGCGGCCAGCGCGACGGGCGCCACGACGCCCCACTCGCCCATGAACCGGAGGTCGGTCATGCAACCCTCCGGGCAAACCAGCGCTGCAGAATCAGTTCTCCGAGCAGGAGCGCCAGGACCATCCACCAGACGGTCCGCCACAGCTCGCGGCCGAACCGCCGCTCCCGCTCAAGATCGCTGTACTCCGCGCCCGTGCGCACGACCTTCGCCCCGGCCTCGGCGGCGAGGGACTTGAGTTCCTCCTCGGTCACGCGGACGAGGTCGGATTCCTCGCGGGGCGTGCGGACAATGAAATGGACGGGCTCGTCCTTCGGACCGCGAATCGTGTAGAGCCCCGGCCGGTCGGTCATCGTGAACTCGGCGACGCCGCGGCGGCCCCGGCGGACCACCGGCACCTCGTGCGCCGTCCCCTCGGGATCGGACACGACCGCGCGCTGGTCGCCGCCGGGCTCCGACAGAAACGCCGTGATGCGGTCCCCGACCTCGACATTGCGCGGCGGGTGAACGTTCGATGCAAGGTACACGGCGAGTTCCTGCATGAGCGGCAGGTAGAACGGCCGCATCGGCAGGTTGCCCCAGTCGGCGTCGCACGGGATCGCCGCCAGCAGCACGCGGCCCTCGCCCACGCGCCGCTCGACCAGGAACGCGTCTCCCGTGTCCAGCCGGGCCGCGACGGAATCCGCCGCCTCCGGGGGCACCTCGATGCGGTACCATGCACGGATCCGCGCGCCGCCCAGGCTTCCGTGCCGCGGATCGTTGAACAACGCCAGCGCCGGATGCGAATGTCGCTGCGCGACGATCGACACCGCGCCCGCGTCGTCCGCCGGATCCCCCGCCAGCGCGCCCAGCGTCCCCGGAAGAAGCCCCTCCGCCCCGCCGAACTGCGTGGCATACCACGCCGTGTTCGCGCGGTCGCCCGGGAATACGAGCAGGCCCCCGCCGTCGCGCACGAAATCGCGCAGGGCCTTCACCAGATCGGCGGACAGTTGCCGCACGTTGGCCAGGACGACCACCCGCGCATCGTCAAGCATCGCCGGTGACAGCTTGTCCTCCGGCGTCATGCGCGTCGCGATCAGGTCCGACATCTTCCCGTGGCCTCGCGAGAACGGCTGCAGCGCGATCTCGAGGAAGGCGGTCTCGCCCCGCAGCGGAGCCGGGTTTGGGTCGCCGCTGACCAGCAGCACCGGGATGCGGTCGAGGACCGGCAGGCTTGCGAGTGCCGTATTGTCCGCCCGGAGCGGGTCGGCCTCGGTCCGGATCTCGACGACGTGCGACCCGGCCCGGTCGAACGTGTGGTGAAAGAGCGCCTGCTCCGTCTCGCCCGGCGCCAGCGAGACCATGGCCGCGGCGCGGTCGACGCCGTCGACGCGGAAGTGGACGCGAAGGTCCGGGTACGGCGTGCGGCCGTGGTTTCGGAGCCCGGCGCGGACCATGACCCGCTGGCCGGTGCCCACGATCGAGCGCGACAGTTCGATGGGCTCGACGGAAATGTTGTCCGTCGCCGCCGCGCCGACGGGAAAGAACACAACGCGCGGCGGGACGGCCTGGGCGCCGAGTGCGTCCCATGCACGACGCCGTTCTTCGGCGAAAGCGGCGGACCAGCTTGCGCGCTGGAAATCGCTGACCACGACGAGGGTCCGGTCCGCCTGATGCATGCGCGAGGCGAAGAGGCCCGCCGCCGTCTGCAGGGCGGGTGCGACGCGGGCAACGCCGAAGCCGCCCGCCGCGTCGTCCAGGCCGCTGCGGATGCGGACGAGGTCGACTGTCGGATCCTCCACCGCGGGCATCGGGCCCGCCATGCCGACGACCGCGGCCTCGGATCCGCGCGGCAGGCCGGCCACGATCGCCGCCGCCTCCTCGCGCGCGACGCCCACGGTGGCCCTGCCCGCCTCGCCGGCCTCCATGGAGAAGCTGTTGTCGAACAGGACGACGGCCGAGGATGGGGCGCGGCGGATGAGGGCCCGCACGCCCGTCAGGACCGGGCGGGCCATGGCCATCGCCAGCAGCGCAGGGATCGCCATGCGCACCAGCAGGAGAAGGAGTTGCTCGATCCGGATCCGCCTGCGGTTCGTGCGGACGATGTCGTCGAGAAACATCATCGCGCCCCACCGCACCACTTGGAACCGCCGCCGGTTCAGCAGATGGATGATCAGCGGAATCGCCGCCGCCGCGAGGCCGCCGAGCAGGATGATGTTCAGGAAGGTCACGCCCGCCTCCTGCGCAGCGTGAGGTACTGCGCGAGCGCCTCGGCGTAGGGGCGGTCGGTGACGAGCGGGACGAGGTCAACGCGGTGCCGGTGGCATCCGCGCTTCAGCTCTTCGCGAAACTCCGCAACGCGGCGCAGGTAGGCTTCGCGCAGCGTAGCCGGGTCGACGAACTGGTGATGCGTGGCGCTTTCGAGCGACTCGAACCTCGTCCAGGAGCGGAACGGGAACTCCAACTCCGCGGGATCCAGGATCTGGAACAGGATGACCTCGTGGCGTGCGTGGCGGAAATGCGCCAGCGCGGAGAGCAGCTCCGGCACGCGGCCAAAGCAGTCCGACAGCACGATCAGCAATCCGCGCCGGTGGATGCGCGCCACCAGCTCGTGAAAAACCCCGCCAAGCTCCGTCTCGCCGCCGGGCTTCGCCGCCGAGAGCGCATCGACCAGCACGCGCAGGTGGCCCGGCCGCGACCGCGGCGGAATGTACTCGCGCACGCCGGTGTCGAAACTGACGAGCCCCACCCCGTCGGCCTGCTGGAGCATCAGGTAGGCCAGGGATGCGGCCAGGCGCGTGGCGTAATGGTGCTTTGTGACGGAACCGCTGCCGTAGGCCATCGACCCGCTGACGTCGAGGAGGATGGTCGCGCGAACGTTCGTCTCCTCCTCGAACTCGCGCACGTAGAAGCGATCGCGGCGCGCGAAGATCTTCCAGTCCAGCCTGCGGATCTCGTCGCCCGGCACGTAGGCGCGGTGCTCGCGGAACTCGACGCTGAACCCCTTGTGCGGCGAACGGTGCAGTCCGCTGCAGAACCCCTCGACGACGGTCCGCGCCAGCACCTGCAAGTTGGCGATCCGCCGGACGTCCTCGGGCGTCAGGAAGCTGGTAACACCGGGCATCGATCAGCTTTCCTAGACTGCGGCTTGTTTCTCCGTCCGCGGCACGGCGTCGAGCACCCGGCCGATGATGTCGAGGGTCGTGACGCCCTCGGCCTCGGCGTTGAACGTGGGCACGATGCGGTGGCGGAGGACCGGGCGCGCTAGCGCGACGATGTCGTCGACGGTGACATGGTAGCGGCCGTGCAGGACCGCGCGGACCTTGCCGCCCAGAATGAGCATCTGGCACGCGCGCGGGCCGGGCCCCCACTCCACCAGTTCGCGGATGAACGGCAGCGCGTCGGGCTCCTTCGGGCGGCAGCGGCGGACGAGATCGAGGACGTAGTCGGTGACGTGGTCCGGCACGGGCACCGCGCGCACGATGCGCTGGCACCCGAGGATGTCCTCGCCCGAGAGAACCGGCTTCAACTCGGCGTCGTAGGTGCCGGTCGTGCGCGTGATGATCTCGCGCTCCTGATCGCGCGTCGGGTAGTCGACGCCGACGTGGAACATGAAGCGGTCGCGCTGGGCCTCGGGCAGCGGATAGGT
>CAYRFK010000107.1:0-15936 GCA_964423465.1 uncultured Verrucomicrobiota bacterium | reverse complement strand
GCCCGTCCGCCGCGACGATCACCGCCGCCGCCTTCGTGGTTCCTATGTCGATGCCAAGGTGCATGGTTGAAGCACGGATGGATGGAGGAATGGATGGTTGTATGGCTGGATGGGTGCCGAAGGCCGCCAGCCAGTCGGCTTCATCCATTCATTCAATCACCCAGTCATCCATCCATCCATCCTCCGCCAGAATAGGCCCGCCGGGCGTTCCGACGCAATCCGGCCGGAGGTCGCGATTGCCCCGCCCGCATCGGCGGGGCAAGGCCTCCGGAATCTTGGATGTCCGATGTTGGTCTCTTTGTGTTGTCCCTCTTGAGGGGCAGACAGGAGTGTCTGCCCCACGGGCGGTCGATGTCCGGTGGCGGCGGTGATAGACTGGCGGCTTTCCCGGAGGAGACGGATCATGAAGCGGACGTGGATGGGAATGGTGTTGGCGGCGTGCGTGACGGCCGGGGCGGCACAGGGTGCGGGGCTGGCGAGGGTCGACCTCGGCGGTGCGTGGGAGGTTTCGGCGGCGGGCAGCAACGACTGGATCGCCGCGACGGTGCCGGGTTGCGTCCATACGGACCTGCTGGCGGCGAAGCGCATCCCGGATCCCTTCTTCCGCGACAACGAGTCGCGCGTGCAGTGGGTGAGCGATCTCGCGTGGACCTACCGGCGGGTCTTCACCGTCGCGCCGGAGTTCCTGGCGAACGAACATGTCCTGCTCCGGTGCGAGGGGCTCGACACGCTCGCGTCGGTCCGCGTCAACGGCACCGAGGTCGGGAAGACGGACAACATGTTCCGGACCTGGGAATTCGACGTGAAGAAGCACCTCAAGGCGGGCGAGAACCGCATCGAGGTCGCGTTCGACTCCGTCCTGCCGCTGATCCGCGCGAAGGAGAAGGAGCGTCCGCTCCCGACCTGGGCCTATCCCGGCGCCGCGTACGTCCGCAAGATGCCCTGCAACTTCGGCTGGGACTGGGGGCCGACGCTGATCACCTGCGGCATCTGGCGCCCGATGACGCTCGTCGGCTTCGGTCCGGCGCGGATCGACGACGTGCTCGTCCTGCAGGACCACGCCAAGCCCGGCCGCGTCGGCCTGACCGTGCGCGTCGAAGCGGGCCCCGCGGCCGACGGCCTCAACGCCCGCATCGCTGTCACCGGCCCCGGCGGCGTCGCGGGTCCGTCCGCCGAATGCACGCTCGCCGGCGGCAAGGGCGAGGCGTCGCTTGCGATCGACAAGGCGGAGTTGTGGTGGCCCGCCGGGATGGGGAAGCAGCCGCTCTACACCGTTGCGGTTGAACTGCTCGGTGCGGACGGGAAGCCCCTCGACACGACGTCGCGCCGGATCGGCCTGCGCACGATGAAGGCGGTCGAGAAGGCCGGCGACGAGCCGATGCACTTCGTCGTCAACGGCGTGCCGTTCTTCTCCAAGGGCGGCAACTGGATCCCGGCCGACTCGTTCCTCAACCGGGTGAACAAGGATCTCTACCGCCGCTACGTCGAGGACGCCGTTGCCGTGAACATGAACTCGCTCCGCTTCTGGGGCGGCGGGGCCTACGAGGACGACGAGCTCTTCGATCTGTGCGACGAGTACGGTCTCTGCGTGTGGATGGACTTCAAGTTCTCCTGCACGACCTACCCGAGCTTCGACGACGCATTCCTCGCGAGCGTCCGCGCCGAGGCCCGCGACAACCTGCGCCGCCTGCGCCACCACCCGTCCATCGCCGTTTGGTGCGGCAACAACGAGATCATGTTCTTCCGCGGCGGGGCGGAATGGACCGACAAGAAGATGAGCGAGGCCGATTACTACAAGCTCTTCCGCGACACGCTCGGCACCGAGACGAAGGCCCTCGCGCCGCAGGCCGACTATGTCACCGGCTCGCCCGACTGCGGCGACGTGCACTTCTGGGAGGTCTGGCACGGCGGCAAGCCGTTCGATGTCTACCGCACCATCCACGGCTTCGTCAGCGAGTTCGGCTTCCAGGCGTGGCCCGTGCCGCGCACGGTCGAGAGCTTCACCGCGCCCGGAGACCGCGCCGACGTCTATTCGCCGGTCGTGAAGTACCACATGCGGTCGAACCGGATGTACATGGACGCGAAGGAGGACGGAAAGATCGGCACCGACAAGATCCTCAATATCGTCCGCATGTACTTCGGCGAGCCGAAGGATTTCGAAAGCGCCCTGTGGCTCAGCCAGATCACGCAGGCCCACGGCATCGAGTTCGGCGCCCGCGGCTGGCGTGCCGAGATGCCGAAGTCGATGGGCTGCGTCTACTGGCAGTACAACGATACGTGGCCCGGGACGTCGTGGTCGTCGGTCGACTACTTCGGCCGCTGGAAGGCGTTGCATTACCGGGCGCGCCATTTCTACGCCCCCGTGATCCTCTCCGGCATGCCCGACGCGGCGAAGGGCTCGGCCGACCTGTTCGTGACAAGCGATCGCAGCGCGCCGTGCGAGGGTACGCTGTCGTGGCGCGCCACCGACGCGGCCGGCCGCATCCTGCAGACCGGCGAGGATCTCCTGGTGAACGCGCCCGCGCGCCGCGGCGTCCGCATTGCCACGCTCGACGTCAAGGGCCTGCTCAAGGAGCACGGGGCGACCAACGTCCTCGTGTGGACGTTCCTCAAGATCGACGGCAAGCCGGCATCCGACGATCTGGTCCTGTTCAGCCGTCCGAAGGACGTTCCGCTCGGCGCGCCGGACATCTCCGTCGAGATCACGGGCGACGGCACCGAGTATGCGGTGACCCTTCTGGCGGAGCAACCGGCCCTCTATGCATGGCTCGATGTCGCGGGCCGCGAGGCGCGGTTCTCCGACAATTTCATCCATGTCGCGCCCTGGGCGCCGCCCACGATCACGGTCCGCCTCGACCGCCCCATGCCCCGCGACGAGTTCGCCCGTGCGCTGAAGGTGCGGAGCCTGGTCGACACCCTGAAGCGGCCGTGACGAGGCGGGTCCGGAAGTTCTTGGTCTGGCCGGAACGCCGTTGACGCCACAGGGCGGGGGCAGGCGGCGCGGCGTGTGAACTCGGCGGATGGATGATACGGAGAAGCCACCCTGCTGCTCGCGCCGCTGTCCACGTTGCCCGCAGGCTGGGCCTTGCCAGAAGTGTCGGACTTTGGAAAGCTCCGCGCCGGCCCATTCCAACCGCTGGAAATCGTGGTGCAAGGGTTTCCAATGACTGGAACGGATGAATCAAAGGGAAGCAACCGGAGCAACCATGAAGCACGCATATACAGTCCTCGCCGCCTTCTCTCTGGCGCTGGCTGCGGTGGCGCACGGAGCGGACAACGCCCAAGTCCGGCTGCTGATCTTCAGCGGAGCCAACAATCACAGTTGGAAGACCACCACGCCGGTCCTGCAGGGAATATATGAGGCCAGCGGCCGCTTCAGCGTGACCGTGACCGAGGACGTGCCGCACTTCAACCCGGCCGACTTCGCGAAATACGATGCGATCGTCTGCAACTACACGAGCTACCCGAACGTCACCGGTCAGCGCTGGCCCGCCGCCACCGAGAAGGCGCTTCTCGACTACATCGCCGCCGGGCACGGCTTCGTGTTGTTCCATGCCGCCAGCACCGCGTGGATGGATTGGCCGGAGTTTGGCGATCTCATCGGCCTGCGGTGGCAGAAGGATGCCGCCGGCAAGAACATCAGCGGTCACGGTTCGCAGCACTCCTTCCTCGTCACCATTGCCGACAAGGAGCATCCGGTGACGAAAGGCATGGAGGACTTCCAACACGTCAAGGACGAGCTCTTTCACCGCCAGTTGCTGTACAAGACCGGCCACGTGCTTGCGACGACGTTCTCCGACAGGACCTTTCGCGGCAGCGGCACGAACGAGCCGATGGTGGTGGTGACGGAACTTGGCAAAGGCCGCGCCTTCCACTGCGCCATGGGCCACGACCCGAAGCCCATGGCCTGCGTCGGTTTCCGCACGTTGATGCTGCGCGGCACCGAATGGGCCGCGACCGGAAAAGTCACGATCCCGATCCCCGCCGACTGGCCCGCGCCCGGCACGCGCCAGGCCGAGGCGCTGAAGCAGTCCGCCCCCCAGCCGAAGGCAGCAGGGGCGGAGTCGCAACGCCGGTGAGACCGCGCCGGTGAACCCCGGGTGTGGTGCCGTCCTTCCGGCCCTGATGGCCGGGGCGCGGCCCGAGGCGCGCAGGCTTGACTCGGAGAGTGCGGCTGCGAAACCATGCCGCTTGGACACGGGCGTGCTCCGCGGCGGGTGCAGTGCCCGCCCGGGTCCGGCCGGGAGGATGCGAACATGAGGAAAAACCTGGGATTCGGGCTGAGGTGGGGCGCGGCGGCTGCGTGCGCGATGCTCGCCGCCGGCGCGGCGTGGGCGCAGGCGCCGGCCGCGCCGGGGAAGACGTACGACATCGCGGCGTTCGTCTGGCCGTCGTACCACCCGGACGACCGGGCGCGGATCTTCTGGCCGATGGGCATCGGCGAGTGGGAGACCGTGATGAAGAACGAGGCCCACTACGAGGGCCACCAGCAGCCGCGCCGGCCGGTGTGGGGCTACGTCAACGAGGCCGACCGCTACGTCATGGAGATGCAGATCGCCGCCGCGGCGGACCACGGCGTCAACGTCTTCATCTACGACTGGTATTGGTATGACGGGATGCCGTACCTCGAGGCCTGCCTCAACGACGGCTATCTCAAGGCCCGCAACAACGACCGCGTGAAGTTCTACCTGATGTGGGCCAACCACGACGTGAACCTCATGTGGGACCGCCGCAACTCCGACGATGCCGCGTCGAAGAAGAACAAGGCGACGATCTGGCGCGGGGCCGTGGACCGCCCCGAGTTCGAGAAGATCGCCCGCCGGTGGATCACGACCTACTTCTCGCATCCCTCCTACTACAAGATCGGCGGCAAGCCGGTGTTCATGATCTACGATCTCAACCAGCTGATCGAGGGTCTCGGCGGGGTCGACGCGACCGAGCAGGCGATCGCCTGGTTCCGCGACGAGGTGAAGAAGGCCGGCCATCCGGGCCTCGAACTGCAGTTGTCGATGCGGAAGCACCGCGAGAAGAGCCTCTCCGGCATCGCGGGCGACAACCTCGGCACGCAGAAGGAGGTCGTCGAGAAGCTCGGGTTCGACTCGCTGACGCACTACCAGTTCTGCCACTTCGCGAACGTCAACCGGGACTACAACGAGGTGATGGAGGACGTCCGCAAGGAGTGGGCCACGGTGAAGGCCGGCTACAAGGCGCCCTACTACCCGCACGTGTCCGTCGGCTGGGACAGCAGTCCGCGCACGCCGAAGCGCATCGGTGCCGTGATCAAGAACAACACGCCCGAAAACTTCGAAAAGGCGCTGCGTGACGCGAAGGCCTTCGTCGACGCCACCCCCGGCGCCGCCCCGCTGATCACCGTCAACAGCTGGAACGAATGGACCGAGACCAGCTACCTGCAGCCGTGCGACCTGTACGGCTACGGCTATCTCGAGGCGGTGAAGAGGGTGTTTGTCGGGGAGTGAAGTGACGAGTGGCGAGTGTCGAGTGACGGAGGGGCGGATGAAGCGTTGGATCGCGATCGGGGCGGTGCTGGCGGCGGGGCTCGCCGCGGTGGCGCGGGCGTTGGACGGGATGGAGGCCGGTTTTGCGGAGCCGCCACCGGACACGCGCCCGTGGTGCTACTGGTACTGGATCAGCGACAACCTCTCGAAGGACGGCATCACGCGCGACCTCGAAGCGATGGCGCGCGTGGGCATCGGCGAGGCGTTGATCGGAAACGTCGTCGATCCCGACACGCCGCTGGGCCCGGTGAAACTCCTCTCCGACGAGTGGTTCGATTGCATGGCCCACGCGGCGGCGGAGGCGAAGCGGGTCGGCGTGAACCTCGGCTCGTTCAACAGCCCCGGTTGGAGCCAGTCCGGCGGACCGTGGGTCGCGCCGACGCAGGCGATGCGGTACGTCGCCATCTCGGAGACGCGCGTCCGCGGCCCGGCGAAGTTCGCGGCCAGGCTGCCGGTCCCGCGGGAGCCCTTCCAGGATGTCGCCGTGCTGGCCTTCCCCGCGCCGCGCGGCGAGGCGCCGGCCGCGCGTCCGCCGAAGGTGCGGTGTGTGCCCGCGGCGCCGGCCTCCCCGGCGCTCGTCGACGGCGACCCCGCAACGGCGTGCGAATTTCCCGACGGCGCAAACACGGCGGGCCGCGGCTTCACCGTGGATCTCGATTTCGACGAGCCGTTCACCGCCCGAAGCCTGACGCTGCATCCGGGGCGCGGCAGTTTCGCCGTGAAGTGCGAACTGCTCGCGGCCGACGCGGCGGGCGGGTTCCGGCCGGTCCGCGAGTTCACGATGGACCGCAAGGCCCTGTCGCGGCCGAAGTATGCGATCAACGTCGGCTTCCTCGTCCGCGGCCCGGCGGTCGTGTCGTTCCCGGCCGTCACGTCGCGGACGTTCCGTCTCAAGGCCACACTGCAGGCTGTCGAGGGCTCCAAGGCGGCGCCCGGGTCGACGGAGACGGTGTTCGAGCCGCCGGGGATCGGCGAGATCATCCTCTCCGGGGCCGCCCGGGTCGACGGCGCCGTCGAGAAGCAGTTGGGCAAGATGTCGTCCTCGACGCTGCCGGGGTGGGACGCCTACCAGTGGCCGCCTTCGACGGAGCCCGAGTCGCCGGAGTTCGCCGTCGCGCCATCCTCGATCGTGTCGCTGGGCGACCGCCTCGCCGCCGACGGCATGATGAACTGGGACGTGCCCGCCGGCGATTGGGTCATCCTACGGGCGGGCATGACGCCGACCGGTGCCATGAACCACCCGACGACCGACCAGGGCCGCGGCCTCGAGGTCGACAAGATGAACCGCGACGCCATCGAGGCCCACTACGGGGGCTTCATGGCTCCGTTCCTCGCCCGGGTGCCCGCCGCCGCCCGCGCGGCGGTCACCCATGTCGTGATCGACAGCTATGAGGTCGGGTCGCAGAACTGGACCGACGGCTTCCACGCATCGTTCGAGCGGGCCTTCGGCTACGACCCGCGCCCCTGGCTGCCGGTGCTGACGGGGCGCATCGTCGGCAGTGCGGACCTCTCCGACCGCTTCCTCTGGGACCTCCGCCGGCACATCGCCGACCGAATCGGCACGGAGTACGTCGGCGGCCTGCGCGATGTCGCGCACCGCGACGGCCTGCGGTTGTGGCTGGAGAACTACGGCCACTGGGGCTTCCCCGCGGAGTTCCTGCACTACGGCGGACAGAGCGACGACCTTGGCGGCGAGTTCTGGATCCGCGAGGGGCCTCTCGCGCCCCGCGAGGGCATCGAGTTGCGCGCCGCGTCGTCCGCCGCCCATCTCTACGGCAAGCGCACGGTCTATGCCGAGGCGTTCACCTCTGCGCGCTCGTTCCTCGAGTCGCCGGGCAACCTCAAGGCGGTGGGCGACTGGGCCTACTGCCAGGGCATCAACCACTTCGTCCTGCACGTCTACATCCATCAGCCGTGGGAGGACCGGCGACCCGGCGTCAACGCATGGTTCGGCACGGAGTTCAACCGGCACAACACGTGGTTCGAGCCGTCGAAGGCGTGGGTCGACTACCTGCGGCGCTGCCAGTTCCTGCTGCGCCGCGGGGCGAGCGTCGCCGACGTCGCCTACTTCATCGGCGACGACACGCCGAAAATGACCGGCATCCGGCGGCCCGCGTTGCCTCCGGGCTACGACTACGACTTCATCAATGCCGAGGCGCTGCTGAGCCGCGCGGCCGTGAAGGACGGCCGCCTCGCGATCCCCGACGGGCCGTCGTACGCGCTGCTCGTCCTGCCGCCGCAGGCCACGATGCGGCCGGAGACGCTGCGCCGGATTCGAGATCTCGTCGCGGACGGCGCGTCGATTCTCGGTCCGCCGCCCTCCCGTTCGCCGAGCCTCAAGGGCCATCCGGCGTGCGACGCCGAGGTGGCGAAGCTCGCGGAGGAGCTGTGGGGGGCGGGGAGCCCCGGTCCTTCGGCACAAGGCGTGAAGGCGGCGGCTCGTCCCTCGTCCCTCGCCCCCCGTCCCTTTGGCCGCGGTCGCGTGTTCCGCGGTGACGATCTCGCGGCCGCACTGCGCGAACTCGGCGCGGAGCCCGCGGTCGTCGCGCCGCAGGGGATCCTCTGGACGCACCGGCGGGAGGGCGACGCCGACCTCTTCTTCGTCTGCAATCCGACGAACGCGCCGGTGCTCGCCGATGTTTCCTTCCGCGGGGCCGGTCGCGCGCCGGAGTTCTGGCATCCCGATACCGGCACGCGGGAGACGGCGGCGTGGTACGAGACCGCAGGCGGCCGCACGCGCGTGCCGCTGGCGCTCGATCCGAACGGATCGGTCTTCGTCGTCTTCCGATCCCCGGCGCCGGGCGCCTCTGTCGCGCGCGTCCTGAAAGACGGGCAGCCCCTCGCCACGGGCGCCGTGAAGTGCCCGGTGCGCGTCACGCGGAAGGGCGCCGGCGGGATCGAGGTCGTCGCAAGCGAGTCGGGCCGCTATGCCCTCATCGGTGCGGATGGACGGGAGAGGACCGTCGACGTGGCGCTGCCGCCGGCGATCGAGTTGTCCAACCCCTGGAAGGTCGGCTTCCCCGGAGTTCCAACCCTTGGACAGCCGCTCGACTGGCCGCGGCTGATCTCGTGGTCCGGGCATGCCGATGACGCGGTGAAGCACTTTTCCGGGACGGCCACGTATGCGACGCGATTCGAGCTGCCCGCCGACGCGTGGAAGACGGGGCGGCGGCTGACGCTCGACCTCGGCGCGGTCGAGGTGATCGCCGGGGTGCGGCTGAACGGCCGCGACCTCGGCGTGCTGTGGAAGGCGCCGTTCGCGGTCGACATCACCGGCGCTGCGCGTCCGGGCGTGAACGAGCTCGAGGTCAAGGTGACGAACCTCTGGTGGAACCGGCTGGTCGGCGACGACCGCCTGCCGGCCGGCGAGCGCGCGGCGTTCACGACGGCCCCGCCGCGCACACCACGCAACCGCCTCCTGCCCGCGGGCCTGCTCGGCCCGGTGGCGGTGAAGGTCTCGGAGAACCGCGCATGCGAGTAGGGGCGCCGGTCGCCGTGTTCGCCGCTCTCGTCATGGCCGCGCCCGTCGTTCCGTGCGCCGGCGCGGTCGGGGCGGGCGAGGGCGTTGCGCAGGCCGGCCGGCGTGAGCGCGCGGTCCGCACGCCGCCGCCGACGCGACCGCCGCTGGAGTCGGTGGACATCGCGAAGCTGCCGGCGGGCGTGGAGCGGGTCGATCTCTTCCTGCTCCTGGGCCAGTCGAACATGAAGGGCCGCGGCGTCATGCCCGACGAACCGAAGCGCGATCCGCGGATCGTCATGATGCACCTGCGGGACGACCGCTGGTACCTCGCGCGCCACCCGCTGCACCTGACGGGCGACGCGAAGACCTTCGCCGGGGCCGACAACGCCGGCGTCGGGCCGGGACTGTCCTTCGCAGAGGCGCTCGCCGCCCGAGACGCGAAGGTGCGCATCGGGCTCGTGCCCTGCGCGGTGGGCGGTTCGAGCATCCGGCTCTGGCAGAAGGGCGCGAAGCTCTACGACGAGGCCCTGCGGCGGGCGAAGCTGGCGATCGAGACCGCCGCGCCGGCGAGGGGCCGCGTCCGCGGTGCGCTCTGGTTGCAGGGCGAGGCCGATGCGACGCCGGAGCGGCTTCTGGGCCACAGGGCGGCGCTGTTGAAGACGATCGCCGACCTGCGCGCGGACCTCGGCATTCCGGACCTCCCGTTCGTCGCGTGCACGATCGGCGAGATGGCGGAGCCGGACCAGCTGGCCGGCAAGGCCGCGATGAACGAACTCCTGCTCTCGCTGCCCGGCCTGTGTCCCGGCACGGCATGCGTCGACGCGCGCGAGCTCAAGGGCCACATCGGCGACCGCGTGCACTTCGACGCCGCCTCGCAGAACGAAATCGGGCGCCGCCTCGCCGCGGCGTGGACCAGGCTCGTCCAGCCGTGAAGGAGGACCGAGGCGTGAACCATGGCATCGCTTCGACCGTCGCCCTGCTGCTCGCCGCCGCGTCCGTCGCGCCCCGTGCGGCGCTGCCGCCGAACGTCATCCTGATGATGGGCGACGACCACGGGTGGGAGGAAACGGGGTACCGCGGGCATCCGCACGTGAAGACGCCGGTGCTCGACGAGATGGCGGCCCGGGGGCTGCGGTTCGAGCGGTTTTACGCCGCGCATCCGAGTTGCTCGCCGACGCGGGCGAGTTTCCTCACGGGGCGCCATCCGAACCGCATGGGCGCGTTCACGCCCGGCTGGTCGTTCCGGCCGGAGGAGGTCACCCTCGCGCACCTGATGCGGAAGGCGGGCTACCGCTGTGCGCACTTCGGCAAGTGGCACGTCGGTCCGGTGAAGAAGGAATCGCCGGTCAACCCGGGCGCCATGGGCTTCGACGAGTGGCTTTCGCACGACAACTTCTTCGAGCTGAATCCGTCGCTCTCGCGCAACGGGGGCCCGCCGCAGGTCTTCGAGGGCGAGAGCTCCGAGATTCTCGTGCGTGAGGCGATCCCGTTCATCGACCGCGCGCGGAAGGAGCGGGCGCCCTTCTTCGCCGTCGTGTGGTTCGGGTCGCCGCACGAGCCCTACAGCGGCCTGCCGGTGGATCTTGCGCTCTACGACGACCTGCCCGCGAAGTACACGAAGAAGGTGCGCCTGACGTCGAACGAGACCGGCCGCCCCGTCACGCGGCCGCTCGGCGAGGTGCTGCGCGAGCGCTACGCGGAGATCACCGCGATGGACCGCGCGATCGGCACCCTGCGAAAGCACCTTGCCGCCGCCGGTCTGCGGGACGACACGCTGCTCTTCTACTGCGGGGACAACGGCACGTCCCCCGACGCCACCCTGGCGTCGCCGCATCGCGGAACGAAGGGGCAGTTCTACGAGGGCGGCACGCTCGTCCCCGGGCTCATCGAGTGGCCGGCGCGCATCCGGCAGCCGCGCACGACAAACGTCCGGGCGACGACCAGCGATCTGCTGCCCACCCTCTGCTCGCTCGCCGGCCGGCCGCCGCCGGACCGCCCGCTCGACGGCATCGACCTGACGCCCGTGCTCGACGGCACGATGGCCGCGCGGCCGTCGCCGCTCTTCTTCTGGGGCTACAACATCGAGCGGCTGACCGCCGCGAACGCGCCGCCCTACATCGACCCGCGGCTGCAGGAGGGCACCACGCCGCTCGTCAAGCGCTCCGGCGGCAAGGCCACGCGCGACTTCAGGAACCTGCGCCATCCGGGGGTCTTCATCGACGCCGACTTCCTCGGCCCCCGAGCGGTCATCGACGGTCCGTACAAGCTCATCCTTCACGACGGCGGCAAGTCCGCCGCCCCCACGGTGGAGCTCTTCGACCTCGACGCCGACCCCGCCGAGAAGACCGATCTCGCCGGGCGCGACCGCGAGCAAGTCGCGCGGCTTCAAGCGAAGCTCCGCGAGTGGCAGCAGTCCGTCCTCCAGAGCCTTGCCGGCGCGGATTATGGCAAGTGACCGGAACACGAAAGGGAACGTCTGCACCATGAAGCCCATCCATGTGTCGTTTGCGCTGCTCGGCGCCGTGCTCGCCTCCGCGGTCACGTCGGCGGCGGAAGCTCCGCCCAACGTGATTCTCATCCTCGCCGACGACCTCGGCGCGAAGGAGCTTGCGTGCTATGGGAACACGAAGCACCGGACGCCGAACCTGGACCGCATGGCCGCCGAGGGCGCGCGGTTCGAGACCTTCTTCGCGAACCCGCTCTGCACCCCGACGCGCGTCGCGTTGATGACCGGGCAGTACGGCTTTCACAACGGGTTCCTCGGAATGGCGGATCCGGCCTTCACGCCCGCGGCGGACTCGCCTCAGAAGCTGATCGGCACCCACTTCACCCACGCGGACCTGCTCAAGTCCAAGGGCTACACAACCGCCCTCGCCGGCAAGTGGCAGCTCTCCGGCGAGCTGCCGACGCTCGTCCGCGACGCGGGCTTCGACGAGTACCGGATGTGGGCCTACGACCACAACCTGCCGGAGGGCGTGAAGCACCCCGCGCACGAGAAGGGTGGACAGGCCTGCCGCTACTGGCACCCGAGCATCATCGAGAACGGCAAGTACCTGCCGACGAAGCCCGACGATTACGGCCCGGACTTCTTCAACGACTTCGTCATCGACTTCGCGCGACGGCACAAGGACGGTCCGTTCTTCGTCTACTACACCTCCGTGCTCACCCATGCGCCGCACCTGGAGACGCCCGACCCGGCGCAGTCGGGGAAGCGCTGGCCGGACACGTTCAAGTCAAACCTCGAGTATCTCGACCACCTCATGGGCCGGCTTCTCGCGGCGCTCAAGGCCGAGGGGCTGGACGAGAACACGCTCGTCATCTTCCTCGGCGACAACGGCACCGGCGGCTCGGGCAAGGGCACGGTGACCGAGATGGGCGCGCGCGTGCCGTGCATCATCCGCGGTCCGGGCGTGAAGCGCGGCCTCGTGTCGCGCGCGGTGGGCGACCTCACCGACATCATGGCCACGTTGGCCGAGGTTTCCGGCGCGGAGTTGCCGAGGGATAAGGCTTTCGACGGTCACAGTCTTGGCCCGGTGTTGCGCGGCGAGGCGGAGAAGCATCGCGACTGGATCTACAGCCATCTCGACGACGGCCGCATCCTGCGCGATGCGCGCTGGCTGCTCGAAATCGCCAAGGGCGGCAAGGGCGAGAAGTTCTTCGACTGCGGCGACAGCCGCGACGGCACCGGCTACAAGGACGTGACCGGCTCGTCCGATTCCGAGGTCAAGGCCGCCCGGGCGCGATTCGCGGAGATCCTGACCGGCATGCCCGAGCCGAAGCCGCGCGATGGCTTGGAGGCGAAGCCGGAGAAACGGAAGAGGGGAGGCGGCGAGCGGGCGAAGGCTGCCGCGGCGGCCGAACCGCCGGCGGCCGCCGGCAAGGTCGACCGCTTCCCCAAGCGCGACCTGAACGGCGATGGCGCCCTCGACCGCGAGGAGTTCATGAAGACCATGACCGGCAAGGATCCCGCCAGCGGCGAAACCCGGTTCAAGGCGATGGACGTCGACGGCGACGGCCGCGTGACGAGGGAGGAGTTCCTACGCGTGGTGGAGGGTGGAAAGTGATCCGCACGCCCCCGATCCTCGCCGCCCTGCTGCTGGCCCCGCTGGCGGCGGCAGCGGACGAGTCTGCATGGCTTCGGGGATCCATCGAACGGCCGGGCCAGCGGCCCGGCCCTACCACGGATTCATCGGGTACGGCGGGTAGTGCCGGGCCGCTGGCCCGGCCGAACGGGAAGCCCGCGCGAGCCTCCTCGTCATCGTTGCGCAAGATCGATGCGCCCGCAACGAACGGCGACCGGCTTCCGGCGTTCTCGTGGGATCGCGTGCCGTGTTATCAGCACATTCGCAAGGATACCGCGTTCTCTGACGATGAGGTGCGCCATCTCGCGTCCTTCCCGCTCGTGACGCTGGAGAAGGGCACCGGGGCGAAGGCGTTTGGCTCGACCGAGGCAGGCACGCTGGCCGCGGCCAAAGCCATCAAGGCCGTCAACCCGGCCACGAAGGTGTTGTACTACCGCAACGTCATCGTCCATTACGGCAATTATGCGGCCAACGCATCCTTGGAGAGCATTCCGGGGGCCTTGCTGGTCGGGAACGACGGCAGCGACAAGCTCGTGCGCGGCCGCGTTCAGGCCTATGACCTGACCAACGAACGGATGCGCGGTTGGTGGCTCGCGAACGTGAAGCAGGTCTGCGCCGACCCCGCGATCGACGGCGTCTTTCTCGACGGCAACATCAAGATTCTGGAGCCGGAGTACCTGCGCAGGGAGATCGGTGAGACGAAGAAGGCCGCGCTGGTTGAGGGATACGACGCGATGATGAAGGAGACGCGGGGCATCCTTGGCCCCGAGAAACTCCTGGTGGCCAATCTGCTGCGGGCGCGCTTTCCGGATTCCGGTCTGGGCCGGCTGCGCGCGTTCGACGGTTCCTACATCGAAGCATTCGAAACAGCCGTGGGGAACGTTCCGGTGAAGGACTACGTGGCCAAGGGCATGGCTGCGTTTCAGGAAGCGGCACGGCAGGGGTTTCTCGTCGCGTTCACCGCCGGCCTGGGTGCGGAGGATGCCGGCGAGGCACGGAACCGGCAGCGCACCGATGAGATTCGCGAATCCCTCACCGCGGGCGAGGCGGCCAACCGCCGCTTCACCTATCTGCTGGCTGTCTTCCTGATCTGCGCCGAGAAGCACAGCTACTTCTGCGCCCATGACGGTTACAGTGCGGAGCAGAGCAAGGTCTGGATGACGCGTCCCCCGGAGCTGGAACGTCCGCTGGGTCCGCCACGGGGGCCGGCCGTGCGTTCGGGCGATGTGTACGTCCGGGAGTTCGCGCATGCGTCAATCCGCCTGGACCTGGAAACCCAAACCGCCCGGATTGACTGGCGATGAACGAGCCATGAAACCCTCCCTTGCCATCCTTGCCCCGCTGTTGCTGTCCCTGCCGACCGCCGTGCAGGCGGCCGAATCCGCCGCCGCGCCGCAGTCCCTGTGGGCGCACATCCGCCAGGTTTCGGATCTTGGCGAGTTGCGCGGGATGACTGCGCAATGGGAGGCGGATTCCAAGGGGACGGTCCTGCGATTGACGGCCGGGACGTCGCAGACCTCCTATGCGTGGGCCGTGATCCCGGCGCCCGCGCGGGGATGGGATCTTGCGCGCAGGGAGTCGGCGAACTGCGAGATCGCCAACCGCGGATCGAACCCGGTGAACGTGCTGCTCTGGGTCGTGGGCGGGGGCTGATGGGATGTGGTGCCGGATGCGGCGAAGCTGGCGGCGGGCGAGACGCGTCGCTTCTCGTGCCGTTTGCGCGAAACGTTCGCGGACGGTACGCCGAAGATCGACCCCGGGCGGGTGAAGCAGATTCAAATCATGACGAGTGGACGGCGGACGTCGCCCGCGATGCTCGAGGTGCGCGATCTTGCCGCGGCCGGCACCGCTCCGGAGTGGAAGCGGCCGGCGGGGCGTGTGGACGTGCCCCCCGTGGAGAATGCGAAGCCCGCGGCGGGCCGCCGCGTGCGTCACCGGTTGGCGGGCGACGAGAGCGCCGATCTCTATTCAATTCTGCACCTGTCCGATGACTGGAAGCCGGGCGCGAAGTTCCCGGTCATCGTCGAGTTTCCCGGGAACATCTTCTACACGGGCGGCTGCTACTCGACGGGCCTGCCGGACCAGTGCGTGATTGGCCACGGTATCGCGAAGGGCCGCGGCGCGATCTGCGTGGGTCTGCCGTTCGTGGACGCGAAGGAGCGGCGGGTCGCGGAGAACGGCTGGGGCGATGCTGACGCGACGGCGGACTATGCGGTGCGGATGGTGGAGGAGATCTGCGCGAAGTTCGGCGGCGACCGCGCCAACGTCGTGCTCACCGGCTTCTCGCGCGGTGCCATCGCCTGCGGCTACATCGGCCTGCGCAACGACCGCGTCGCCGCGCTCTGGAAGGGATTCCATGCCTGCCAGCACTACGACGGCGACGGATGGAACGGTGCGACGATGGAGGGCGCGATCGAGCGCGCCGCCCGCTTCCGGGGCCGGGCCGTGTTCCAGACCGACAACTCCGAGGCCGCGTTCCGCCCCGTGATGGATGCCATGCGGACGAAGGTCACGTGGGCCCGGTCCGGCCTCGGCGCCCACGCCACCGCCATGTTCCTCGACGACCGGCCATCGACGCAGAGCCTGCGTCAGTGGTTCCACGACCTGACACCGACGCCGCAGCCATGAGGGTCTCCCCGGTCCCGCCCCGAAGCGTCCAAGCACTGGACATTCTCGGCGCCAGACGTTCCAATGCTTGGAACGAATGGAACGACGCATGCGAAGGGGAAGAATCATGAACCACCGACCTGCGATCGCCGCCGCCCTGCTGCTCGCGCCGCTATCCGCCCTGCCCGCGGGCGGGGCGGGCGCCGCCCGCCCGAACCTCGTGTTCTTCTTCACCGACGACCAGCCGCAGTCGGCGATGGGATGCACGGGC
>CAYRFK010000106.1:0-16125 GCA_964423465.1 uncultured Verrucomicrobiota bacterium | reverse complement strand
CCGAAGAACCCCTACGGCCACGCGTCGTCGCTCGTCACCCACCGCGACCTGCTGATCGTCCAGTACGACCAGGAGAAACAGGGCCTGCTGCTGGCGCTGCGCACCACGACCGGCGAACAGGTCTGGGCCACGAAGCGCGAGGTCCAGGCGGGCTGGTCCTCGCCCATCATCTTCGATGCGGGCGGCAAGGCGCTCATCGCCGCGATCGCCAATCCGATGCTCGCCGCCTATGACCCGGCCGACGGCGCCGAGGTGTGGCGCCTCGCCGACCTTGAGGCCGAGATCGGCGTCTCGCCCGCCTACGCCGACGGCCGCATCTTCGGCGGCAACGAATACGCCCGCATCGTTGCGGCGGACGCAAAGACCGGCGCGCAGATCTGGGAGACGGATGAGGACATGCCGGACGTCGCCAGCCCGCTGCCCGCCAACGGCCTCGTGTTCCTCGCCGCCAGCTCGGGCATTCTCACATGCCGCGATGCGGCGACAGGCGCCAAGGTCTGGATGCAGGAGTTCGACGAGGGCTTCTACTCGTCCCCCATGGCCGCCGGCGGCCTCGTCCACCTCACCGACCGCACCGGCCTGACGCGCGTCTTCAAGGCGGCGCGGACGTGGGAACTCGTCTCCGCGAACAAGCTCGGCGAGGACTGCACGTCGACGCCGGCGTTCGCGGGCGGACGGATCTTCCTGCGGGGCGTGAACCATCTCTTTGCCATCGGGGGTGCGGATGCGCCGAAGTGAGGCAGCGGCGCGCACGGCGGAGATCGACCTCGCGGAGGTCGACCGCATCGTCGCGCGCATCGGCACCGGCCCCGAACACGCACTTCCGGTGTTGCAGGCGGTCCAGGCCCACTACCGATACCTGCCCGAGGCTGCGCTGCGCCGCGTCTGCGAGATCACTGCCATCCCGCCCTCCGCCCTGCAAGGCGTGGCGACCTTCTATCCGCAGTTCCGCCACCGCCCGATGGGCCGCCATTCGCTGTGCGTCTGCGTCGGGACCGCCTGCCACGTCAAGGGCGCGGAACGCGTCCACGACGCCGTCGCGCGCGAACTCGGAATCGCGACGGGCGGCGACACGGACGCGGACGGCGAGTTCACCGTCCAGAAGGTCGCGTGCCTCGGCTGCTGCACGCTCGCGCCGGTTGTCACGATCGACCACGTCACCTACGGCCACCGCGCCGCGGACAACATTCGCGGCATGCTCCACGACTTCGCGTCGCGCGGCGGCGGGGTCGAGGGCGACCCGGTGCTGCCCATCGGGAGCGATGCGGATGCGGTGGACGGTGAGATCCGTATCGGCCTCGGTTCCTGTTGCATCGCCGGCGGCAGTGCGAAGGTCGAGGCCGCGCTGCGCGACGCCGTACTCCGCAGCGGATCGCACGTCCGCATCCGCCACGTCGGCTGTGTCGGCATGTGCCACCAGACGCCGATGGTCGAGATCCTCCGCCCCGGCATCGAGCCGGTCCGCTACGCCCGCGTGACGCCGCAGGAGGTCGACCGGATTGTCGCCGCCCACTTCGCCGCCCACCCGGCGTCGCGGCTGCGCGCACGGCTGGATGCCTGGCTCGACGACTTCGCGGGACGCGGCGCCGATGCCGCGCCCGGCGCAGGCGCCCACCTCGACCCGCACGAGAGCCACGTCAGCGCCTTCCTCTGCCACCAGAAGCACATCGCCACGGAGAACTCCGGCGCGATGCACCCGACGGACCTCGACGACTACCGGCGGAACGGCGGATTCGAGGCTCTGGAGAAGTGTCTGCGCACCCTGACGCCGGAACGCGTCATCGACGAGATCGAGGCCGCCGGCCTGCGCGGACGCGGCGGTGCCGGCTATCCGACAGGCTGGAAGTGGCGCGCGGTTCACGGCGCCCCGGGACCGGTGAAGGTGGCGATCTGCAACGGCGACGAGGGCGACCCCGGCGCGTTCATGGACCGCATGCTGATGGAGTCCTATCCCTACCGCGTCCTCGAGGGCCTGCTGATCGCGGCGTGGTCCGTCGGCGCCGCGGAGGCCATCCTCTACATCCGCGCCGAGTATCCGCTCGCCCTCAAGCGGATTGGCGACGCGCTCGCCCGCTGCCGCGAGGCGGGCCTTCTCGGCCGCGGGATTCTGGGCACCGATGTCTCGATCGACGTGCGCGTCGCCCAGGGCGCCGGCGCCTTCGTATGCGGCGAGGAGACCGCGCTCATCGCGTCGCTCGAGGGCCGCCGCGGCATGCCCGTGCTGCGCCCGCCCTACCCCGCCCGCCACGGCCTCCACGGCCGGCCGACCCTGGTCAACAACTGCGAGACGCTTGCCATGGTCCCGTGGATCCTGCGTCACGGCGCGGAGGCCTTCGCGGCGATCGGCACGGAGCACAGCAAGGGCACGAAGGTCTTCGCCCTCGCCGGCAAGGTCGCGCGCGGCGGGCTCATCGAGATCCCGATGGGCATGACCATCCGCGAGGTCGTCGAGGGCATCGGCGGCGGCGCGGCGGATGGCAAGGCGTGGAAGGCGGTGCAGATCGGCGGCCCGTCCGGCGGCTGCGTTCCGGCCGCGCTGGCGGACACGCGGATCGACTACGAGGCGCTCCACGCCGTGGGCGCGATGATGGGCTCCGGCGGACTGGTCGTTCTCGACGAGTCCGACTGCATGGTCGACGTCGCCCGCTACTTCCTCGCCTTCACACAGCGCGAATCCTGCGGCAAGTGCACGCCGTGCCGCGTCGGCACCAAGCGGATGCTCGAGATCCTGGAGCGCCTCTGCGACGGCCGCGCGAAACCGGATGACCTCCGGCGACTCGAAGCCCTCGCCGAGATCGCGCGCACCCAAAGCCTTTGCGGACTCGGCAAGACGGCGCCGAACCCGATCCTGACCACGCTTCGCTACTTCCGCGACGAGTACGAGGCGCACCTGCAGGGCCGCTGTCCGGCCGGGCGTTGCGCCAAGCTCGTCGCCTACGAGGTCGGGCCCGAGTGCATCGGCTGCACCAAGTGCGCGCAATCGTGCCCGGTCGCCGCGATCCCGGCCGATCCGTACCGGCGCCACCGCATCGACATCGATGCATGCGTCCGCTGCGACCTCTGCCGTCAGGTCTGCCCGTCGCACGCCATCCGCATCGTCAGCCCCGTCGTCCGAACCCCGGCCGCGGAGGGCCTCCCTGCATGACGCGGCACCGACTGGAAATCGAGGGACACGCCGTAGAGGTGGAGGACGGCACGACGCTGCTCGACGCCGCGGCGCGCCTCGGCGTTGCAATCCCGACCCTCTGCCATCGCAACGGTCTTCCGCACTTCACATCGTGCATGGTCTGCGCGGTCCTCGACCGCCGCAGCGGCCGGCTGCTGCCGGCCTGCTCGTTCCCGGCGGCGGACGGCATGGACATCGACGCATCGGGCGAGACCGTACGTCGCGCCCGCAGCCGGGTCCTGTCGCTGCTGATGAGCGAGCACATCGGCGACTGCGAGGCGCCGTGCCACCGCACCTGCCCGGCGCGCCTGCGGATTCCGCACATGCTCCGCGCCGCTCGCGAGGGCGACTGGAACGCCGCCGCTGCCATCGTGCGCGAGGATCTCGTCCTGCCTGCCACGCTCGGCCTCGTCTGCCCGGCGCCCTGCGAGAAGGGCTGCCGCCGCGCCGCTCACGATGCGGCCGTCGCCATCGCCGCCGTCCATCGCGTCGCCGGCCTGCACGCGATCGCAACGGTCGCCGCACCGCCACCGGACGGGGGCGCACTGCACGGACGCCGTGTCGCGGTCGTCGGCGCCGGCCCGGCCGGTCTCGCCGCCGCCTGGCATCTTCGCCGCGCGGGAGCCTCCGTCGTGGTGATCGAAGCCTCCGCATCCGCTGGCGGCGCCCTGCGCACCGCCGTGACGGAGGACCGGCTCCCCCGCGCCACGCTGGACACGGAGATCGCCGCCGTCGCCGCCTCGGGCGTCGAGTTCCGGTACAACTCCCGCATCTCCACCGCAACGGATCTGCGGACGCTTCGCAACACGGTCGACGCGGTGGTGCTTGCGACCGGACCGCTCGACACCGCCGCACTCGACGCGTTGGGACTCGCCTTTACGCCGCGCGGCGTGAAGGCCGATCCCCGGACGCTCGCGACCTCGGAGACCGGCGTCTTCGCCGCGGGGGATATGATCGCCGCCTCGCGCATGGCCGTCCGCTCCGTCGGCGCCGGGCGAACCGCGGCCGAGTCGGTCCGCCAGTCCCTCACAGGCCGGCCCGTCGTCGGCCGCCCCCGCCACTTCAACTCGCGCATCGGCCGTCTGCACGACGGCGAGGTCGCGGTCTTCCTCGCCGAAGCCGCATCCGTCGCGCGCGCAGAGGCACCGGAGCGCATGGACGCCGCACGCGCCCGCGAGGAGGCCGCACGCTGCCTCGACTGCGACTGTCGCAAGGCCGAATCCTGCCGGCTGCGGCTGTACGCGGAGGAGTACGGCATCGACGCGGACGAGTTCCGTGCCGGCGACCGCCCCGCCGTGACGATCCGCCGCGACCACCCCGACCTCGTCTTCGAGTCCGGAAAGTGCATCAAGTGCGGCCTGTGCGTCCGCATCACGGCGCGCGACGCAGTGAAGCCCGGCATGACCTTCCTCGCCCGCGGCTACGATGCGCGCGTCGCACCGTCCTTCGAGGACGGCCTCGTCGCCGCCCTCGGCCCCACCGCCGCCGAGTGCGTCGACGCCTGCCCCACCGCCGCCCTCGCGTTCCGTCGCTGGGAGGATGATCGGGACCCCGGCGGCCTTGCGTCGGGATCCTCAACGGTTCGAGACCCCGGCGGCCTTGCGCCGCCGGTGAATCAGACCGGATGTACCGCGCCGGACAGGAGTCCTGCATCATGAGAGCCGCCGCGGCCGCCCTCTGCCTGTCGCTCGCCGCGTTTACCTCGGCACCCGCCGCCGACTGGGCGGTCTTCCGCGGCGATGCCGCCCTGACAGGCTGTGCCGCGGAGGAACTCCGTCCGCCACTGCGGCGCGCATGGTCGGTCCGCGTACCCAGGGGCACTCGATCCTCCCCGGTCATCGCCGCAGGCCGTGTGTTCATCGGATCCGAGTCCAACCTGCTCGTCGCGCTCGACCTCAAGGACGGTCACACGCTCTGGACCCACACCACGCCGGACAGCATCGAGGCGCCGCCGCTTGCCGCAGGCGACCTCATCGTCGCGGGCTGCACGGACGGCACGCTCATCGCGGTGAAGGCGGCCGATGGGACGCGGGCGTGGAGCTATGCGGCGGAGGACAAGATCCTCGGCTCCGCGAATCTCGTTCCACTCGCAAGCGGCCGCACGCTGGTCGTCGCGGGCTCCTACGACAACAAGATCCATGCCGTCGACCTGCTGACGGGCAAGTCCGCATGGACCGTCGAGGCTGAGGGCTACATCAACGGATCGCCCGCGGTAGCCGGCGGCATGGTCGTCGCGGGTAGCTGCGACAATCATCTGTACGTCATCGACGGCGACGCCGGCCGCGTGCGTCGTCGGATCGACGCCGAGTCGCAGATCGCCGCCTCCCCCGCGCTCTCCACGAATCTCGCCGTCGCCGGCACCTACGGGGGCGAGGTGCTTGCCGTCGATCCCGCGGGCGGATCGATCCGCTGGCGCTTCGCCGACACCAACGGCGCGGCCTTCTTCTCGAGCCCGGCGCTCACAGCGGACCGCGTCTTCATCGGCCGGCGCGACGGTCGCCTCTACGCCCTGAACCGGGCCGACGGCGCGGTGGTGTGGAGCTTCGCCGCGAAAGACAACGTCGACGGCTCGCCCGTCGTCAGCGGCTCACATGTCTTCGTCGGCTCCGACGACGGCCGCCTCCACGCCCTCGCCATCGCCGACGGCCGCGAGGTCTGGCAGTACGAGGCCGGTGCCGCCCTCGCCGGCTCCCCCGCCCTCGCCGCCGGCCGCCTCGTCATCGCCGACGCCGACGGCTGGGTCCACGCCTTCGAGCCCGCCCGCTGACCGCTCCGATGTTGTCAGATTCGTGTCGCGGCCGGACCATGATTCTGACAACATGAACGGCATGAGCTGGGACGGATTCCATCATCCGGACTACTGCGCGACGGTGATCGGGCGCCGGTTGGCGGACGAACTGCTCTGGATGTTCGACGGGATGGCCGGTCTGCTGGCCACGCGCGGACGGTCCGCGCTGTGGCACCGTCCCGACAGCGACTACTGGGCCTACGAGTCGTCCATGCACCGACTCCGCCGCGCCGGTCTCGTCGCCTACCGCCGGACACGCGGACAGCCGCCCGTGCTTCACCTGCTCCCAGCGGCCGAGGATCGGATGCCGGACGAACTCCGCCCCGACCGCTTCTGGAACCGCAAGTGGAACGGCATCTGGTACGTCCTCGCCTACGACGTGCCCGAGGCTCAACGAAGCTATCGCGCCCACCTTCGTCGCTTCCTGAAGAAGGAGCGCATGGGCGGCCTCCAGGGCAGCGTGTGGGTCACGCCCCGAGACATCCGCCCGGTGTACTCGGACCTCTGCACCGCGGCCGCCGTGGACGACTACGCCATCCTTCTGGAATCCCGGACCGTTCTGGGAAAAGACGCCCACGATGTTGTGCGCATGGCCTGGGACATGGACCGCATCATCGAGTCACAGGCATGGTACCGGGGGGCGGCGGGCGACGCACTCCGCCACGCCGCCGACGGTCTCAAGTCGCCGGCGCTCCTCGAACTGGCCCGAGAGGAAGTTCGAGCCTACCTCGCCGTCATGGAACCCGATCCCCTGCTCCCGAAGCCCCTCTGGCCGCCGCAATATCGCGGCGAGCTGACCCTCGCAGCCCATCGCGATTTCCAGCGCCGGCTTGCGACGCTCATGTAGTGTCCCTGTCCCTCGCAAGCACGGTCGACCCACGGGTCATGTTGTCAGAAACGTGATCCGGCCGGATCACGTTTCTGACAACACTGAACGGACAGTCGGCGGCCCGGGCGAGGAGCGGACAGCTGCCGGCGGACGGCGGCTGTGTTATGGTTGGCGCGGCGGGAACGTCCCCGCCGGGAAGAGCGCGCGGACGATGAAGGTCATCACTCTGGTTCCGGGGTCCGGCGACACGTTCTACTGCCAGAATTGCGTCCGCGACCTGTCGACGGCGCGCGGGTTGCAGGCGCTGGGAGCGGATGTGACGGTCGCGCCGATGTACCTGCCCGTGAACCCCGGCGCCGCATCGGGCGTTCGCAGCGCGCCGGTCTTCTACGGCGCAGTCAATGTGTGGCTCGAACAGCAGTTTCCAAGGCTTGGACGGCGGTGGCGCGGGCTCTTCCAATGGTTGGACGCCCGCCCGGTGCTCCGGTTCGCCGCGCGACGGGCCGGCTCGACCGACGCACAGGGGCTGGGCGCCATGACCGCCTCCATGCTTCGCGGCGAGCAGGGCCGGCAGGCCGCCGAACTCGACCGCCTCGTCGACTGGCTCCGCACCGACGGCGCGCCGGATGTGGTCCACCTCTCCAACGCCCTCCTGCTCGGCCTCGCCCACCGCCTCCGGCGCGACCTCGGCTGCGCGGTGGTCTGCTCGCTCCAGGACGAGGACGTCTGGATGAACGCCATGCCCGACGCCGAATCGGGCCCCGTGTGGAGCCTCCTCGCCGAGCGCGCCCGCGACGCCGACCGCTTCATCGCCGTCAGCCACGCCTACGCCAACCGCATGCGGGAACGCCTCGGCCTCGATGCGAGCCGCCTCGCCGTCGTACATCCCGGCGTCGATGTGCCCGAACCCGCCGCCCCCATCCCGGACGACCCGCCCGTGCTCGGATTCTTCGCCCGGCTCGCGGACGGCCTCGGGCTCGACGAGGCCGTCGAGGCGTTTCTCATCCTGCGCCGCGACCCGCGCTTCGCCCGCCTCCGCCTCCGCGCCGCGGGCGGATCGACCGCACGCGACCTCCCGTTCATCGACCGGCAGCGCGCCAGGATCGCAGCGGCCGGGGCGCTGGAGGACGTCGACATCGACGAACGCTACGCACCCGACGCACGCGCGCAGTTCTTCCGCTCCGTCAGCGTCCTCGCCGTCCCGTCGCGCATCGAGGACGGCTACGGACTCAACCTCCTCGAATCGATCGCCTCCGGCGTGCCGGTGGTCCAACCCGACCGCGGCGCCTTCCCGGAGATCGTCGCCATGACCGGCGGCGGCGCCGTCTACACCCCGCACACACCCGACGCCCTGGCCGCGGCCCTCGCCCCCCTGCTGGCCGAACCCGCCCGCCTGCGCGAGCTCGGCCGCGCCGGACGCGAAGCCGTCCGCGCCCGCTTCACCGTCGCCCACGCCGCCGCGCGCCTTCTTGACGAATTCCGCACCGCCGCCGCCCATCGGAGATGAACCCATGCCCCAGCCCATCCTCGACATCCGCGGCGTGACGAAGACCTACCCCGGGCCGGCCGGCGGCGCGCCGGTCACGGTGCTGCACGACCTCAACCTCCAGGTCGCCGCGGGCGAGGCTATCGCCATCGTTGGTCCCTCGGGCTCGGGCAAGAGCACGCTCCTCAACCTGGCTGGCGCCCTCGACCGGCCCACCTCCGGCGTCGTACTGCTCGAGGGCCGCGACCTCTCCGGCCTCGCCGACGATGACCTCGCCCGCGTTCGAAACCGGTCCATCGGATTCGTCTTCCAGCAGCACCACCTTCTGCCGCAGCTCACCGTGCTGGAGAACGTCCTGCTGCCGGTCCTCGCAGACCGGTCCGCCACGCTGCCGCTCGACCGCGCCCGGTCGCTCCTCGACCGCGTCGGGCTCGGCGCGCGCGTCGATCACCGTCCGGCGCAACTCTCCGGCGGCGAGTGCCAGCGCGTGGCCGTCGTACGCGCCCTGATCAACGCGCCGCGCCTCGTCCTGGCCGACGAACCCACCGGCGCGCTCGACGCCCACACCGCGGCCGCGCTGGGCGACCTCCTGGTTGACCTCAACCGCGCCGAGGGCGTCGCACTGGTGACCGTCACCCACGCCCCGGCCCTCGCCGCGCGCATGGGACGCCGCCTCCGGCTCGACGGCGGCAGCCTCCGGCCCGACACGGAGCCCGCCGCGTGAACCGCCTCTCGCTCATCCTGCGCAACGTACGCCACCACCGCCGGCGCCACGTCGGAACCGCGCTCGGAGCCGCCATCGCGACCGCGATCCTCACAGCCTCGATGATCGTCGGCGATTCCGTGCGGACCAGCCTCCGCGACCTCGCCCTCCGCCGCCTCGGCCGCGCGGACCTCGCCGTCGAGTCCGGCGACCGCCGGTTCCGGGCCGCCCTCGCGACGGAACTCGCCCCGGCCCTCGGCCGCGAAACCGCCGCACTGCTCTCCATTCCGGGCTCCGCCGCCGCGCCGGATTCCGGCCTGCGCGCGCCGCAGGTCGCCCTGGTCGGCGCGGATGCCGCCCTCGACCGTTTCGCCGACGTGCCCCCGGGCTTCGGCGCCCTCGCGGAAGGCGAGGCCTTCGTCAACGGCCCGCTGGCCGCGCGCCTCTCGCTCAAGCCCGGCGATCCGCTCGTGCTTCGCTTCGCGCGCGCCGGAGCGCTGCCGGCGGACGTACCGATGGGCAACGAGTCGGACGCCTGGACCAGCCTGCGCGTAGTGGTGAAGGCGGTCCTCGACGACGCACAACTCGGCCGCTTCAGCCTCCGCGCAACACAGGCCGCACCGCTGACCGTCTTCCTTCCGCTCGCACATCTCGCGGGCCGGCTTGACGCGCCCGGGCGCGCGAATCTCCTTCTCGCCACATCCGGCGCGAACGCCGCCCCCACCGCGGATCCGGCCGAGGCCAATGCCGTGATCGCCAGGGTCCGCACTCTCGCCGATCACGAACTCACGCTTCGCCCTCTGACGAACGCACCCGCCGGCAGCCTCGAGTTGCGCAGTCCTCGCGTTTTTCTGGAACCCGCCACCGTCGACGCCGCGCTCGCCGCCGCACCCGGCGGCCGGGCCTCGCTGACCTATATCGTCAACCGCCTCCACAGCGGCACCAACGCATGTCCGTACAGCTTCGTCGCCGGCGTCGAGGGCCCGCCGATGCCGGAGGGACTCGCCGACGACGAGATCGCGGTCGGCGCCTGGCTGGCGGACGATCTCGCCCTCGTGCCGGGCGGCCGCGTGACGCTGGAGTACTTCATCCTCGGCCCGGATCAACGGCTCGTGGAAACGTCGCGCGCATTCCGCGTTCGCGCCGTCCTGCCGATGGAAGGCGCCGCAGCCGACCCGTCGCTCATGCCCGACTTCCCCGGCATTCGCGACGCCGGCCGCTGCGGCGACTGGACGCCGGGAATCCCGCTCGACCTCAAGCGAATCCGACAGAAGGACGAGGACTACTGGGCCACTCGCCGCGGCACGCCCAAGGCCTTCGTCACCCTCGCCGCCGCGCAGTCCATGTGGTCCAACCGCTTCGGCGCGGCCACGGCGGTGCGGTGGGCGGACATCGCGGACCCGCCGGCTCTCGAATCCGCCATCCTGACGCGGCTGCCGGCATCCTCAGCAGGGCTTTCGTTCGCCCCGGTCCGCGCCGACGGAATCCGCGCCGGAACGGGCGGGACCGATTTCGCAGGGCTCTTCATCGGACTCGGGTTCTTCATCATCGTCGCCGCGTTGATGCTGGCGGCGATCCTCTTCGGCCTAGCCCTGACCGCCCGCGCGGCGGAAACCGGCCTGCTCCGCGCGCTCGGCTACCGACGCGGCGCGATCCGTACCATCCTGCTCGGCGAGGCCGTCCTGGTCGCAGTCGTCGCGGCGTTCGCCGGATCGGCGGCGGGCATCGGTGTCGCGGAGGCGATCCTCGGCGGACTTCGTACCCTCTGGCACGACGCGGTCGGAACCACGGCGCTCGTCCTGTCGGTCCGCACGCCGACCGTCCTCGCCGGCGCCGCCGCGGGCCTGGTGTCCGCACTCGGTGCCGCGTTCCTCGTGCTTCGCCGCCAGGAGTTCCGTCCCGTGCACGAACTGCAGGCGGGAGGCGCGGAGGACCCCGCCGCTCGTCCGCGCAAGCCCGCGTTCCGGCTCACGGCGGCAGTTCTCGCGCTGGCCGCGGCGGTCGAACTGCGTCTCGCCACGGGCGGCGCGGCCGGACCGGGCGTCCTTCTCGGCGCCGGCGCCCTCGCGTTGACCGGCGGGCTGCTGCTCGCCACCTGGATGCTCGCCCGCCGTGCGTCCGGCCGCGCCTCGCACGCACCCGATCCCCGCATCTTTGGCACGCGCAACTGGACGCGCCGACCGCGCCGCAGTGTGGCCGCGATCCTCATGCCCGCATGCGGCGTGTTCCTCGTTTTCGCCGTCGGGGCGAACCGCCCGTCCGTCACCGACCCCGAGTCCCGCACCTCCGGCACCGGCGGTTTCGCGTTCCTCGGCACGACGGCGCTTCCGCTGGCGCGCGATCCCGGGACGGCGGAGGGCCGGGCGCTCTACGACCTTCCTGCGGCGAATCTGGACGGCGTCCGCGTGCTGGCGCTGCGCCGCCACGGCGGGGATGATGCGAGTTGCCTGAACCTCAACCGCGTCGCCCGACCGCCGCTCGTCGGCGTGCCTGCGGCGACCTTCGCCGAACTGGGCGCGTTCCGCTTCACGAAACTCGCCCCCGGCGTGGACCCCGCCCGGCCGTGGTCGTGCCTGGCGCGCGATCCGGGGTCCGGCGTGCTGCCCGTCGTGGTCGACGAATCCGTGGCGCTGTGGAGCCTCGGGAAGAAGGTCGGCGACCGCATCGCGACGACGGACGAGCGCGGACGGCGGCTCCAGTTGCAGATCGTCGGTCTGCTGGCGGACTCGGTCTTCCAGGGCAACCTTCTCGCGGCGGATGACGCCCTCGTCCGGGCCTATCCGTCGGCAACGCTCCAGATGCTTCTCGTCGACGCACCGCCTGCGAAGCGCGACGGTGCGCGGCGTGCGCTCGAGGACCGGTTGGGCGATCTTGGACTGGATCTGCCCACGACCGCGGCGAGGCTGGATTCCTTCCTGGCGGTCCAGCGCACCTATCTGGAGATCTTCCTGGCCTTCGGCGCGATCGGCCTGCTCATCGGCGCCGCCGGCTTCGGCGTCGTGGCCAACCGCAACCTGATCGAGCGCCACCGCGAGTTCGGATTGCTCCACGCGCTCGGCTATCCGCGCCGGCGGCTGTTCCGCGGCGCCGTCGGCGAACACGCCGCCCTCGCCGGCCTCGGCCTCGCCCTTGGCGCGCTGGCCGCCGTCTTCGCCATCCCGCCCGCCGCCCTCACCGGCGATGCCCTTCCCGGCCTCGTCCTCGTCCTTGCCGCCATGGCCGCCATCGCAACGCTCACCTCGGCCCTCTCCGCGCGATCCGTCCTCTCCACCCCCGCGCTGGAAGCGCTGCGGGAGGAGTAGCGGCGACGGAGGCAGACGCGAATCCTCGGGGAGACGTGTCGAGTGGCGAGTGTACCAACACCCACACGCGGTCCGCCGTTCGCGCCGCGGGGCCGCGACCCCTCCGGGAGCTGCATACGTCAGGGCGGATCGGTGCGCGGGGCGTCGTCGATGCTGAAAAGGCGCCACCGCTCCGCAGGCTTTCCGCCACGCGGCTTCCGCTCGAAGTAGATCTTCAGCGTCCGGCCGGCCTCATCGGCGACCTCGTACCAGTGCTTCCGGGCGTAACGCTCGCCGCTGCCGTGCGTACAGGGACCCGTTTCGCGCCACTCGCGAACGATGGAGGCGATGCGGATCGTCCCCTCGCGCCACGTGAACTCCCGCGGCAGCCCCGGCTCCCCCGACGCCATGCGGCGAAGATCGAAGGTCGCACCCACAGGCTTCAGCGCCTCGCTGACGAATCGTCCGCTCATGCCGCCCTCCAACTCCCGTCATTCCGATGCAGCGCCCGGCGGCCGGCACAGAGGCCGGCCCTCCAAGGCAGGACCGCCCTACTCCCTCCGCTCGATCACCGGCGGACGCAGGAATCCGAACGGGATGCAGTGGGTGTCGTCGCGCCAGAACTTCGGCTCTCGGGTGAGGCGGATGTCGTACCAGTCGCGCTCGCCGCCGGCATTGGTGGGCCAGCCGACACCGCCCGTAAAGGAGACCGGGCCGACGGAGGTCAACTCGCCCATCGCGTGGTGATGGGGACCGAGCAGGTTCCGCAGTGAGTTCACGAGCGTCACCTTCAGCCGGTTCTCGCCGGGCCGCACCGCCGCGGTGACGTCCACCTCCCACGGGCTCCACACCGCGGGCGGAAGCCGGTTGCCGTTCAGTTCGACCACCGCGACGATCGCCTCCATGTCCGGGAACGCCAGCACCTGGCGCACGCCCTCAGGCGCCGCCTCCGCCGTGAACGTCGTCGAGAGCTCGAACGCGCCCGCGTAGAAGGGATAGCCCTCCAGCGCGAGATCTCCCTTGAACGCCGCACGCTCGGCCGCGATGCGGAACGAGCGGAGACGGTGCACCGGCCGGCTCGGAAGCTCGCCGCGCTCGTTGCGCTCGGACTTCGCAGGCTCGGGCGAGACCGTCGCGTCGACCGCGAAATCGCCGACGAGGTAGATGCTCTCGATCTCCGTGCCGTACCGCTCGCGTGCATCGCGGCTCGGCGGAACCGGAGCCACGTAGTCCAGGTCAAGCATCACCGTGTTCGTGCCCCTCTTCAGCGCCCCGACCTCCGCCATCCGGAAGGCGGCATCGCGGTAGAATCCCGACTGCGCGAAGTCGACGGCGCGCCCGTTGACCTGAACCGACCGGTACATGGCCGGCTGCTCCATCACGAGCGAGCAGCGCGCCGGCGGCGCGTCGACCACGACGTCGAAGGCCAGGCGCAGCGGTCCGCTGTACGGCCGGTGCGTGAAGCGCTCATGGATCCCGATCACCGGCTCCGCGGCATGGAACGCCGCCCCGCCGTTCGTCGACCAGCGCGCGAAGTCGAGCGTGATGGCGTTCGGATCGAGACGCCGCCCCGTCCACGGGCCGGCGAGCGTCTGCGTGACGGTACCGGGCCGCGCCGCCGTGTAGACGCCGTCCGTCCGGGCCGCACCGGAGGCCGCGCCGGAGGAGAGGAAGAGCGTGCGCGCCGGATCGAGGCGCAGCGAAAAGGCGCCGTCCGCCCCCGGCTTGATCGACAGGGTGCGCCCGGCGGCGGGATCCCATACCACCGGGTGCTCCGCGCCGGCGGCCAGGGTCACCCGCACGTCCGCCGCGGTGAGGCGGGACCGGTTGAACAGCATGACCATCTGCCCGCCCGGCAGCGTCCGGCGGTGCGTCCACACGTTCTCCGCCCCTTCGCCGTCGACGCGCACGGCGGCCGGCCGCATCGCCGCGAGTGCAGCGCCCGCGCCGGTCTCCGGCAGGGTCTTCGCGACGCGCGCAAGCGCCGCCAGCGGCGCGGCGTTGGTGAGGCCGTCGACCAGGTCCGGCGCGCCGCCGGCCACGAGCACGGTTCCCCCCGCCGCGGCGAAGCGGTCGAGAAGCGCCAGCGTGCCGGCGCGCACCGTGCGCAGGCACGGCAGGAGCACCGCCGGGTAGGCCATCTTCCCGACGCGCAGCGAACCGCCCTCCACCGTCCCGATGTCCGCCAGGATCTGTTCGTCGCCGAGGTCGAAGTCGCGATGCGAGGCCTGCAGCGACTCGAGGATCTTCACCAGGCGGCCGAAGCGCGCGTTGCCGGCGGGGGCCGACGCGCCGCTGCCGGGGTCGTCGATATAGGCGCTTTCGAGCGGGTTGATCACGAGCAGTTCCGGGGCGTAGGCGCCGACGGACGACAGGTAGCAGACCCGCGCCATGCAGTCCTCGACCGCGCCGTTCCACCCCCAGTAGGGCTGCTGCGGCGAGATCGTCGGCGGGTAGTCGCGCTTGCGACAGCCCTTCATGCTGTAGAGCGACAGGTGCGGGCAGACGTGGTTGATCCCGAGCACGGCGTGGCCGGCGCAGATCCAGGCGCGGTCCTCGAAGTTCATGTTCTGTCCGCTGATGCCGAACATCTCCGAGAGGCGTCGCGTGCGGCCGTACTGGTTCGCGACGCTCGAGAGGCTGCGCATCATGAAGAGCGTCTGCACGGGCAACCGCAGGCCGAGGTGGTCGATGCCCGGCCGCTGCATATGGCGGTACTGGATCATCATGTTGCCGACGTTCATCTGCACCGCGCGGAACGAGTCCTCGCCGTTGTAGTGGCCGGTCCACGTCATGCCGGTCCGCTCGCAGTAGTCGCCGATCTGCTTCGAAAAGCCCTCCTCCAGCGCCCGGCCGACGGTCTGGAAATAGTGCAGCCGGACCGGCGCCCACTCGCCCGCCTCCTCGAACAGCCCCGCGATGCGGCTGACAAAGTCGTACCCGTGTTCGCGGCGGAAGCGCTCGCGCAGCACCGGGGAATAGGCGATCGCGCCCTTGTTCGCGACGCCCGACGGGCGCGGCGAGACCTGCGGCTCGTCGGTGAAGATTCCGTGGACGGACGCGCCCATCTGCTTCGCGTAGCGCTCGGCATAGGGGCGGTAGCTGCAGTCGATGAACGCCTTCACGGTCTTCGGGTTCATCAGGTCGACCCAGCAGGTGCCGTTGAACCATGCATCGCCCATCGGCACCTTCCAGCAGACGTAGCGGTAGGCACCGTCCTCGGCCAGCACCTCGGCGCGCTCCGGCAGCGGCGCCGCCTTGTCGAGCCGCAGCAGGGCCCGCGCGTGGTAGTCCTCGCTGGCCAGCGGCACGATGCCGCCCGCGAAGCCGCTGGGCCACTTGTCCTCGTCGTAGAACCACGCCTCGATGCCGAGCCGCTCCGCGGCGCGCACGCCGGCGTCCATCGCGGTCCACCAGTCGGCGCCGAGGTACTCCGTCAACAGCCCGATCCGGCTGTGCAGGTAGGCGCCGCCAAAGCCGCCGGCCTTGAACGCCTCCATTTGCCGCTCGATCTCGGCCGGCTCAAGCACGTCGTTGAGCGACCAGAACGGCACCGACCGCCACGCCGGCGGCGGCTGCACAAACGCCTCGTGTCCCAGCGCCGGCGCCTCGTCCGGCGCGGACGCCGCGACCGCGCTTGGCAGATGCGCCATCGATGCGGCGAACAGAATACCGAACCCTGTGACTGCCGGAGCCATGGACCACGTCTTCATTGCGCACCTCATCCATCGCCGGCATGGACACGGCAACCGGCGGCGACGGGCAACCTACCATGCCCCGCGCACGGGATGCACCCGTTTGATTCCCTCGGATAGGCGTTCGTCTTCACGGGCAGGACCTTTCGGTTACCGCGCCGGGGCATCCGGCGGGTT
>CAYRFK010000105.1:0-16162 GCA_964423465.1 uncultured Verrucomicrobiota bacterium | reverse complement strand
GAACTCTCCTTCGCGCCGTAATTGAAGATGATGAACCCGCCGGTGTTGTACCTCTCCGTGATGCGGATCTGCTCGATCGCGCGCGGGGCGCCAAAGCGCGACGACGAGGCGCTGACGCCGATGCCGGGGTAGCACGGCACCTTCCCGGCCCACTCCACCTGCCGCGACACCATGCCCTCGAAGCGCCGGTTGCTCGGCGTGTAATCCATCGGGCAGACGAAATCGAGCCAGCCCTTGTCGCACCAGAGTTTCCAGTCCTGTCCGACGCCGTCACGGTCCGTCACCCACTCGCGGAAGACAGCGGCGGAGATCTTGATGCCCGGCCGCGCGGCGCGCGCCTCGTGATGGACCGCCTCCACGACCGCGGTGATGTTCTCGCGGCGCCAGTCGAGCCACTTCGCATGCAGCGTACCGCCGCGTTGCACATCCGCGGGCCAGTTAGCAACCGGCGCGCCGACAACCTTTCCGAAGCGCTCGCGGCAGCCGTCGCAGAAGCAGTGGTCGTGGCCGGGATAGCGGATGTAGTCGAAATGGATGCCGTCCACCGGGTACTTCCGGGCAACCTCGACCATCGAATCGATCTCAAGCTGCCGGTTCGCCGGGTGCGACGGACACAGCCACGGCTCCTCGACGCCCTTCGAACTCCTCTGGAGGCGCCCCTCGGTGCGCATCCGCTCGACGTACTCCTTGGGCACCGTGTGGCCGAGGTTCCAATTCACCTTCCACACGTGCATCTCAATCCCGTACTTCCGGCACGCGGCAAGGCACTCGGCGACCGCATCGCCCAGCTCCGCGACCTTCGCCGCCACAGGGAGCACGTCGCTCGGGAAGAACGTCGACCCGCCCCAGAGCATGTTGGGCACGATCGCGGTGAAGCCGTTGGCTTTCAGGCGGCGGACGGCCTCGTCCCACGGGATGCCCGCCACGCCGTACGCATCGTGGCACCAGAACGCCCGGAACTTGAGCGGCGTCCGCGGCTGCGCGGCGCAGAAGGCCTCAACGATCGATCGGTCCGCCCGCGCGGCGACGTCGGTCGCGTCGGCAAAGCGCCCGCGGGCAAGCGCACGCAGCGCCGCCGCGTACTGCGACCGCGCGGCGGAGAGCGTGCGTCGTCCGCGCCAGTCGGCCCCCTTGAGGCTCGCGACGTGTTCGACGGCCTTCGCAAACGTGTCGAAGCCCAACTCGTCGCCGGCCTCCGCGATCGCCGTCTCCGCGATCTGCCGCCAGACCTGCGGGACCAGGCTTCCGGCCATCGCCAGCAGCAGGCGGCGCTTGTTGACCGGGTCATCGGGCAGCAGCACGTGCGACATGACCAGCCCGTTCGTCGAGCCGAGGATCGCGGCGTGGCCGGTTGGCGCCCCCTTGTCGTCGAGCCATTCCGCCACGACGCGACCCACGCCCGCCACAGGCTTGAGATCATGGATATTCCACGACTTCTGCCCGGCGGTCCTCGGCGCGCCCTCCAGCGCGCCGCGGACCGGGCGGATCGCGGCGAACTGCCCGTCGCGTGCCGCCTTCACATGCGCGCCGCCTTCGATGCCGAACAGCGGGCGCAGCTTCGACGGAACGGTGTAGAAGGCCATCAGTTTGCCGCCGCGGGCGGCGAAGCGGACGAGGTCCTCCTCGACGCCCGCCGGAAGCTTCGGATTGTACGGCAGCACGACGAGGCGGAACGGTGCGAGCCGCTCCGCCGTGACGTCGAGGTCGCCCAGGATCGCGCACCCGACGCCGGCCTCGCGGAAGGCCGCGGCCATGCCGTCCGTGAACTGGGCGATCGACCTCGCCTCGCCGTCGTCGGTCTTCGCCACGGAGTCGGCGCGCAGGATTGCAACGAGCGTGTCGCCGCCGGGCACACCGTCGGGCCGGAGATCGCCGATGCAGAACGTGGTGTCGGCATCCTTCGCGCGCCACGCGGAGAACCGGAGCATGTCGATGGCGCCCCAGCCGGCGGGCTCGCCCTCCTTCCGTGCGGCGGCGCGATCGATCGAGACGGTCTCCCACCGCCCCGTCAACTCGGGATGGAACGTGGTGCTGTACCAGCCCTCGCCGCTGCGCAGGTAGAGCGAGAAGTGCGAGATGGGCGCGAGGTCGTCGCATCGCACCTCAAACCGCAGCCCCCGGGCTGCCGACAGATCCAGTTTCACCGGCACATCCCACGACACGCGCTCGATCTGCGTCCCGGCAAACGTGCAACGCAGCCGCACGACCTCGCGTCCGCCGATCGTTGTCACCTCGGCCGGCGGTGATCCCTTCATCGGCTGCCACTCCGCCTTCGCCGCCACGACGCACGGAGGCGCCTCGGCTCGCTTCAGCATCGGCGGCGCGACGGGCGTTGCGCAGCCGGAAAGAAGGACCATGGCCATTGTGGCGGGAATGCAGATCTTCATCATCGGACCTCCTTCATCTTGGCCTCGAGACTTGCTTCCAGTCTCTCCTTCTCACGCCAGTGCAGCGAGATCAGGCGCTTGCCCTGCTGCTGGTAGAGCGGCGGCTGCTCGAGGTCATTCGTAAGCAAACATCGCCGTCGCGCGGCAGGCCTTCGAGGCGGTGACGCGGACCCAGTAGGCGCCGAAGGCGGCAGGGAAGTCGTGGCGGACGGTCGCGCCCTTCGGGATCTCGATCGAGGCGTGGTCGGTCCAGACACCGGTGCCGGTGACGTCGGCCTCGATGCGCATCGTGACGGGACCGTCGGCGTCGTGGGAGAACTCGACGGACCGCTTGTCGAAGCCGGTCATGAGATAGGCATCGCTGGGCTCGCCCGCCTTGACGGCCGCATCCTTCCACGGGCCTCCGTGGCCGCGCGGCTTGCCGAATTTCCAGAGGTCGTCGACGGATCCGACCCACAGCGCCGCCGCGCCGTCGGCGCTGCGGACGATGTGCGGGCCGGCCGGGGCGTCGGCCGCGAGGCCGCTGATCACGAGCAGGCCGCGGTGGGACGTGTAATCCTTGATCCGCCGGTTGTGGGTTGCGATCGGACGGACCTTGATCAGCCCGCCGGCGTTCTCCGCGGGCAGCTCGTAGAACGTACCGCCGACATTGAGCAGGTCGCGTTCGGTGCAGACCTCGCGGCACACGCGCTCGGCGCCGAGTGGGCCGGACGCGTCGAACGCGGCGTCGCCCTTCGGCAGGCGCCAGCGGCGGCCCTTCTCGTCGACGATCAGCACGGACGCCTCGTCGATCGTGACGACATCGGCCGGGATCGCATATCCCTTGCGCGTGAAGGCCGCGCCAGTTGCATCGTTTGTCGCAACCAGCTTCAGGCTCGCGTCGAGATCGAAACAGGTGTCGCCCGCGCCGTCCGCCGCCAAGCGCAGGGTCTTGATGCCGCCGCCGCGGGCATAGACGAGCCCGCCGAGGACCTTATCGTCGCCAGGTTTCGCGATGCCGTCGAACATCGGATCGGCTTTCGGCTCCCGCGGATCGTCGCCGCGCAGATGGAAGAATGCGGTCGCCTTTGCGCAGTCGCGGTCCGCGCGCACGCGGACCCACGCGCCGGCCTCGGCGGCGCCGAAGGCGGTCCACGCGCTGCCGTGCGGCGGAACCTGCACGGTCTTCAGCTTGGCCCAAGTGCCGTCGCCTTTGGCATCGACCTCGAGAGTGAACGTCACGGCCGCGGCGCCGTCGTGCGCGAGGTGCAGCGAGCGGTGCGCGTATCCGGCGAAGAGGAACGGATCGGACGGCTCGTCCGCCTTCACGGGGTCGGACAGCCACACCGCGCCTCGGCCGAGCGCAGGGCCCATGCGGTCGAGGTCGGTCGGATCAAGGAACCGCAGGTTGGACTGCGACTGCCCCGGACCGCCGATGCCGCCCTTGAGTTTCCGCTTGTTGAGGAATTCGCTCTTGGCGCTGTCGTCGCAGCCAAGCACGACCCGGTCGTTCCAGCGGCAGAAGTCGCCGACGACCTTCAGATAGGTCGAGCGGGGGGCGATCCCGGCCGAGGTCGCGGCGGCGAAGGTTTTCGGGAAACGCCAGAACGTACCGTGCATGGTCATCAGGAGGTCCGCCTCGCCGATGTTGCGGATGCGCGGCCACTCGGTGTTCCATCCGTGTGAGCCGTCGTAGCAGTGGCTTGCCTTGGGCAGCCGGTAGGCGTGCCACGTGCCGCGGTCGAGCAGCATCAGGATGAGCGACCGGTGGTCCCAGCCGACGCTCCACAGCGGGTCGGTCGCGGGGTTCGCGTTGCCCTCGATGCCGCCGGGGCCGGTGACCTCCGTGAACTGGTTCCGGCGCACGAGCCGCCAGTCGCCTTCGCCGGTCCATTCTCCCAGTGCGCCGCTGGGGATCGTCGGATCGTGGACGTTGCCTCGTTCGCCGTTGTTGGCGTACACAAGCCGCCCCTGGCCGGACGCGAAGCCTTTGCCGTGGTAACCGGGCAGCGCGGAGTCGATCGTCGCGGGATTCGTCTCGCCCGGCAACGCCGCCTTGAAGTTACCATCGCGGATCAGGCCGCGGACCTCCAGCGTCTTCACGTCGACCTCGTAGAGGCCCTCTTCCATCGTCGCAAAGTAGACCTTGCCGGCGGGGTCCGTGAGGTGCCGGGCGTTGCCGGTGTGGCGGCCGGGCATCTTCGTGTAGGGGATCGCGCGGACGTTGCGCTGCGCGTCGATGAAATAGGGGCCGATGACGAGCTGGTTCGACTCGCGGTGGATCATCCGGTTGGCCGGCGTGCCGCCGAGGCTTTCGGGGCGCACGATCTGCTCAAAGCCGGGGGTGATCTCGTAGAGCTTGTCCGACGAGCCCTTGGGCAGATGCGGTCCATACGTGATGACCCACAGCCGGTCGGCCCACGGCACCACCGCGCCGGTGCCGCATTCGCCCTCGTTGTTGAACATTGCCAGGTGCGGGTAGGTGCCCGACACGCACACCGGCTCAGCCGCACCCGCCGCCGCCCCGACTCCCGCCGCCACACCCACCGCCGCCGCCATCCATCGCGTCATCATGCGTTCCCCCGAAGGTTGCCGTGCATCATGGCACGGGGGAGATCAACAGCCAACGCCCAACAACCAACACCCAACATCCAACGAGGCGGGCACGTCGTTCCGTTCGCTACTTGGTTGTTGGAAGTTGGAAGTTGGCTGTTGGCTGTTGACGTCCGATGTCCTCCGCCCACGCATCGTGGAGCGCCTTCATGCGCGTCACGCGGTCCGGTTCGCGGTCGGCGAGGTTGGTGCGCTCGCGGGGGTCGTTGCGAAGGTTGACGAGGAATAGCTTCGGCAGCTTCTCCGGCGGGCGGACGCCGGTGTCCTGCGGCTGGCCGAGCAGCTTCCAGTCGCCCTCGCGCACGGCCCAGGGTCCGCCGGCCTGCCAGTGCAGCACGTCGTGCGGCGTGGGCGCGGCGGCGTCGCGGATCAGGGACACGAGACTGCGCCCGTCGAGCGGGACATCGGGCGGCTTCACACCGCACAACTCCGCCAGGGTCGGCAGCCAGTCGCAGCCGTGGCCGATCTGGCCGCGCGTCTGACCGGCCGGGATGCGCCCGGGCCATCGCACGATCGCCGGGACGCGAATGCCGCCCTCGAAGAGGCTGAACTTGGCGCCGCGATATTCGCCGGCCGAGCCGCCGCCGAAATGTGCGCGCTCCTCGGTCGAGTGGCCGTTGTCGGATTGGTAGACGACCACGGTGTTCGACGTGAGGCCGAGCGCGTCGAGTTCGTCAAGCAGCCGGCCGACGCGCTCGTCGAGCGTCGAGATGAACGCCGCATAGAGGTTCCGCGGGTGCGGCAGCGACGCGTAGCGCTTGAGCCACTTCTCGTCGCCCTGGTACGGGTAGTGCGGCAGGTTCAGCGCGAAGTAGACGAAGAAGGGGCCGGCGCGGTTCGCGCGGAGGAACGCGGAGGCCTCCTCGACCATCAGGTCCGGGAAGAAGCGGCCGGGCCGGTGGATCTCGACCCCGTCGCGGTGCAGGTCGTGGCGGTTGGGCCCCTGCCAGTAGAAGAAGTGCGAGTAGTTGTCGATGCAGCCGCCCATGTGTCCGAAGGAGAGGTCGAACCCCTGCGCGTTCGGCATCGTCTCGGGCGAGTAGCCGAGGTGCCACTTGCCGACGTGAGCGGTGGCATAGCCGGCGGCCTTGAACATCTCCGCCATCGTGACCTCGGACGGCGGCATGCCGGGCTTGCCGGATTCCGACGGCGCATTGTTCGGCACGCCGGCGCGGGGCGGATAACGGCCGGTCAGGAGCCCGGCACGCGAGGGCGAGCAGACGGGCGCGGCGGAGTAGAACTGCGTGAAGCGGACGCCCTCCCGCGCGAGCCGGTCGAGGGCCGGCGTCTCGAGGTCGGTCGCACCGCAGCAGCGCGCGTCGACGGTGCCCTGGTCGTCGGCCATGATCACGATCACGTTCGGCCGGGGTTCGGCCGCCCCCGAAAGCCCGACCCACGCCGCCAGACCCGCCACAAGAACCGCGAATCGTCTCATGTCCGTCTCCCGTGCCGAGTATCGTTCATCATGGCACCCGGCGGTTTCAAGTTTCAAGTTCAGGACGGGAGACAACACCAAGACGCAAAGGACGCAAAGAAGGGGAGGAACGCGATGGGATGGTCTCGGGCGGCACCATTGTCGCGTTCGATGTTCGATATTGGGTGTCGGGCGCCGGATGTGCAGCGTTCGATGTTGGATGTTCGGTGTTGGGTGTTCGATGTTGCGTGTTGAATCCGCTTGAATTGCCCGGCTCGTCCGCTAGGGTGGAACCATGATCCGCATCTTTCACACAGGGACTCCGATCGCCCTCGCGGCTCTGGCGCTTGCCGTGGGGCCGGGGTGCGCCACATATTTCGAGGACGTGAATGCCCAGCAGGTCCGCCAGCAGGAGGACCTGCGCACGCTGCAGGAGCAGATCCAGCGCCTGTCGGGCCGCATGGAGGGGCTGGAGATGGAGGCACAGCGGCTGGGGACCGAGCTGGAGGCCGTGCGCCGGCTTGCCTCGTCGGCCGGCGAGAGCCAGGGCCGTCTCGTGCAGGGGCAGGTTCAGGAGTTGGGCACGCGCATCCGCCAGCTGGAGGCGGCACGGGAGACCGACCGCCAGGCCATTGTCGACGACATCAGCCGCCGCGTGGCGGACCTCATGAAGAAGTCGTCGGGGGGATCCTCGTCGGGCTCCTCCCGTTCCTCGACGCCCGTCCGCCGCTCCTCCAGCGCCACCGGCTACGAGCACGTGGTGAAGCCCGGCGAAACGCTTTCGGCCATCGCGGCCGCGTACGGCGTCACCCAGGCCGTCATCACGCAGGAGAACGGGATCAGCGACCCGTCGAAGGTGCGCGTGGGCCAGAAGCTCTTCATCCCCGAGAAGTGAAGGCGCCGCATTCATGAGCGAGCCCGAAAACTGGTATCTGCGGAAGGAGGCCGGCGCCATCTATGGCCCCGTCGATCTTCAGGCCCTGTGCGCTTGGGCGCAGGACGGCCGTGTGGCGCCGGAGGACTATCTTTCCACGGATCAGCAGGAATGGCGCGCCGCGTTCGAGATCGAAGCCCTCGATATGGTCTGGCTGCTGGAGCTTCCCGACGGGCTGTCCTACGGGCCGGCGAACGGGAAGGCCTTCGAGGGCATGCTGGCCGAGGGCGCGATTGAGCCGCCACTTCACCTGAGGCATCAGACAACCGGCGAGATCCGCGTTCTCGGCGAGCCCGCCGCGGTCGTCGAGATTCCGGAGGAGCCGGCCTCTAAGGGCGACACGCAGAAGATCCCGGCCGCAGATGCTGCGGAGCCGGCGTCCGAGCCCCCCCCCGCGGAGGAATCCGACCTCCTCGCACCGCCTGCGCCCGAGCCGGAACCGGTGGCCGAGCCCCCGGCGGAGCCCGAGCCGCCGGAATGCCCACCGGCTGGCGCACCACAGCCTGAACCGGAGCCTGCACCACAGCCTGAGCCGGAACCCGAGCCGGAGCCTGCGGTGCAGCCCGAGCCGGAGCCGGAATCTCCGCCGCCGCCGGCTCCCGTTGAGGAGCCCGCCGCCGTGGCGGCTCCGCCGGAGCCCGTTGTCGAACCGGAACCGGCGCCTGCCCCGCCCGCCGCCGTGGCCGAGCCTGAGCCACCCCCCGCTGCCGCGCCCCAGCCGCCTCCGCTTCCCCCGGCGCCCGTGCCTCCGCCTCTGCCCGTGTCCCCCGAGCCCGCACCGGCCGCTGCGGTCGTTCCGCCGCCGCCGCTGCCCGTCCCGCCGCCGTCGCCGGCCGCGGCGCCGCCCGCGCCGGAGCGGACGCTGACGTGGCAGACGATTGCGCGCGAGCGCGACCGGTTCGAGCGGGAGGCCGAGAAGTGGAAGATGCTCTTTGAGACGGAATCCGAACGCCAGCGCGCGCTGGAGGAGCGCCTCGCCGAGACGCTCCGCAGCGCGGAGGCCGATCAGGTCACGTCGGCCGACGAGATCGACCGGCTGCACAAGGAGGTCGAAGCGCTGCGGAAGGCCCCCGGGGACGGCGCGGACACCAAGGACGACAACGATCCGGGCCTGATCCGCGCCTACCGCGGCCTGACCGTCAACTACGACTTCCTCGTCCGCCAGATGGCCGACAAGACCGAGGAACTCCGGCAGGTGCAGGAGGAACTCGCCGCCGTCCGGCAGGAAAGCGAGACCCGCATCCGCATCGCCGAGGATCAGGCCCATCGCGAAAGGGCCTCCATCGACACGACGCGCCGCCGCCTGCAGGAAATCGAGCGCGCGCACACCGAGATCGTCCAGTCCTATCGCGACCTGAATGACCGCTACATCCAACTTCGCGAGCAGATGGTCTCCGGCGCGCCGAAGCCCTCCCTGCCCCTGACCGGAGGCGGCCCCGGTCCGTCCGCGCCCGACACCCCCGAGCCGGCGACCAAGTTCCGCCTGCGGCGCTGACCGCCCCGTGAAGCGCGCCGGCCGCCGGTTGCGGACCGCGAAGAAATCCACATATTTTGCAGGATCATCCATTCATTGTGCTGGGTCCTCCATTGGCCCGAGGCGCGGCCGGGCCTAGGGTGGAACCCTCGGCCTCCGTCACGGGATCGGACGGCGGGGCCATTGGAGATCGGGACATGAGCGCATTCAGACGACAACGCAGGTTGACCCGGAGATCGTTCCTGGGACGGTCCCTGGCTGCGGGCGGCGCCGTGGCGGCGCCGTGGATCATCCCCTCGAGCGCCCTCGGCCTCGGCGGTGCGGTCGCGCCGAGCGAGAGGATCGTTCTCGGCGGCATCGGCATCGGCAATCGCGGGCGCTACGTGCTGGGCTCCATGCTGGCCGAGAAGGATGTGCAGTTCGTCGCCGTCTGCGACGTGCAGCGCACCCGGCGCGAGGCGGTCAAGAAGATGGTCGACGAGCACTACGGCACGGCCGACTGCATTCTCTACCGCGACATGTTCGAGCTGTTCGCCCGGCCGGACATCGACGCCGTCCTCATCGCCACCGGCGACCACTGGCACGCCCCCGCCTCGCTGCTCGCGGCGCGCGCGGGCAAGGATGTCTACAGTGAGAAGCCCTGCGGCATGACCATCGGCGAGATCCAGGCCCTGGCCGACGGCATCCGCCGCCTCGGCCGCGTCTACCAGGCCGGCACGCAGCGCCGCAGTCTCGCCAACTTCCAGTATGCCGCCGGCCTTGCGCTTGGCGTAAAACTCGGCCGCCTCCATTCGCTGCACGCCTCCGTCTACGTCCCCCGCATGAGCTTCGACTGGCTCCCGCCGGAACCGGAGCCGACGAAGGAGGAGTGCGATTGGGACCGCTGGCTCGGCCCCTCGCCGTGGCGTCCCTACAATTCGCGCTATGTCTCCGGCGGCTGGCGCGGCCACCACGACTTCGAGGCCGGCGGCAACTTCCTCGACTGGGGCGCCCACACCGTCGACCTCTGCCAGTGGGCGAACGGATCCGACGCGACGATGCCCGTCGAGTACGAGCCGACCCCGACCGCCCTCGTCGCCCGCTACGCCAACGGCGTGAAGCTCGTCTGCGACTACCTCCCCGACGCCTTCGGCAACCGCGCGCCGCAGTACCGCACCTCGACGGGAACCTGCCCCGTCCGCTATGTGGGTGACGAGGGTTGGGTGGAAACCGGCGACGACGGCGAATTGGTCCTTTCGGACGGCCTCGCGCGCAGCCTCGGCCGCGCCTTCGCACGCCCCGGGACAAGCGCTGCGGGCCACGCGCGCAACTTCTTCGACTGTGTGAGGTCCCGCGCCCAGCCGGTCTGCAACCCGGACGTCATGCGCCGTTCGCACATCGCGTGTCTCGCCGCCGCCCTCGCGTGGCAGCTCGGACGGCCGCTGAAGCTCGATCCGGTGAAGGAGGAGTTCATCGGCGATGAGGAAGCCAACCGCATGCGCGCCCGCGTGGTGCGCGAACCCTGGTCGCTCCACCTGTGAGGCCCGCCATGATGATCCGAATCCCGATCCTCGCCGCCGCGCTCGCCGGTCTGCCGGTCTCGGGCGCTCCCGCAGCCGGAGACCCGCAGGCCACCCGGGCACTCCTCGCCGCACTGAACACCGGCACAAACCTCCACGACCGCGCCCGCGCCTGCCAGCAGCTTGGCGCGCAGGGCACCGCGGAGGCCGTGCCTCACCTTGCCGCGCTCCTGGCCGATCCGCTGATCGCGGCGTATGCCCGGCAGGGCCTCGAGGGCATCCCCGGCCCGGCGCCGGCGGCCGCCTTGCGCGCCGCCCTCGCACCCCTGAAGGGCGACCTCCTTCTCGGCGCGATCGATTCCCTCGGTTCGCTGCGCGATTCGAAGGCCGTCCCCGATCTCGCCCGCATCGCAGGCGGAACGGACATCCGTACGGCACGCGCCGCAATGCAGGCGCTCGGCCGGATCGCCACCGCCGAGGCCGTTGCCGTCCTGCGCCCGATGCTGGCTGCGGGTCCGGAGGATGTGCGAATGGCGGCCGCCGCGGCGTGCCTCCTTGCCGCCGACGAATGGGTCCGCGGCCGTTGCGCACCCGCGGGCGACGCCATCGCCCTTTTCGACGCTGTGCGCGCCGCGAACATCTCCCCGGGGCTGCGCGCCGCTGCGACGCGTGGCGCCCTCGCGGCCCGCGGACCCGCCGCCGCGCCGTTGTTCACCGAACTCGCGGAATCGACCGACCTTCACATCCGCAACGCCGCCCTCCTCGCGGTGCGGGAGATCCCCGGCGATGCCCTCGCGGACGCCCTGCGCGCTGCGTTCGGCGCGGCGGATCCGGCGCTCCGCGTGCAGATCGTCGAGGCCATGCTCGACTGTCGCAATGACCGGACCCTGCCGGCGGTCCGTGTCGCAGCCGCGGATGAGGCCCCGCCGGTGCGGCTCGCCGCCCTGCGGATCCTTGCGAAAGCCGGAACGACCGCGGACGACGCGGCGGTCCTCGCCGCCGCGCTTGCCCGCGACGGAACGGCGGATGAGCATGCCGTCGCCTCGGACGGCCTGGTCCGCATCGCCGGCGCCGATGTCGACGCCCTCGTGTTGAAGACGCTGGTCTCCGCATCCGGTGCCGATGCGCGCGCACGACTCATCTCGATCCTTGGTGCCCGCGGCGGACCCGGGACGGCGGGCGAGTTGCTGCGCCAGGCTGCGGATCCCGAGGCCAGGGTCGCCGTGGCCGCGCATCGCGCGCTCAAGGCCGTGGCCGGCCCCGCCGAGCTTCCCGCTCTCCTGACCCTGACCAGGACTGCTTCCAACGCATCCGTCCGCGCCGCCGCCGAGGGCGCCGTGCACGGCGTCTGCACGAGGAACGAAGGTGCGGCCGCGGCGGTGCTTCCCGCGTTGACCGGGGCCGTGACGGCGGCGGACCGGTGTTCGTGGATCCGCATCCTTGCGTCGCTGGGCTACGGGCCCGCGCTGCCCGCCCTGTGCGTGGCGGCCGCCGGTACGGACGAGACGGTCGCGGTCTGCGCGCTCGAGCAACTCGGCCGCTGGCCGGAGCCATCGCCCATGACGAACCTCCTCGCCGCGGTCGAGGCCGACGCCGCCCCGCGCCGGCGGGCGGCCGCCTTCACCTCCGCCGCACAACTGGCGGGTGCGACAGCCGCGGACGGGAGGGAATCGGACGTCGTCCTTTCCGCATGGTTCCGGCGGCTCGGGAACGCCGCGCGGAGCGTGGAGGAGAAACGTCTCGTCCTCGCAGGCCTCGGCCGGTTCGCCGGCGCGGAGGGCCTGCGGCTGCTGACGCCGTACCTGGACGATCCGGCCCTGAACGTCGAGGCCGCGTGGGCCGTGGTGAACCTTTCGGCGATGATGGAGGCCCCCGCGGACCTGGGCGCCCTTCGGGACGCGCTGCGCAAGGTCGCGGACGGGAAGGCCGGGGGCGACGTGCGCGGCAAGGCGTCGTCGCGGCTGCGCAACCTGCCCGAGCCGCCGGCGTCCGTTCCGCTTTTCGACGGGCGCACGCTGGACGGCTGGGAGGGCGGTACGAACGTCTGGCGCGTGCGCGACGGCGTCATCGTCGGCGGTTCCATGGATGGGAATCCCCGAAATGAGTTCCTTGCGGCGGTTCGTCCCTTCACCAATTTTGTGCTGAACCTCGAGTACCGGATCGCGGGCACGGAGGGCTTCGTCAACGGCGGCGTCCAGTTCCGCAGCGCGCGCACCGCGAAACCGCCGAACGAGATGCGCGGCTATCAGGCCGACATCGGCGCGGGCCATTCGGGCTGCCTCTACGACGAATCGCGACGCAACCGCTTCCTTGCCCGCGCCACCGACGAGCAGATCCGGAGACTGGAGAAGCCCGGCGAGTGGAACCGCCTCGAGGTGCGGTGCGAGGGCCGCCGGATCCGGATCTCGCTCAACGGGGAGCGGACCGTAGATGTGACGGAGACGGACGACTCCATCCCGGGGGACGGCCTCATCGCGCTCCAGATCCACGGCAACTGCAAAGCCGAGATCTCGTTCCGCAACCTGTCGATCTCCGTCCAGCCCTGAGCCAGCCGCCGGATGCGACTTCCCGGCTGACGGCGGGGCGCGGGTTTGCTATGCTCCGGCCATGGGTGCGCCGTTCCACGGCGCGGGGGAGGACCGTCATGAACGTTCGCGTGTTCAAGGACAAGGTGCGGCTCGGACAGGCGGCAGCGGCGCAGGCGGCTGCGGCGATCCGGGCGGCCATATCGGCCCGGGGCGCTGCACGCATTATCGCGGCGACCGGAGCCTCGCAGTTCGAATTCCTCGGCGCCCTCGTGAAATCCCCGGGTATCGACTGGGCGAAGGTGGAGATGTTCCATCTCGACGAATATGCCGGGCTGCCGGTCACGCATCCCGCAAGTTTCCGCCGCTATCTGCTGGAACGGCTGATCGGTCCTGTGGGCATCACGAAGGCGCACCTGCTGGACGGCGAGGGGGATCTTGCCGCGGTCTGCCGGGATGTCGGCCGCGAGCTGAACTCCGCGCCGATCGACATCGCCTTCGTCGGCATCGGCGAGAACGGCCACCTCGCATTCAACGATCCGCCGGCGGATTTTCAGACGGCGGATCCCTATCTCGTCGTGAACCTGGACGAAGCCTGCCGCCGCCAGCAGGTGGGCGAAGGCTGGTACGCCGCGCTCGACGAGGTGCCCAAGCAGGCCATCTCGATGTCGATCCTCCAGATCCTCAAGGCGAAGAAGATCCTCTGCATTGTGCCCGACGCGCGCAAGGCCCGCGCCGCCCACATGTGCCTCGAGGGCGCCGTCACGCCGCTGGCCCCCGCATCGGCCCTGCGCCGTCACGCGGATGTCGAGGTCTTCCTCGATCCCGACTCTGCCGCTCAACTTCAACGCACGAAGCTCATCCGCGAGTAAGCGCGGCCGCCGGCTCATGATCGTCCGCAGTCCAGGGCTCGTCGACCTGCAGGTGAACGGTTTTGCCGGCGTCGACTTCAACGACCCGTCGGTGACCCCGGAGGCTGTGTGCCGCACGGCGGATGCCCTGCTGGAGACCGGAGTCACGCGGTTCCTGCCGACGCTGATCACCGCGCCGCTGGATGATTTCATCCGCTGCGCCCGCGCGATCGTGGCGGCGGATCATCCCTCGATCGCCGGGTTCCACATCGAGGGGCCGTACATCAACCCCAACGACGGTCCGCGCGGCGCGCACCGGCGGGTCCACGTCATTCCGCCGCTGCTCGGCGACTTCCTGCGGCGGCAGGACGCGGCGCAGGGCCGCATCCGGCTCGTCACGCTGGCCCCGGAGGCGCCGGGGGCGATCCCGTTCATCGAGGCGCTGGTGCGCATGGGCGTCCGCGTCGCCATCGGGCACAGCGCCGCCTCGCCGGAGCAGATCCGCGAAGCGATCCGCGCCGGCGCCACGCTCTCCACGCATCTCGGCAATGGCTGCGCCAACCTGCTGCCGCGGCATCCCAACCTCGTCTGGGAGCAGCTCGCGGCCGACGAACTCACCGCGTGCCTGATCGTCGACGGACATCACCTTCCGCCTGCCACCGTCAAGGCGATGATCCGCGCGAAGACCCCGGCCCGGACGGTCCTTGTCACCGATGCGACTGCCGCCGCGGGGTGCGCGCCGGGCCGCTACGTGCTCGGCGGCGTCGCCGTCGTGCTCGACCGCGCCGGACGCGTCACCGAGCCCGGCGCGGGGCACTTCGCCGGATCGGCGCTGAAGCTCAATGTCGCCGTGGCCAACGCGGTCCGCTTCGCCGGCGTTTCGATCGGCGAGGCGATGGCCATGGCATCGACGCGACCGGCGGCCGCCGCGGGGATCGAGCCGCGCGGATGGATCACGGCCGACTGGAACCCGGAGACCTTCACCCTGGGTGTGCGGTCGGTGAATACGGAAGGGGAGATGCACACGTGAAGCCCATCGAGACACCGCGGCCGATCCCGAACCTCCGCTGGTCGATCGCCGGGCTGCTCCTGCTGTCGACGGCGGTGAACTACCTCGACCGCAACACGCTCTCCGCACTGGCCGAGACGATCCGGATCGACTGGGGCATGGACAAGGAGACCTTCACGCTCGGCTACTCGCGGGTCACGGCCGCCTTCCTCTTCAGCTACGCGATCATGTACGCCGTCGGCGGGAAGCTCGTCGACCGGCTGGGCACGCGGCTGAGCCTGACGATCTTCGCCTCGTCGTGGTCCGCGTTCACGATATTGCACGGGCTGGCCGGATCGCTGGGCCATCTCGTTGTGGCGCGATTCCTCCTCGGCACCGCGCAGCCGGCCAACTTCCCCGCCGGCGTGAAGGCGGTCTCGGAGTGGTTCCCGATGCGCGAGCGGGCGCTGGGTGTCGGCATCTTCAACGCGGGTACGGCGCTGGGGTCGGTGCTCGCGATCGTGCTGTCCGCGTGGATTGCCGGACGATGGGGCTGGCAGGCCGCGTTCGTCACGGCCGGCATCCTCAGCTTTGCCTGGGTTGCGGCGTGGTGGGCCGTCTACCGGGTTCCGCGCCTCCACCCCCGCCTCTCCCCGGAGGAACTGGCATTGATCGAGGGCGACGCGCCGGCCGGCGCCGGCGACGAGGCCCCTCCCGCGGTGCCGCTGTCGCGACTGCTGCGGATGAAGGAGACGTGGGGCTGCATCGCCGCGCGCGTGATGACCGATCCGATCTCCTACTTCCTGTCGTTCTGGATCCCGATGTACTTCCAGCGCGAGCGCGGGTTCGACCTCAAGCAGGTCGGCTACTTCGTCTGGATCCCGCCGCTCGCCCTGTTCCTCGGCAGCCTCGCCGGCGGTGCGATCCCGCGACTGCTGATCGCCCGAGGGTGGACCGTCAACCGCGCGCGCAAGACCCTCCAGTTCTCCATCTCGTGCCTGGTCCCGCTCCTCTGCTACGCCATTGTGAAGGCCGACAGCCCCGCCCTTGCGATCGCCATTCTCGCCGCCATCAGCTTCGGCCACGGCGCCTGGGGCAACATCACGCTGCCCGCCGAGGTCTTCCCGAAGCACGTGGTCGGCACCGTGTCCGGCCTCGGCGGCTGCCTTGGCGGAATCGTCGGCGCGGTGTCGCAGCTGACCATCGCCAAGATGACGCTCGTCTCGTTCACGCCGGCCTTCGCGGCGCTGGGCGCCATCTACTTCGTCGGCTTCTTCATCGTCAGCGCCCTGGTCGGAAAACTCGGCGTGATCCGCTCCGTCGACGCGCCGCCGCGGACCTGAGCCGCGGAGTTGTGATGCGCCCGCGCGCACGGGCGCATCTCCGTTTCATTGACCTGATCCTGCAGGCGCCTCTCGGAATCTGCATGGCTGCCGGGATCCGTCGAACGGCCGGGCCAGCGGCCCGGCCCTTCTATGGGCCCAGTCAAGAGGGCGGT